>JBPOHC010000180.1:0-22996 GCA_052035985.1 Myxococcota bacterium | reverse complement strand
GCCGCGATGGTGCTCGTCAGCGTCGACTGCGGGCCGCATGTGGTGCTGGTGTCGTTGCAGAGGTCGCCGCTGCCGCCGCCGCTCACGACGCTGAGCACGGTGTTCCACGTCGCGCGGCTGCACGTCGTGGCGTTGAGGGTGCCTGCGATCTGCTCGGGGCAGGTGGTCCACCAGAACGCCTGCTCGGGGCCGCTGCCGCCGCACGACGACGTGTACCCGCTCGCCACGCCCGCCACGGTCGTTCCCGCGCGCACGGTGGTGCCGCGGCCGAGGAGCGCGACGGACCCGGTGCCCACGTTGAGGTGCTCGAAGCGGATCGTCGCCGTCGAGGGCGTGCCGTTCGAAGAGACCACGAGGTAGTACGTGCCGGGGTTGAGCACCGTGTAGATCTGCGACGCGGTTCCGCCGGTCGTGCAGCCGGGGCCGAGGTTGTCGTCGCAGATGAGATCACCGAGCGTCTGCGACGCGCGGAGCGGCGTGATGCACGAGGTCGCGAGGAAGAGCTTGGTGTCCCACGCGGTGCCGAAGGTGTCGGCGTAGATGAGCTCGCGGCGCGTGAGCGTGAAGCGATAGAACGCGTCGCCGCCGCCCACCGTGTCACAGGGCGAGTCGAGCTCGTGCGTCGCGCTGGTCATGTTGACCGAGAGCGCGATGCGCGAGCCCGCCGCGAGGTTGATCTCCGTCGCCGCGCCGCAGGTGTCGTTCGCGGGCGGAGGCACCACGCAGCGCCCGAGCGTGCACACGTAGCCCGCGGTGCACGCGCGGCCGCAGGCGCCGCAGTTGGCCGCGTCGGTGGAGAGGTTCACGCAGCGCGTCCCGCAGGCCGAGAGGGGGCGGCCGCAGATCGTCGTGCACGCGCTCGCGACGCAGTACTGACCCGCGGGACACGCGGCGCCGCAGCGTCCGCAGTTGGCCTCGTCGGTGGCGGTGAGGGTCTCGCAGCCGTTGGTCGCGTTGCCGTCGCAGTTGCCGTAGCCCGACGCGCAGCTCGCCACGGCGCACACGCCCGACGCGCACGACGCCGTCGCGTTGGGGAGCGCGCAGGTGTTGCCGCAGCGTCCGCAGTTGCGGGGGTCGGTGCCCGTCGCGGTCTCGCATCCGTCGGAGGCGTCGCCGTCGCAGTTGGCGAAGCCCGCGTTGCACGCGATGGCGCACGCGCCCGAGGCGCACGAGGGGGTCCCGTTGGTGCGGTTGCACGCGGCGCGGCAGCCGCCGCAGTTGCTCACGTCGGTGTTGATGTTGACCTCGCAGCCGTTGGTGGCCGCCGTGTCGCAGTCGGCGAAGCCCGTGTTGCACGCGGCGACGGTGCACGCGCTCGTGGCGCACGCGCCGGTGCCGTTCGCGGGGCTGCACGCGCGTCCGCAGGCGCCGCAGTGCGTGAGGCTCGTGCTGGTGTCGACGCAGGCGCCGCTGCAGGTCATGAGCGGCGCGGGGGAGCAGGTCGAGAGGCAGCGCCCGCCGACGCAGGCGGTTCCAGCGGCGCAGCGGGTGCCGCAGCCGCCGCAGTTCGAGGGATCGGCGATGGTGGGCGTCTCGCATCCGTTGGCGGGGTTGCCGTCGCAGTTGCCGAAGCCCGCGGAGCACGCGCCGAGCGCGCAGCTCCCGCCCGAGCACGTCGCCGACGCGTTGGGGAACGAGCACGCCACGCCGCAGCTCCCGCAGTTGGAGGTCGACGTCGCGGTGTTCACCTCGCACCCGTTGGCGGGGTTCTCGTCGCAGTCGCCGAAGCCCGTGGCGCAGCGCACCTCGCAGTCGCCCGCGTTGCAGCCCGCCGTCGCGTTGGTGCCCGCGGTGCAGGCGCGGGAGCACGTCCCGCAGGAGGTGAGCGACGACGTGAGGTCGGCCTCGCAGCCGTTGGTCGCGATCATGTCGCAGTCGCCGAAGCCGCGCGCGCACGAGGTCTCGCAGCGGCCCGCGGTGCAGGTCGCGTTGGTGTGCGCGGGGGCGGGGCAGCGGTTGGTGCAGCGTCCGCAGTTGGCGGGGTCGCCGTTGAGGTCGACCTCGCAGCCGTTGGCCGCGCTCATGTCGCAGTTGGCGAAGCCCGTGTCGCAGGTCGCGACGCCGCACACACCGGCCGTACACGACGGCGTCCCGTTGGGGGGATCGCAGACGTTGCCGCAGCGTCCGCAGTGGCCCGTCGCGGTCTGCACGTCGACGCACACGCGGTCGCAGCACAGCCGCCCGCCGGTGCATTCGGCGCTGGTGGTACAGCCGCCGCCGTCGCTCGGGGGCACGTCGGGGGTGACGTCGGGGGCGACATCGGGGGTGACGTCGGGGGTGACGTCGGGCGTGACATCAGGCGTGACGTCAGGCGTGACGTCAGGGGCGACGTCGGGCGAGGCGTCGGGCGTCGTGTCGCGAGGGACGTCCGTGGGCGTGGCCCCGACGCGGAACTCGTCGGTGGGAAAGCCGCATCCCGCGATCGAAGCAAGCGACAGCGCGATCACCGAGGCCATCAAGCGCGCATTCGAAGGTCTCATCGGCGCGAGAATATCGGTCCGTCGCCTCGTGATCCACTGTGTTGCGAGGCATTTTGCTGCGGTGGTCAGACCGGCGCGCCGCGGAGCCTCGCGCGACATGCGTACGCGATGCGTCCACCCGCGTTCAGGGCGCGCTGCCACGCGTCGGCGGCCTCCGAGGCGCGCCCTCCGGCCGCGTGCGCGTCGCCGAGGGTGAGCCACGCGTTCCCTTCGATCCGAGCGAGCTCTCCGGTGCCTCGCGTGAGGTCGTCGAGGGAGACCCCGCGCGCCTCGTCGAGCAGCGCGCGGAGCATCTCGATGGCCGCGTCGCTGCGCGCGAACACGGCGGGCAGCGAGAGGAGCGTCTGCGCCGCCACGAGCCGCGTGCGGAGCCTCTCCGCGAGGCGGTCGTCACCGTGCGGAACCGCCCTGTCGACGAGTCCGATCGCGGGCATCGCAGCGAGGAGTCCGTCGCCCGCGCGGGCCGCGCCGTAGAGCCTCGCCGCGCCGAGAAAGACCTCCGCGAGACCCCACTTTGGCCGTGCCGTGAGCGACGCTTCGAAGTGTCGCGTCGCCTCGTCGCACGCGTCGCGATCGAGCGCCGCGACGCCGAGCGCCAGCGTGATCCACGGGTCTCTGATGCCGAGCGACTGAGAGGTCCGCGCGGCCTCTCCCGCGCGTCGCGAGGAGGATGCGCCGAGGAGCAGCCGCACGCGCTCGACGTGGAGCGACGAGTCTTCGGGCGTCGCCTCGATCGCGCGGTCGAGCACGATGAGACGAAGCGAGGCTCCTTCGGTCACCGAGGACGCGGGCGAGAGCCACGGAGATCGCCTCGCCGTTCGCGCTGCCTCTGTGAGCTCACGCAGCGTCGAGTCGGTGCGGCCGTGCTCGCGTTGCGCGCGCCACGCGTCGAGCGCGGCGCCCATCGCAGAGGAGGCTTCGCGCGCCGCGGGCACAGGGTCGTCGCCCGCGGTGAGGGCCGCGAGGCTCGCGCGGTGAACGGCCTCCGTCGCGCGCTCGATGGCGTCGGCGCAGGCTGCGAGGCTCGTGCAGACGACCTCCGCGGGCGCCGCGCGGACGAGCCGCGAGAGCGCGTCGGCCAGCGGCGCGGAGAGGTGTGATGCCCCGGTGAGTCCGATCGCGCCGAGGAGCGCGTCGCAGCCCGCGGGGAGCGTCTCGCGCGCGACGGTGGGCCTCCCCGGTGAGGCGAGGAGCGTGGCCGCGGCGTCGAGGTCCGCGAGTCCCATCGCGTCGGAGGGGACGTCGAGGAAGCGCTTGATCTCCGCCAGCGAGAGGCCGCGGGCCTTCATGGCGCGCACGCGCTTGAGGGCCGCGAGGTGGCGCTCGTCGTACCACGACACCGTCGCGTTCGACTTCTCGGGCGCGGGGATCAGCCCGAGCTTCACGTAGTGATGGATCACGTCGCGCGTGAGGCCCGCCTCGCGTTCGAGCGCGCCGACGCGCATCCGTTTCGGCCGTGCGCGCGCCATCGGAGCGGAGTCGCGGCGCCTACGCGCGCAGCAGCGTGAGCGCGCCGGGGAGCGCGGTGAAGGTCCCGGGGACGCGTCCGGGCGTCTCGCCGTCGACGTCGAGGAGCACCTCGTCGGCGGCGTGGATCTTCACCACGCGACCGCGCGTCGTGTGGACGTTCTTCGACCCGATGTGCTTGCCCTCGTAGAGCGTGCGCGACACCGCGAGGAGCTCGGGCAGCGGGAGGTCTCCGAGCACCACGACGTCGAGCATCCCGTCGGAGGGATCGGCCTCGGGCGCCACGCGCATGCCTCCGCCGAAGGCCTTTCCGTTGGCGACGGCGACGGTGAGGGCGGGGGCGTCGAAGAAGACCTCTCCGTCGACCTCGACGCGCACGCGCTTGTGCCGCCACCCGACCAGGGCGCGCGCGCTCGCGACGAAGTACGCGGACTTGCCCGTGAGCCACTTGGGCCCCGTGGAGACGAGCTCGTCGACGCGTCCGCTCATGCCGCAGCTCGCGATGTTGACGAAGAGCGTCGAGGCCGAGCCGCCGTCGTGGGCGAGGTATTCGAGGCGTCCGAGGTCGAGGCGCGTGGGCTTCGCGCGACCGAGCCACGTCGCGATGGCCGCGGGGGTCGAGGGCATCCCGAGGGTGCGCGCCGCGAGGTCTCCGCCGGTGCCCGCGGGGAGCGCCGCGAAGGTCGTGGCCGACGCGTCGAGCACGGTGCCGTCGTCGTTGAGGAGCGCGTTCACGGCGTCGTGAAAGGTGCCATCTCCGCCCATCACGCCGACGAGCGGTGCGCTGTTCTTCACGAGCCTGCGCGTGAGGTCGACGAGGCCCGCGCGCCCCGACGTGCGGTGGATGTTCACGGAGAAGCCCGCACGCGCGAGCTCGCGGGTCATGTCTCCGAGCAGCCTGCCCGCACGACCTCCGCCCGCCGCGGGATTCACCAGTAGTTCGATCTCGTTGCCCACGCGCCGCGCTCCTCCCTCAGTTCCCATCGAGGCGACGGGGGTTCTACCGCGTGAGCGACCGCGCGATCCATAGGGAGAGATCCTCGGCGTCGACGCCCGCCTCACGGAGCGCGCGTCGGCTCGCGGCGCAGCCCGTGATGACCACTGCGTCGCGTCCGTGGGTCACCTCGCGCACCTCGTCGGCGAGCTCCGTCGCGAGGGCCTTCGAAGTCTCGGGACGCGTCACGGGGAGCAGCCCTCCCGCGCCAGAACACCGCGATTTCTCGTGGTGCGAGGGCAGCTCCGTGGGGGCCTTGCCGTGCACCGCGGCGATCACCGCGCGAGGCGCCTCGTAGACGCCCATTCCGCGACCCAGCCGACACGAATCGTGGATCACCACCTCGCGCGAGTCTTCGACGTGATCGAGCAGGTGCGTGTTGCGCGCGGCGAGCTCCGCGACGTGCTCGACGCGCTCCCAGCGAGAGGGCGCCGCGCCGAGCTGCGCGTACATGACCTTGAGCGTGTGCGCGCATCCCGCGTCGCCCGTCACGATGTGCGAGTAGGCGCCGAGGTCCGCCGCGACGCGCCGCGCGTGCTTGAGAAATCCTTCGCGATCGCCCGCGTCGAGGAGCGGTGCGCCGCAGCAGAAATCGCTCACGACGGTGCATCCGCCCGAGGGCGAGAGCCTCGCGACGGCGCGCGCGGACGCGGCCACGGACTCACCTTCGAAGAGCACCGCGGTGCAGCCCGGGATGTACGCCGTCGTTCCGTCGCCGTGCGCGACGCCGGGGTCGCCGAGCGCCTCGGCCGCGCGCTCGATGCGCTCGAGCCTCGCGGGAAAGGCTTCAGAAAAGGCTTTTACCGCGTCGGGGGCGAGTCCCGCGGCGAAGAGGTCGGCGCGCGCGTCGGTGACGGTCTCGGCGACGGGGTTGTCGAGGAGACACATCGTTCGGCAGTTGCCGCAGCGGGTGCAGGCCCACGCGGTCGCGGCGACGTCGCGCTCGGCCTCCTCGGGGACGACGCCGCGGGTGAGCTCCCCGAGGCCGCGCATGATGCCCCAGGGGATGGTGGCTTCACGGGCTTCGGCGTTGCCGACGGGGCACGCGGGGCGGCAGAGCTTGGGGCAGTAGGTGCAGAGCCGGGTCTCGGCCTCGCGCCCTTCGAGGAGCGGTAGTTTCAACGACATCGGTGTGTGGTCAGCGTCCGCGGTTCTTGCCGTCGGGAGGGATCGCGCGGAGGTTGCGGGTCACGTCGGGAGAGTCGGGCGGGAGCACGGTCTGCTGCGCGCTCGAGAGGGCCGCGTGGAGGTGCTGACGCATCCACCGTCGCTCGTCGTCGGCGTCGTCGGTGGTGGCGCAGAGCTCGGGGAGGAGCTGCGCGATCTCCCACGCCTGCGCGGTGTTCGAGAGGGCGAGGGCGAGGGTGGTCGCGAGGTCGCGCGCGGGCGACGGGTGCCGCGCGGCGTAGTCGAGGAGCTCGGGCGCGTCTCCCACGTCACCGAGGCGCACGCGGAGGATCACGTCGACGATGAGGTCGCGCTCGGGCACGGCGTGACCGAAGCGCTCTTCGTAGCGCTGGAGGATGCGGTCGGCGCAGTCGCACGCGAAGGCGCGGCGCGTGGGGATCGACGCGGCTTCGAGGAAGGCTTGCGTCTCGTCGTGGCGGGGGCTCACTGCTCAGAGCTTCTTTCCGAAGAGCACCTCGCGGGCCTTCGCGTCGAGTTCGTTCGCGGTGCGCAGCTCCTTGCCCGCGTCGAAGCCGCGCTGCACGGCGGGCCTCGCCTTCACGAGTTCGAACCACCGCGCCAGGTTGGGGAAGTCTTCGAGCTTCTGTCCCTGGCGCTCGTAGGGCACCACCCAGGGCCAGCACGCCATGTCTGCGATGGAGTAGTCGCCCGCGAGGAACTCCCTGTCTTCGAGGCGCTTGTTCATCACGCCGTAGAGCCGCGCGACCTCGCGGGTGTATCGGTCGATCGCGTAGGGGATCTTCTCGGGCGCGTACTGCCTGAAATGGTGGGCCTGACCCGCCATGGGGCCGAGGCCGCCCATCTGCCAGAAGAGCCACTGCATCACTTCGAAGCGCCCGCGCACCTCCGTGGGGATGAAGCGCCCGGTCTTCTCCGCGAGGTACTGAAGAATGGCGCCGGACTCGAAGATCGACACGGCGGGGCCGCCGCCCGGGGGTTCGTGGTCGACGATGGCGGGCATGCGGTTGTTCGGGCTGATCGCCAGGAACTCGGGCTTGAACTGCTCACCGCGACCGATGTTCACGGGCACGATGCGGTAGGGGAGCCCGAGCTCCTCGAGCATGATGCTCACCTTCCAGCCGTTGGGGGTGGGCCAGTAGTGCAGATCGATCACGCGGCGCATGCTCCTTCTGGGTGACGCCCGAGGAGACCGCTTCGCGACTCCGCGGTCAATACGTTCCCCGCGCCGCGCGAATCCCTGATAAGAGTGCGACCCGTTCACCGATGCTTCGAAAGGGTCTTCTCATCGCGGCGGTGCTGGCGTGCCTCGTGGGGGTTCAATACCTCGCGAACGAGGCGCTCAACCCGTACGCGATCCGCGTGCTCTCGGTGTGCGGCATCAACGTGATGCTCGCCGTGGCGCTGAACCTCGTGAACGGCACCACGGGGCAGTTCTCCATCGGCCACGCGGGCTTCATGGCCGTGGGCGCCTACGCGGGCTCCATCGCCTCGCTCGTGCTCGATCCGCGGCTCGGTGAGCGCTTCGCGCCGGTGACCCTCATCATCGCCTCCGTCGTGGCGATCGTCGCGGCGGGCGTGACGGGCGTGCTCGTGGGCGTTCCGTCGCTTCGGCTCCGCGGCGACTACCTCGCGATCGTGACCCTGGGCTTCGGCGAGATCATTCGAATCACCATCGAGAGCACGCAGGCCATCGGCGGCTCGCAGGGCTTTCCTCCGGGCGCCGGGAGCATCCCCGCGTACGCGACGCTCGCGTGGATCTGGGGCGCGGCCTTTCTCGGCACCCTCGCCGTGTGGAACCTCACGTACAGCTCCTATGGCCGCGCGCTCGCTGCGATCCGCGAAGACGAAATCGCCGCCGAGGCCGCGGGCGTTCCCACCACGCGCTACAAGGTGCTGGCCTTCGCCGTGAGCGCGATGCTGGCGGGCCTCGCGGGGTGCATGTTCGCGCACGACGCCACGGGCGGGCAGCACATCGACCCGGGCGCGTTCCGCCTCGACAAGTCCGTCGACATGCTCGTGATGATCATCTTCGGCGGCCTCGGGAGCATCAGCGGCGCCGTCGTGGGCGGCATCTTCGTGGCCGTCTCGCTGGAGCTTCTCCGCGGCGTTCAGCAGTACCGGCTCATCGTGTACGCGGTGCTGCTCATCGCGATGATGCTCTGGCGTCCGCAGGGCCTCCTCGGCACGCGCGAGCTCACGCTCAAGACCCTTCGGAGCATGGTCCCGGGCCGCAAGACGGAGGCCCCGCGGTGACCGCTGCGCTCTCGCTCGACCAGGTCGAGATGGTCTTCGGCGGTCTGCGCGCCGTCGGCGGCGTGAGCTTCGAAGTGCCCGAGAGGAGCATCTTCGGGCTCATCGGCCCCAACGGCGCGGGCAAGACCACGGTGTTCAACTGCGTGACCGGCGTGTACGCGCCCACGCGCGGCGCCGTGAACCTCTACGGCAAGCGCATCGACGCCCTGCCCGCGTGGAAGATCGCCGACCTCGGCGTCGCGCGGACCTTTCAGAACATCCGCCTCTTCGGGACGATGAGCGTGCTCGAGAACGTG
Source organism: Myxococcota bacterium (assembly GCA_052035985.1). Classification (GTDB taxonomy): domain Bacteria; phylum Myxococcota_A; class Polyangia; order Polyangiales; genus CAISKJ01. Next base: position 14,357 of record JBPOHC010000180.1, on the reverse strand, counting down.
CTCGTCGCGTCGCACAGGACGAGCCGCGCCAACCTCCTCGACGTGGTGTTCCGCACGCGCAGGCACGGCGAAGACGAGCTCGCGATGCGCAAGCGCGCGATGACGCTGCTCGAGATCTTCGGCCTCGAAGGCGAGGCCAACGAGCGCGCCTCGTCGCTCCCCTACGGCGATCAGCGGCGGCTCGAGATCGCGCGGGCCCTCATGCTCTCGCCGCGCGTGCTGCTCCTCGACGAGCCCGCCGCGGGGATGAACAGCGCCGAGGCGCAGGTGCTCAAGCAGCAGATCCACGACCTTCGGGAGCGCTTCGACCTCACGGTGGTGCTCGTCGAGCACAACATGCAGGTCGTGATGAACGTCTGCGAGCTCGTCCACGTGATGGACCGCGGCGAGACCATCGCGCACGGCTCTCCGCAAGAGGTTCAGAGCCACCCCAAGGTGCTCGAGGCGTACCTCGGCAAGGGGGGCGACGGCCCCTCGCGCGCGCCTGCGACCGGCAGCGCGACCGCGACCGACAAGGCGCCCGAGGTGGTGCTCTCGGTGAAGGGTCTCGAGGTCTCGTACGGCGGCATTCGCGCGGTGAAGGGCGTCGACCTCGAGGTGCGTCGCGGCGAGCTCGTGGCCCTCATCGGCGCCAACGGCGCGGGCAAGACCACGACGCTCAAGGCCATCGCGCGCACGCTGCCGTTGAAGGCCGGCGAGGTGCGCTTCGAGGGCAAGCCCATCAACGACGTGGCGCCGCACGAGCTGGTCTCGATGGGGATGGCGCTCTCGCCCGAGGGGCGCGCGATCTTCCCCAACCTCACGGTGCGCGAGAACCTCGAGATGGGCGCGTACACGGTGAGCGACCCCGCGGCGATCCAGAAGGGAATCGCGCAGGCCGTGTCGCTCTTTCCTCGTCTGGGTGAGCGCATGACGCAGCTCGGGGGGACGCTCTCGGGCGGCGAGCAGCAGATGCTCGCGATCGCGCGGGCGCTCATGTCGAGCCCGAAGCTGTTGCTCCTCGATGAGCCCTCGCTCGGCATCGCGCCGGTGCTCGTCGACCAGATCTTCGAAGCGATCGCGCGCATCCGCGCCCAGGGGATGACCATCCTCCTCGTGGAGCAGAACACGCGTCGCGCGCTCGGCGCTGCGCAGCGGGCCTATGTGCTGGTGACCGGCGAGGTGGCGCTCTCGGGGGAGGCCGCCGACCTCGCCGACGATCCTCGCGTGCAGGGCGCCTACCTCGGCGAAGCCGCGCACTGAGCGCGAGACGTCTCGCGGAGCGCGCGAAACGATCAATCGGAGCGTCCGCGGTGCATGCGTTCAGGGAGCGCAGCGCCCGGCGAACACCGGGGCACGAATTCCACGTGTCCGTCCTTAAGGTCGAGCTCAGCCTTGCCGTTGAACCGGGTGGAGAGTCATGGAAGACCGCGCCCGGGTTGCCGCCAACGCCATTGAAGAATTTCTGAAGGGGACCGCGCTCTTCAAGGGCTCCGATCCCTCGGTGGTCGCGCGCGTCGCACCGCACATCGAGTGCCAGGAGTTCCCGCAGGGCGCGACGATCCTCAAGTCCGGCGTGGCCTCTGACGGCGTGGTGATCCTGCGCTCGGGCAAGGCCAGCGTGGTCACCGTGAACGTCGTCACGGGCGTCGCCACGACCATCGAGACCCTCGCGCCTGGCGACCACGCGGGCGAGCTCTCTGCGCTGCTCCGCGCCGCGCAGCCTCACGCGCTCGTGGCCGACGCGCCGTGCAGCGTGCTCAAGGTTCGCGCCGACGTCGTCGAGGCGCTGGCGTCGAAGGTCCCGACGTTCTCGCTCGCGCTCGCGCGCCGCCTGGCGATGCGCACGATCCAGCTCGGCGTGACGGCGTTGCGCGCGGCCCCCGCGGCGAACAGCAACGCGGCCCGCGACGTGGCGACGCCCGCGGCGGTCAAGGGCGCCGCGCCGGGCGCGAAGGCCGTTCCCTTCGTCGAGGTGAGCGAGTTCGACGTGAGCGCCAAGGTGCTCGCGATGGTGCCCTCGAAGATCATCCTCCTGCACCGCCTGCTGCCGCTCAGGCTCGTGGGACAGACGCTCACGATCGGGATGGTGTGTCCGCGCAACGCCGTGGCGCTCGCCGAGCTCCAGCACGTGCTCCAGCGCGTCGACGTCGAGGTGGTGGCGATCAGCGTCGACGACTTCAACCAGTCGCTCGTGCGCTTTCGCATCGAGGCGCCGCAGCGCGACGCCGTGCGCGGCGACGGCGTGTCGGCCGACACGCTCACCTTCGACGCGGTCGACGCGCAGCCCGACGACGCGCGGCAGGTGCGGGTCATCGGCGACGAGGTGGTGCGCGCGCTCAACCGGGTCATCGCGGCGGGCCTCTCGCGCGAGGCGTCGGACATTCACATCGAGCCCGAGGCCGCGGGGGTGCGCGTGCGCTTCCGCGTGAACGGGCTCCTCGTCGACTGGAGCGAGACGGTGCCCGCGTCGTTCGCGCGAGGGATGGTCGCGCGCGTGAAGATCCTCGCGGGGCTCGACATCACCGAGCGGCGCTTTCCGCAGGACGGGCGCATCGGGATGTCGGCGGGCACGCGCGAGCTCGACCTGCGCGTGTCGACGATGCCCACGGGCCGCGGCGAGAAGGTGGTGATGCGCGTGCTCGAAGGCGGCGGGATGATGCGCCCCCTCGAGCAGGTGTTCGTCGACCCCAACGTGCTCGCCGTCGCGCGCAAGGCGATCCAGCGGCCCCACGGCGGCGTGCTCATCGCGGGCGGCACGGGCTCGGGCAAGAGCTCGACGCTCTACGCGATGATCCACGAGCGCCGCAAGGTGCGGCCCGACTCCGCGGTGATCATGGTCGAGGACCCGATCGAGTATCGGCTCCAGGGCGTGACGCAGGTGCAGGTGGCGCCCGCCATCGGGCTCGGCTTCGCGCAGGTGCTCCGCGCGACGCTGCGGCAGGACCCCGACGTGATCGCCGTCGGCGAGACGCGCGACAAGGAGACCGCCCACACGGCCCTCGAGGCGGCCATGACGGGGCACCTGCTCTTCACGTCGCTGCACGCGAACAACGCCGCGGCGGTGCTCCAGCGCCTCGAGAACCTCGAGTGTAGCCGCACGCTCCTCGCGCAGTCGGTGGCGGTGATCATGGTGCAGCGCCTCGTGCGACGGCTCTGCGGCCAGTGCGCGCGCGCCGAGGCCCCGCCGCCCGCCATCGTCGAGAGCCTCGTGGCGCGCAAGCTCATGGAGCGCGCCTCGTCGGCGACGCTGCCGCGCGCCGTGGGCTGCGACGCGTGCAACGGCACCGGCTACGCGGGGCGCGTGCTGGTGCTCGAATCGATGCAGTTCACCGACGCCATCCGCGACGCGCTCATGGCGGGTGAGGCGCTCGGCGAGATCGAGCGCGCGGCGCTCGCGGCGGGCACGTTTCAGCCCTTCTCGGCGTACGCGTCGCTGCTCATGGCTCGAAGGATGATCTCTGCGAGCGAGGCCCTCCTCGCCGTGGCGGACTGAGAGGGAAGCTCATGGAAGTGCTCCTGAAGTTAAGCGAGAACCCCGCGATGGCCCTCGTGATCGGAGGGCTCGCGCTCGGTCTGCTCGTCGTCGTGCGCATGGTCGCGCGGGCGAGGGCCAACGCCGAGGAGGTGCCGGGCCTCGACGCGATGCTCTCCGAAGGCCGCTACCACGACGCCGCGATGCTCTGCATCCGTCACGACCGGCTCTCCGAGGCGCAGGAGCTCTTTCTCCGCGCCCAGGAGCCCGCGCGCGCGGCGCAGATCGCGGCGCGCATGGGCAACCACAGGCTCGCCGGTGAGCTCTACGAGCGCGCCGGAGAGACGCAGCGCGCGGCGTCGTCGTACGAGCGCGCGGGCCTCGCGCAGAAGGCCAGGGAGCTCCTCGCCGAGGCCGCGCCCCCCGAGGCCGCGAAGGTCGAGACGCCCGCGTCGCCGTCGACCACGAACGCGCGCGGATCGACGACGAACCCCACGCCCCAGTCGCGTCGCGCGACGTCGGTGAACGCCTACCCCGCGGCGCAAGGCGTGGCGCGCAAGGTCGAGGCGAGCGCCGAGTCGAAGCTCCGCGCGATGCTCGCGAAGGGCGCCACGGACCCGGCGTCGCAGGGCGAGCTCCAGCAGGTCGCGCAGCAGGCCGCCGAGGAGGCGCTCGCGGGCGGAGAGATCCGCAAGGCCGCGGAGATGTACCGCGACGCGGGCCTCCACGACGAGGCGATCCACCTGTTCGCGAACGTGCTCGGCGCGCCCGGTGAAGCCGCCGCCCTCGTCGCCGCGCGAGGACACCACGACCGCGCCGCCGAGCTCTACGAGATCGCGGGCCAGAAGGAGCGCGCCGCCGCCGCGTGGGCCGAGTGCGCGCGCAGGGAGGATCGCGTCGCCCCCTTCGTCGAGAAGATCGAGCGCAACGACGCGCGCGTGGCGATGAAGTTCTTCGAAGAGGTCACCGCGTCGCGCCCCGCGACCGACGACAGCGCCGAGGTGTACTACCGCTTCGCGCGCCACCTCGAAGGGAACGGAGAGCGGCCGCGCGCGCTCGAGGTGTTCCGCACGCTCCAGCGCGGGGTCGCGAACTACCGCGACGTCGCCGCGCGCGTGAGCGACCTCGAGTCGTCGATCGGAAACCGCGCGACGATGCTCGCCAACGGAGCGCCCGTCGGAGGGAGCTTCGGGCACCCCGCGATGACCAACCCCCGCGGCGTTCCTTCTGACGCGCAGGGCGCCGACGGTCAGCCCAAGATGACCACCGTGGTGGTGCAGAACTTTCAGGTCTCGGGCGATCTCAAGCCCGGCGAGATGGAGGCCATCGCCCGCGAGGCCGCGAAGGCCGCCAACGGCGCCACTGCGATGTTCGGCGCGATCACCGTCGAGCGGCAGGGGGCCGCGGGGCTGGAGTCTGCCCCTGTCTCGCTCGACCTGCTCCTCGACGCCGAGGTCAGGGCCGCGCGCGAGGGGCCTTCGCTCGAAGCCCTGCGGCGCTTCGCCGGCAACGGCCGCTGCGAGCTTTCGAACATCGAGGTCTTCTACCGCATGGGCCTCGCGTGCCTCGCGGGCGGTGACTGGGACTCGGCGCTCAAGAACTTCGAGTCCGTCGAGGACGCCTCGCCGGGGTACCGCGACGCGCGCCGCCGCGCCGACGCCATCCGTCAGTGGAAGAGCTCCATGGGCGGCAAGATCTCGCTCGGCGGGACCGCGCTCGCGCAGGGCGGCGCCGCGGCGCCCCGGTACACCCTCCGCGGTGAGCTCGGTCGCGGGGGAATGGCCGTGGTGTACCGCGCGACCGACACCGTGCTCGATCGCGACGTGGCGCTGAAGTTCATCGCCGAGAGCGCCCTCGAGAAGAAGGAGATGCGCGAGATGTTCCTCCGCGAGGCGAGGAGCGTCGCGCAGCTCAACCACCCGAACATCGTGACGATCTACGACGTCGGCACGCTCGACGGACGCACCTTCATCGCGATGGAGTTCGTCGAGGGCAAGACCGTCGACGACCTCGTCGTCGAGCACAAGAAGCTCGGCGTCCCCGAGGCGCTGCGCATCACCGCGCAGGTGCTCGCCGCGCTCGACTACGCGCACGGTCGCTCGATCGTGCACCGCGACGTCAAGCCCTCGAACATGATGCACTCGCCCAACGGCCTGGTGAAGCTCATGGACTTCGGCCTCGCGAAGTCGCTCAACGCAACGGCCAAGGCCTCGATCGTCGCGGGGACGCCCGCGTACATGCCGCCCGAGCAGTTCACGGGCAAGAACGTCGACCACCGCGCGGACCTCTTCGCCGTGGGCGCGTCGCTCTACGAGATGCTCTCGGGCGAGCTGCCCTTCGAGGGCTACGTGCGCACCGCGCCGCCGTCGCTGCGCGCGCGCTTCCCCGAGGTGCCCGCGGCCATCGACGACGCGCTGCGCGTGGTGATGGACCCCGACCCCGCGAAGCGCTTCCAGTCCGCGAAGGACTTCCTCGCGCCCATCCAGCGCGTGCTCGCCGTGATCGAGCGCGCCGTCGAGGAGCGCGAGGCGCGTCGCTCGCACCCCGATCGCCTCCTCGCTGTCGCCCCCGTGAGCCCGCCGCCGCGCGCCCCCGTCACGCGCCCGAAGCCCACCACCGCCGTCATGGACGAGCCGATCCGCTTCGCGTCGAAGTCTCCCAACGCGACGAGGCCCCCGGCCCTCGGCGAGTCTCCCTCGCAGAAGGTCACGCTCGACGAGGCCCCGTCTCCGAAGGCCACGCTCGGCGCACCGCCGTCGCAGAAGGCCACGCTCGGCGAAGAGGACATCCACCGCGTCCCCACGAGGCCGCAGCGCGTGGCGCGCCCCGCACCTCCCCCCGAGGAGCAGCTCCCCTCGCGGCCCGCGTCGCGACCCAAGGCCACGCTCGCGATGAACGCCTTCGAGGCTCCCGTCGCGCACGAGCCCTCGACGCCCTACGCCGACCCCGCGCGCGCGCCCGCCTCGATGGGGGTCGCCTCGACGCTCCCTCCGCCCGCGCTGCCGCCTCGCAACGACATCCCGACCGACGCGTTCAAGAGCCGCAAGGGCACGCTCCTCATGCACGCCGCCGCGCCCCCTTCGGGGCAGATGCCTCCGCTGCAGAGCGCCCCGTCGAACGCGCCGCGCACCGCCAACCGCTGGATCACCCGCCCCCTCGCCGCTGCTGCGAGCGAGCCCCCGCGACGGCGCTCCACCTCGACGCTGCCTCCGCCCGCCTGAACCCGCCCCCTCATCTCTCCACACCACACATTCTCTCGCGCGACGGCGTGAGTCCGCGCGGCGCCTCCGGGGCGCTCGACGCGGGAGGTGTGCAATCGGGCCGCGAGCGGCGTCGCGCCAGGGCAACGACACGCGTTGCGAAGATGCTTCGATGCGTCTCCGATCGCGCTTCATTCCAGGCCTCGTCGGAGCGCGCTCAGGCGTCGCGTGACGCGGTCGCCGCAGGGCGCTCTCGCCGCGGCGCAGAAGCCTGATTGCGAGCCCCACCCGCGCGCTTGAAAATCCAACCATGAAGCTCTTCTCGCCTACGCTTCTGGGGGCGATCGCCGCGACGCTCGGGTGCGCGGCGGACCCGACGAGCGCCGCCGAGACGCCTGGCGCGGGCGTCGCCGCGGCGCCGGGTGGAGACGCCCTGGTCACGCCGCGCGCGAGCGAAGACGGCCTCTCGGGGGTCTGGCACCTCGCCGTCGGCGCGGCGCGGGCGACGCTCTCGCTGACGTCCTCCGACGCGACCGACGCGCTCCGCGGCACCATCACATTCGAAGAGAGCGCCGCGGCGCCCGTCGCGGTCGAGGGAGCCCGCTGGGACACGTCCGCTCGCGCGCTGCGCCTCTCGTTCGAACACGTCGGCGCGCGCTTCTGGCTCGATGCGCGCGTGCTCGACGGGGTCATGGTCGGTCGCTTCGCGCGAGGCGTCGGCGCGGCGCAGCCCGAGGCGTCGCAGTTCACCGGACACCTCACGGGGTGGAGCGCCGCCGTCGCAGACCGCGAGCTCTTTCCCCGCGTGTGGGACCTCCGCGCGACGGACGGGACACACGCGAAGGTGCGCATCGACCGCGAGGCGACGGGCGCGCTCGTGGGGACCTTCAAGGTGTACGCGCGCGACGGCGTCGGCGCGGCGGCCGAGGAGCTCGAGCACGACCTGGACGCCGTCTCGTGGGACGGCGAACGCCTTCGCTTTCAGTTGTTTCGCGATGACTCCGTGTGGCGCTTCGACGGCGCCGTCGAGGGGCGCTCGCTCCGCGCGGCGGCCGTGTCGGTCAAGCGCGGCACCGTCACCACCTGGAGCGGCGCGCGCGCCGAGGTGCTCTCGCACGGCATCGCCTCGCGCACGAACGCGCAGCTCGCCGCGTGGCGCGTCCGCGCGCGTGAGGCCCTCTCGCTGCTCATGATGAACGGCGCCCCCGCCGCCATCGAGACGCGCGCGACCATCACCGAGCTCCCCGTGGTGCCGCCCGTCGAGGCCGCGTCGGCCTTCGGCGGTGCGACGCCTGAGTGGGGCTACAACCTCTCCGAGATCCGCTTCGAACACACCCTCGCCGACCCCCGCGGCGGACCCGACATCGTGCGCGCCTCGCACGCCTGGCTCGCCATCCCCGCGGGGCCCGCGCCCACGGGCGGCTATCCGCTCGTCATCGGGCTCAACGGTCACGGCGGGAGCGCCGCCGCCGTGATGTATCCCTGGAGCCGGTACTGGTACGGCGACGCCTACGCGCGCCGCGGATACATGGTGCTCGCCGTCGACGTGTCGCACCGCCCCGCGAGCGAGCGCAGCGACCTCTACGCCGACTACGCCGAGGGCGACGACCAGCAGAACGACAACGGGACGCACCCCTCCATCGCCTCCGCAGGCTTCGACACCGACTGGGAAGAAGACGGCGAGCGCGCCTGGGACGCCATGCGCGCCCTCGACTACGCGCTCGATCACCTCCCCGTGCGCGACGGGCGCGTGCTCGCCGCCGGGCTCTCGATGGGCGCCGAGGTCGCGACGGTCTTCGGCGGCCTCGACACGCGCGTCGACGCCGTCGTCGCGGCGGGCTTCTCACCCGACTTCGGCGTCATGCGCAACCACGGCAACCACCCCTGCTGGCGCTGGCGCCACGCCGACATCGAAGAGTACATCGACGCGTCGGACCTCCACGGCCTCGTGGCGCCGCGGCTCCTCGTCGTCGAGACCGGCGCCGTCGACAACACCTTCTCGGCCCTCGCCGCGCCCTTCGCCTCGGACAAGCAGGTGATCCGTCGCAGCCGCAGCGCCTTCGGCGGCGAGGGGCGGCGCCTCTATCACGACCTCCACCCGGGCGCGCACGTGTTCCATGTGGGCGATCCCCTCGTCGACCTCAGCGCCGTGCGCGGGATCACCGTGCCTGCGCTCTTCGAACCCACCGCGGCGGCGCCCCTCGACTGGCAGACCGACGCGACCACGCGCGCGCTCCGCGCGACGGTCTTCGACCTCACGCAGCTCCGCGAGCGCGACTGACGCACCGCGCGCTTCGTGTACGATCGCGCGCTGATGGCCCGCGCCAAGAAGCCCCCTCGCGATGAATCCCGGTGGAGCGAGTCGGGCTTCGTGCGGCTCGGTCGCTGGCGCGGCGCGCCGCTGCTCTTCCACTGGACGATCCCGCTGGGGCTCTACCTCCTCGGGCGGATGCAGGTGCTCCCGGGCTTCTGGCTCGCGGGCACGGCGCTCATCGTCGCGCACGAGCTCGGTCACGCGGCCCTCGCGATGCGCTACGGCGCGCGCGTCGTGGCCGTGAAGGTCATGCCCGTCGGCGGCCTCTGCGTCTACGAGGGTGATCTCACCGAGGTCGAGCACTCGAAGGTCGCCTGGGGCGGCGTGCTGGTGCAGCTCGCGGTCTGGGCGATCGTCTCCGTGATCGTGCGTCTCGCGGGACCGCCCTCGCACGCGTGGCTCGCGCAGTCGGTGTCGGCGCTCACGGAGGCCAACGCGTTCCTCATCGCGCTGAACCTCATGCCCGTGAAGCCGCTCGACGGGTACGACGCGTGGAGGCTCCCGCTGCGCTTCATCCAGAGCGTGATGCAGCGCGCGGAGACCGAGAAGATCAAGCTCCAGGCGCAGCGCATGCGAGCGCGAGGGCCGCGCGTCGACGCGATGGTCTCCGTCGCGCCGCCCGAAGAACCCGCTCCGCCTGCGAGAGAGGCGACGGTCGCGTCGGATGATCTCCCCGTGACCGATGAGGCCCGCGAGCTCGCGAAGCAGATGTGGTCCGCCGCGCGTCGCGACCCGACGGAATGAGCTTCAGGGACGCTCGCGCAGCACCTTCGCGGGGACGCCCGCGACGACGGCGTACGGAGCGACATCGCGGTTGACCACGGCGCCCGCGCCGACGATCGCGCCGCGGCCCACGGTCACGCCCGGGAGGATCACCGAGTTCACGCCGAGGTCGACGTCGTCTTCGATCACCACGGGGCCCATCTCGATCGGAGAGAACAGCACGGGCACGCCACGGCCCGCCTCGGTGTGCACCGACGTGATGATCTTCACGCCCGGTCCGATGCCCACGCGCGCGCCGATCGTGAGCCCGCCCGCCGCGTGGAAGAAGCACTGCTGGCCGATCCAGGTCTGGTCGCCGATGCGCATCTCGTTGCGGTAGTAGCCCTTCAAGATCGCGTAGTGGCCCACGTACACGTTGCGGCCGAGGGTGATGTTCTCGGGGTGAAACACCAGCACGCCCGTCTCGAACACGCAGTCGTCGCCGATCGCGCGGAAGTCACTCGGAGCGAACGCGCCGGTGCCGTGCGAGCGGTGGAGCTTCTCGGTCATGTCAGTCCTCGGTGGGCGTGTAGAGCGCGGCGCGCGCGCGGAGCGGCCCGGCCACGTCGGGGCGGTGCGCGGCCTCGGCGACGGCTGCGAGGGTCGTCCAGGTGCGGGCGTAGTCGGCCTGCGCCGCGGCCTGCCACGGCGGCAGCGGGATGCGCGACGGACGCAGGCGGTAGTGCTGGTAGAGCGCCTCGTTGGCCGCGATCACCTGATCGGGACGCGGCGGGACCGCGCCCGCAGGGAGCACGCGGATCACCGTGCCGTAGGGGTACGTGGGCATCGCGCGCGGGATCGCGGGCGAGAACACGTCGGCGAGGTAGAGCTCGCGCCCCGTCGAGAGGATCGTCTCGGCCACGCGCACCGTCGGGATCCGCGGTCCCACGGGGAAGGCGAAGCGCCGCCCGAGCGCACGCTCGATGCGCGCGCGGTAGTGCGCCAGCGGGAGGAGCATCGGGTCGATGAAGAGCACGTCTCTCCGTCGCCCGAGCGCGCGCTGAACGTAGGGGAATCCGAGCGTGCGGTGGTCGCCCGTGCCGAGCACCACCGCGTTCGGCGGGAGCGTGTCGAGCGTGTCGAGGAGGTACGTCTCGATGGTCGCCTCGTGGTCGTCTCCGACCTCGGGCAGAGAGAGCGTGAGGCCCAGGCCCGCCACCGCGGCGGCCAGCGTGGTCTGCGCTCTCACCCCGAGCGGCGCGCGCTCCGCGAGGTGATCGAAGCCCCGCGCGGCCATCGCCGTGAGGAGCGCCTCGGGCATGAGGTGAAAGCGCTCCACGATCAGCGCGCCGAGGCCCGTGGGCGCGATGTTGAAGCGCATCATGAAGACGGGGCCCGCGAGCACGAGCGTGGCCGCGTAGAAGCCTCGCGCGACGGTGCGGGCGCGGTCTCCTACCTCGCGGGTGAGCGCGAAGAAGCCCGCGATCCCGAGGAGCGGAGGCAGCACGCGCAGGTCGATGAACGACCGCTTCACGAGGAACCACAGCTCGCCGAGCGCGTCGGGTCGGCGCGAATCCGCCGAGAGGTTGAAGGTCCCGTAGTCGCTGCGGAGCGCGTGGTGAACGAGGCCCGAGAGCGTCTCCGTGGCGCCCCAGATCCAGCGTCCTTCGGGGTGTCGCGCGGTGACGTAGAGGTAGCCGTAGGTCGACAGACCGGGCACGAGCGCGAGCACGGATCCCGCGAGCGCGAGGGGCTTGCGGTCGCTCTCCTTCACGCCGAGGTAGAGGCCGTAGAGGCCGAGCGGCGCCATGAGCACCGAAGACATGTGATTCGCCAGCGCTGCACCCGCGGCGAGGCCGAGGAGCATCGCGCGTCGCGTTCCCTTCACCGGCGCGTCGGGGGATGACAGGCCCGTGATCGCGAGGGCGAGCGCGGCGTTGAGCGAGAACACCTCGGCGTGTGTGGACAGCCTCCACGGGAGTGACGCGAAGGCCCACGTGCCGAGCGCGAAGAGGGTGCCGAGGCGCGAGGCTCCCCACGCGCGCGTCGCGAACACGAGCGCGGCCGCGGCGCAGCCTCCGAGGAGGGCCGTCGCGAGCGCGGCGCCGTGTGCGGGCGACGATGCAGGCAGCCACGACCAGAGCCGCAGCCACACGGTGTAGAGCGGATAGCCCGAGGGGTGCGCGACGCCTCCCTCCGCGAAGAGCGTGGCGAACTCGCCGTTGTCGCCGCCGAGCACCGCGTGGGCGCAGGTCGCGAGGTACACCGCCGTGACGAGCGCCACCGACGCAGGGAGCGTCCAGCGGGGCGCGTCGTTCACGGCTTCTGCCCTCCGCGCTGGAGCCATCGCGCGTACACGTCCGAGCGCTTCAGCCCGAGCGCGCGCGCCACCTCACGCGCGGCGTCACTCGGACGCATCCCCGCGGCCACCGAAGCATCGAGCGCGCGGTCTACCTCGTCGCTCGCATCGGCGCTCTCTGACGGAACCTCCGCGGGCGCGCCTTCGAGCACCACGGTGACCTCGCCGCGGAGCCCTTCGCTCGTCCGCGCGGCGAGCGTCGCGAGGTCTCCGCGGAGGCACTCTTCATGGAGCTTGGTGAGCTCCCTCGCGACGGCGACGCGGCGTGTGGGACCGCAGAGCGCGATGAGCTCGGTGAGGGTGTCTCCCGTTCGCTCGGGGCTCTCGAAGAACACCGTGGGCAGCGGGTCGCGCGCCATCGCGGCCAGCGTCGCGCGTCGCGCGGTTCCGTCGCGGGGGACGAAGCCCACGAAGCGAAACCCACCGCCGCCGAGGCCCGAGAGCACCAGCGCCACGAGCACCGCGCTCGGACCGGGGATGGCCTCGACCGTGAGCCCGTTGTCCGACGCCGCGCGTACGAGGAGCGCGCCAGGATCGCTCACGAGCGGCGTCCCCGCGTCGGAGACGAGCGCGTAACGGCGTCCGCCGCGCATGGCGCTGAGAATGGCGTCGAGCTTCTCTCGCACGACGTGGTCATCGAGGCGCGTGAGGGGCTTCTCGACGTGGTGCGCGCGCAAGAGCGCGAGCGTGTGGCGGGTGTCTTCGGCGAGCACCTCGTCGCACTCTCTCAGTATCCGAAGGGCGCGTAGCGAGAGGTCTTCGAGGTTGCCGATGGGGGTGGCGACCACGGAGAGAGAAGGGAGTGGGCGAGGCCCGTCAGCCAAGGTCGATGGCCCCGCCGAGTTCGCTCTGGAGAAAGACCTTGAGCTTGTCTTGCAGCCGCTTCTCGAGCTGACGCACGCGCTCGCGCGAGATGCCGTAGCGGTCGCCGATCTCCTGCAACGTCACGGGCTCGTCGGCCATGAGGCGGTCGCGGAAGATCGCCACGTCCTTGCCCGTGAGGGTGCGTTCGAAGGCCACGAGCTTCTCGCGGACCATGCCGTCGATCTCGGCGCCCGCGAGGGTCTCGTCGGCGCCCGCGCCGCCCGAGGGGAGCATCTCGACGCGCGTGAGGGCGCGGCCCTCGCTGTCACCGACGGGCGCATCGAGCGAGACGTCGTTGCCCGAGAGGCGACGGTCCATGTCGATGACCTCGTTCTCGGGGACGTCGAGGCGCGACGCGAGCTCCGCCGACGTGGGGTCGACGCCCATCGCCGTGAGCCGCTGCTTCTCCTTGTTGAGGTTGAAGAAGAGCTTGCGCTGCGCCTGCGTGGTGCCGAGCTTCACGAGGCGCCAGTTGTTCAAGATGAACCGCAGGATGTACGCGCGGATCCACCACGCGGCGTAGGAGCTGAGCTTCACGCCGCGGTACGGGTCGTAGCGCTTCACCGCTTGCATCAGGCCGATGTTGCCCTCCTGGATGATGTCCATGAGGTTGCGGTACGCGCGGCGGTATTCGTACGCGATCTTCACGACGAGGCGGAGGTTGGCCGTGACCATGCGCGCGGCGGCCTTCACGTCGCCGGTCTGCGCGTAGCGGGTCGAGAGTTCCTTCTCCTCTTCGGGCGTGAGGAGGGTGTGGCGCTGCACCTCGGAGAGGTACGCGGTGAAGGGGTCGTAGCGTCCGAGCTCGCGGTCTGCGCCCTTCGCGATGCGCGGCGCGACGACCTCGACGGGCTCCTCGTCGGGGAGGTCCGACGTGAGCTCTCCGACCACGGCGTCGTCGTCGTCGGAGGGCTCCGTCGCGTCGTCGTCGCGCGCGGGCTGTGCGGGCTCTTCGAAGCCCGCGGCGGCGCGCTTGCGTGCGTCTTCTTCAGACGACGCGTTGGCGCCCTTCGCGCTCTTGCGCGCGCTGCTGCGAGGGGCTTTGGGTTCGGTGCTGGCCTTGCGGGGCAACGTTCGGTCTCTCGGTGATTGGGGACGTGAACTTAGAACACCTGCCCCGCGCTTGGCGATGCGTTCCTGCGAGACGGGGACCGTACAACCCCGCGCGGGGCTCGTTTCATCCGATGCCCGACGCGATCCCCGCGCTCCGCCCGCGGCGTCCTTACGGCCGCCGGTTTGTCAGAACGACGCTCTCCGCGCTCCGCCCGCGGCGTCCTTACGGCCGCCGGTTTGTCAGAACGACGATCTCCGCGCTCCGCCCGCGGCGTCCTTACGTCCGCCGGTTTGTCAGAACGACGATCTCCGCGCTCCGTCCGCGGCGTCCTTACGGCCGCCGGTTTGTCAGAACGACGCTCTCCGCGCTCCGTCGCGGCGTCCTTACGGCCGCCGGTTTGTGGAAGCCAC
>JBPOHC010000673.1:0-9828 GCA_052035985.1 Myxococcota bacterium | reverse complement strand
TGCGCGTCTCCCGTTCCTCTCCGTTCGGAGAGGGCGTTACCTTCGGGCCATGACGAACGATTCGACGCCGGGCCGACGCGACGTGCTGCTGCTGTTCGTCGGCAACCGCCACAACGACCCTGCGCTCGGAAGCGAGCGACCCGGGATCCGCGTCGCGCAGATGGCCGACCTGACCGCCCTCGCGCACGTGTTCGTGCTCTGCACGGCGGGCGACCCCACGGCCGGGGAGCACGCGAGCGCTCTCGCGCGCGACCTCGGCCACGAGCGTCGCGGGGGCGCAAAGGTCACGGTGACCGAGCTCGACGCGGGCGCCCCGCCCGCGCCGCAGGTGCGAAGGAACGTCAGGCCCGCCATCGACGCGTTCGTGGAGAAGCTCGCCCGCTCGGAGTTCGGAGCGCGCTTCGATCAGCTGAACTTCGTCGTGTCGACGGTCACCGGCACGGCCGCGCAGTGGACCTGCCTCATCGACGCGCTCGACGCGCGCGGCGCGGGCCTCGCCATCGTCTGGGACCGCGCAGATCAGAGGCTCTCCATCTGGAGATCACCGCCCGAACTGAGAGTGATCGAGCCTGCGCTCAGGCTCCTCGAGCGGGCGCCCGCCGCGTGGAACGTGCTGCTCACCGGCCCCACAGGCTCGGGCAAGACGGAGACCGCGCGACGGCTCCACAACGCGTGGCGGGCACACCTCTCGCGCGACGGCCATTTCATGCCCGTCAACGCGGGCGCGCTGCCGCCGCAGCTGCTCCAGTCCGAACTCTTCGGACACGTGAAGGGGGCGTACACCGGCGCGGCTTCACCGCGGGAAGGAGCGTTCCGCAGGGCCCACGGAGGCACGCTCTTCCTCGACGAGATCGGCGACCTCCCGCTCGAGCTCCAGGTGCAGCTCCTGACGGTGCTCGACGTCGACCAATCGAGGCGGCGTAGCGTCACGCCCGTGGGCTCTGACAAGGCCGAGCTGGTGGACGTGCGCGCGGTCTTCGGCACCAACCAGGACCTGCACTCGATGGCGAGCGACCGGAGGTTCCGCCTCGACCTCCTCGGGCGAATCTCGACGCACCACGTGAAGCTCCCGGGGCTCGACAGGGCGCGCCATCGCATCGCGAGCGCGTACGTGCACCACCTCGAGGCGCTCGCGCCCTTGTACAGGTCCGGCGACGGGCGCGAGGCGCGCTTCTCCTTCGAAGGCGAGGCGCGGCGGAGGCTCCTCGATTTCGCCTTCGCGCCGACGAGCTTGTGGCTATGGAATCACCGCGACGTGCAGCAGTCGGCCGAGCGACTGGCCATGCGCGCCTGGCGCTCGACGACGAGCGGCGACGACGCCGACGAGGGGGAGAAGGGCGGCGCGCGCGACGAGAGGCGCAGGCGCGACGCGGTGAAGCGCGGCGCCGGCGACGCCCCTCGCACCGCGATGATCACCGTCGCGCACGTCGAGGCCGAGCTCGCCGAGCTGGAGTCTCGATGGCGAGCGCTCTCGTCCAACGACGGAGGCGGCGGTGACGACGGCGCGTGGCGCCGCGTCGAGTCGCGGCTCAAGCCCGGCGAGTGGGAGAAGCTCTCGAGGGTCGAGCGCTGGGAGCTGCGCTACCTCGTCGAGGCGCGCGAGTCGTCCGCGAACAACGCCGAGGCATGGCGCCGGATCGGTGAGCAGAACCTCCTCGAAGGCGCCGCCGACCCCGCGTCACAGCGCAACCCCAGCAACGCCTTCCAGAAACGCTGGCGGCGGTACGAGCGTCGGCTGCGCCCGTAGCGTCGCCGTTCTCCACATGAGAATCACCAGTTCGAGAGCCTCTCATCACGAACCGGTGATCAATCACGCCGAAGCTCCCCTGAGGATCCCGCGGAAACACGGGAATCACAGGGTGGCACTCGGGCTGCACAAGCTCCTTCTGCCTACGACGAGGCGCTGATGGGCGGCGCCGCTGCGCGTGGGGTTTCGACGAGGGAGCAACCGCCATGCGCCGATCGCTGGGATTCGACTGTCTGCGTCATTCGATGGTTCACACGTCGCCCGCGGGCGACCCCTGGAGCGCGCTCGCCGCGGAGGTTCACGCCGCCGCCTCTCCGTGGACGAGCGCGGCCTTCGCTGCGCTGTACCGCCTCGCGCGCACCGACGGAGCTCGGGTGCTTCGCTCGTTCCGTGCGCTCGACGCGGATCGTCGGGTCGACCTCGCGATCGACTCCTTCCTCGCCAAGCGGGACGACATCCTCGCGGCGGATCGGCCTCGCGCGTTCTTCCGCAAGGCGCTCTACCACGACGCGGTCTCGTGGATGCGCAGCCCCAGATCGCGTGTCGCCGCCGTCCCGGAGGAGACCTCTGGCCATCTCCACGGTGCGCTCGACGCCTCCGAGGCGAGCTTGATCTATCGCCTCGACGCGAGGCGCAGGTTCGCGAACCTCCACGCCCGCGAGCGCGAGATGCTCCTCGCCAACGCGCTGGGCGAGACGCGAGAGGCCATCGGAAAGGCTGCGGGGACTTCGCGCGCCAACGTCGACCAGCTCATCAGCCGGGCCCGTCGTCGTCGCGTCGGCGGAGAAAGCGAAGCGTGAGTGTCAGCTTCGCTCCCCGTCGAACGTCCAGGGAGCGCCCGTGAGGCGCCACAGGGAGGATCCATGGACTACGTCTGGTCGCGCGGTTCGAACCATCAGTACACCGTTCACGTCGCCTGGGAGCACGACAGCTGGGTGGTCGAGGTGCGGCACCCGCCGACGCCGCGTCGGTCGAGCAAGAACGTCATTCTCGAGCGCTCGGGATGGTGCTCCGTGCGCAGCGAGACCATGTCGGAGTTGCTCAGCGACCTGGGCTTCTGCCCCTACAGTTGGGATGAGTACCACCGCCTGGCCGCGCACGACCACGCCGAGGCCACCATGCTCGAGCCCGATGAGCTCGTTCGTCGCTGGCACTGCGACGAGGTGCTCGGACCCGAGCTTCCGCCTCCAGAAGTCGACGCCGCGAACGGCGACCCGACCCGCGACGACACGCCGTCGAACGACTTCGACGATGATCCCTTCGCGTACATGAATCCCGAGCTTCCTACGGCGAACACGGGTCGGGAGATCGCCGCTCCGGCGCCCTCGCGCGGGCGGAGCGATCGCTACGTCGAGTCGCTGATCGACGCGAACCGCGAGGCCATTCACGCCGCGACCGAGGGTCGCACGCTGCGTACGTGCGCGGTGCTCACCGTCGACCACGACGGCACCTGCGCGGTCGCTCGGAGAGAGCTCGAGCCCGCCCCTTCAAGCGCCGTGTACGCCCGCGCAGCCACCCTCGCGGCGATCTTCCGTCTGCCCGTGGTGATTTTCGATCGACCCGCCGACGAGACCTTCGTGACCGCGGTCCTCGCGCCACCGCCCACGCTCTGAGGGTATCACTCTGGCAGCTTGCGGCGCGGGGCGTTGCGGACCCTGCGCTTGAGGTCGGCCGTCTCTTCGGGCGCCCAACCGTGCCCGCGGCGGAGGTAGACGGCGTAGAGGTCGAGGTCCATGTCGCCCTTCGAGCTGTTGCTGCTCACGCACGCGCAGAGGAGGTTTCCGGAAGCGTCGGCGTCACCCGTGGCGACCCCGCGCTCGAACCACGACGTCGGGACGACGTGGTCGACCGTGAGCTGCACCTCGTCCTCAACGCCGCGCCCGCAGTAGACGCAGACGTATCCGTCGCGCGCGAGGACGAGGGGCGCGATGCGCGACGTGCTGCTCACGGAGCGAGTTCCCGCGGCGAGTTCTCGAGCGTTCGCGTCGCCACGGCGCCGCGCACTCTATCACCGCGCGCCACCCTCGCCTCCCTTCGCGCTCCCCTCCGTGAGGAGCCGCATCATGGCGTCGGTGAGGATCCGTGCGGCGACCAGATCCCCCGTCGTCGAGGCGTCCGCGACGAGCCTCCCGAGCGCTGCGATCAGCGCCCCTTTCCCATTGGTCCCCGAATGGTCCCGGGCGTCCTGAACGGGGGTATTTGGTCCCCTTGGTCCCGCACGATCCCCTTGAATTGCAGCGGGTTGCGACGGGTCGACACTGGCACCTGAGGGTTCGAATCCCGCCCTCTCCGCTATTGCGCGATCGGGTCTTCTCGACGGGGACGCATCACGCTCCCTGAGAAGCTCCGCGAGGAGGGCGCCGCCCCACCAAGGCGCGTCCTCCGTCACCGCCACGGGGTCGCGAGGGATCAGTAGTAGGTCCAGGTCTTCGCGGTCTCTTCCACGATGCGCCGCCACTTCGGGATCTCCTCGCCGAAGCCCGCGCGCTCGAGGAAGGCCCGGTCGAGGCGCTCCTCGGGGGCGCCGCACGTGACGATGTCGACGAGCGCGTCGGCGGCGTGGACGGCCGCGAGCGCGTTCCCCCCTTCGCCCATGACCCTGCTCGGCGCGTGGTGAAACGCGACGCACTCCACCACCGAGAACGGAATCCCCCACGAGGCCAGGAGGCACGCGCCCGCCTCGGCGTGGCTGGCGCCGAGGATCTCCATCTCGACCTCGCACTGGCGCTCGCCGCCTTCGGTCACCCGCTGCATGACCCGCGAGAACTCCTGCGGGCGGCGGAGGGCGAAGATCAGCTCCCCGATGTCGCGGAGGATGCCCGACGTGAGGGCCTCGTCCTCGAGGCGACGGCTGCCTCCGAAGCGGTGCGCGAGCCGCGCGATGCGCATCGAGTAGATCTGGAAGCGCTCCGCGGAGAACCCTTTGATATCCACCTTCTCGAACGCGCTCATCACGTGCGCGGCCAGGAGGAGGCTCTTCAGGAGCTCGAGGCCGAGCAGCGACAGCGCGCCGGCCACCGTCGGCACGCGGCGCACGAGCCCGAAGAACGCCGAGTTCACGAGCTGCAACACCTTGAGCGTCATCACCGGGTCAGACTCCACGATCTCGGCGATCTCGCGGATGCTCGTGTCGGGGTTCGACGCCACCTGGAGCAGCCGACGGTACGTGCTCGGCAGCGGGGGCAGGCGGTCGATGCCTCCCACGAGCGAGAGCACGGCGTCGCGGGTGATCAACGCGTGCAGGGTCGTCGCGCGGTCGAGCATCGCCTGGACCGACGCGGCGCTCGCCCTCTTCGAGATCGTCCCGAGCACGATCGTGGTCGTCCATCCCCGGCCGTCGCCCTGCTCCGCTTCGTCGGAGAATGAGAACCTCGCGATCCTCGGGAAGCGGTCACGGACCTCGTTCAAGAACGCGCCCCCGTCGGCGCCGTTGAAGCCCGCGTCGAGCGCCACCGCGTGGATCGGCGGCCCCTCGTTGAGCGCGAGGAGCGCGGCGTTCGCGTCCGTCGCGTGCATGGGCCGCCAACGGCTCGCGCCCTCGGGCAGCAGGCGATGGATGAGCCCCACATCGCTCCGATCACCCGTCACGAATAACACCCTGTTGATCTCGTCGCCCATCTGCGTCGCTGGTCTCATGCCATCACCTCCAGCGGGTGCTTCGGCGGCAAGAAGCCGCGCAGCCGCTCGATCATATTGAGAGAGAGCCGGGTGCCGCCGCTCACCACGAGCACGCCCTTCATGTTGAAGACGTCGTGCGCGAGGACCATCCCCTCGACGAGGCTGCCGGTCGAGACCTTGAGCCTCGCCTGCGAGCCGACGCCGAGGTGAACGAACAGCCGGGCCCCCTCGGCGTTCAGGACGAACACGTTCTGGAGCCTGAAGATCGTCGCGGGGTGGAGCACCTGCGCGGCGTCGGTGGGCCCCGGCACGCCGCTGCTGAACGCGAGCGACTCGGCGCCGAAGGCGGTCTTCATGGTGCCCATGAAGATGTTCGTCATCTCGTTGAGGAGGTCGACGGTGAGGTCGTCGCCCTCAGGGCCGAACATGTGCGCGGCGAGGCTCTTCGCGCTCTCCTCGGTCGCGCCGACCGTCACGCGGAGCTCGAGCTCCTGCTTGACGTTCGACATCGTGATCGCGCAGGCGAGGTCGAGCTTCGCCTCGTCGGGCGCCTCGGAGAGGTAGACCGGCAGGGTCAGGAACTGCCCCGTCGCGTTCTTGAGGCTCTCCTGCGCGGAGAACCAGGCGGCCGAGCGGCTCACGAGGTCGAGCGCGCTGCCGAAGGTCACCACGGGGCGCGCCGCCGGACGGTTCACCTCGGGCGGCGGCGGGGGCTTTCGATCGGGCTCCGCGCGACGGCGCACGACCTCGACGCGAGCGTTCAGGTAGGCCCCGCTGTAGGGCGCCCGCAGGTCGCTCTCGGCGCCGCACTCGTACGCGCGCTTGAGGAACTGCTCCGACGGGTTGTGCGCGACGACGACCACGTGCGGCGCGGGCGTGCCCGTGTAGCGCACGAGGTGGAGCAAGAGGCCCGGCGGCTCGTCCGCGGCGTCGCAGAGCACGAAGGCGATCTCGGGCGCCTTCTGCTGGAGTATCGGCATGAGCGTGCGGTTGTCGTCTGCGACGAAGAGCGCGTGGCCGCTCGCCTGTAGCGTCGTGGCGACGTCCGTCCGCTCCGCGTGTTCGCCGCCGGTCACCAGGATCCGCATGACACCCTCAGACCTTCAGCTCAGAAGCCTTGAGCGACTCGACGGGACGTTGAACTTCGAGCACGCGCACCGAGACGATCGCGTCGGCGCAGGCGAACTGGACCTCGCGGCGGTCGACCTCGCCGGGCACGCGGAGGTCGCCGTCGGTGACCACCGGGAGGCCCATGCGACAGGTGTCGCCCATCGTGTTCGAGATCAGCGATTTGAGGTTCCCGCCCACGACGTTGGTGAACTCCGCGAGGGCCTCGCGGGCGTCGTCGTCGGAGAGCTTCGACGGCGTCGTGGCGTACATCACGCCGCCGACGCGCAGCGCGAAGGAGCGCGGGCACACCACGATCACGGCGCCCTTCAGGGGTCCGTCGACGGTGACGCAGCCGGTCCAGAGGTCGTCGCCGCCGCGCTCCGTGGTCGGGACGGGGCGCGCGTGCGCGTCGATGAAGGTCGAGGTGATCTGGTCGACGAGCTCCGCGATGTCGTCGGTCCGTGGGAGGCACTGCTGAGACGTGCTCATGATCGCACCCGGTAGTAGGAAGACTTCTCGCGCGTGACGCACTCCCACGCCTCATCGATGCCGAAGGTCGTCTCCGAGGCGCCGAGGAGGAGCGCCCCGTCTGGGGCGATGACCTGCCGTATCCTGCCCAGGATCGAGCGCTTGCTCGCGACGTCGAAGTAGATGAGCACGTTCCTGATGAACACCAGATCGGGGCGCAGGCTGCCCCAGGGGTCGAGGAGGTTGAGCTTGCGAAACTCGATGAGGCTCCGCACGGCGGGCTTCGCGCGCCAGTTGACGCCGTCGCGGTCGAAGTACTTGATCAGCATCGGCGCGGGGAGGCCGCGGTTGAGGTCCATCTGAGAGAAGTGCCCGTCGCGCGCCTTCGCCAGGACCTTCTCCGAGATGTCCGTCGCGATGATCCGCACGGGCCACTGCGCCAGCGCGGGGAAGTGCTCGAGCACCATCATCGCGAGGCTGTACGGCTCCTGCCCCGTCGAGCACGCGGCCGACCAGATCGTGAGCGACCGCGTGCGCTCGCGCGCCGCGATGAGCCCCGGCAGGAGCTGATCGCGCACCATGTTGAACGGGTGCACGTCGCGGAAGAACGACGTCTCGTGCGTCGTGATGGCCTCCACGATCGCCGTGTCGAGCGCGGGCGAGGTGCTCCTCGCCTTGGACATCAGCGTCGAGATGCTCTCGAAGCCGCAGTCGCGCGCGAGCTGTTCGAGGCGCATCTCCAGCAGGTACTGCTTGCTCTGATCGAGCTGGATCGCCGAGCGACGGAAGACCAGATCGCGGACGAAATCAGCGTCGACTTGGGTGAGGTTATCCGACACGACGACCTTCCATGTTCATTCGCGACGCGCCCAGGAGTGCCGAGCTGCCGAGGCGGCGCGTGACGTCGTCGGCGATCTCGTGGAGAGGCAAGACGGACCCCGCGAGGCCCGCGCGGACGACGGCGCCGGGCATCCCCCACACCACCGAGCTGGCCTCGTCCTGCGCGACGATGCGCCCCCCGCGCGCGCTGATGGCCTCGGCGCCGCGGAGGCCGTCCTGGCCCATCCCCGTGAGGACGAGCGCGAGGGTGCGGTCGCCGTAGACCTCCGCGACGGAGCGGAAGAGCACGTCGACGGCGGGGCGACAGGAGTTCTCCGCGGGGCCCTTGTCGAGCGCGACCACGACGGAGAGCCCCTGCCGCTCGACGCGCATGTGCAGGTCGCCAGGCGCGATCCACACGCCGCCGGGCGTCAGCACGTCTCCGTGGCTCGCCTCGCGGACCCGCAGCGGGCTGTTCGCGGCGAGGCGGTCGGCCAGCATGCGCGTGAAGAGCGGCGGCATGTGCTGGACGATCACCACGGGCGCCGCCAGCGAGGCCGGCAGGCGGCTGAAGATCTCGGCGAGCGCGTTGGGCCCGCCCGTTGAGCAACCCACCGCGAGGACGCTCGGGCGCTGCGTCTCTCCGAAGGAGACGCGGTCGAGGCGCTGCGCGGGGGTGAGCCGTTCCACGCTCGGCATGGCTCGTGGCGCGAGCACGCGGAGCTTTGGGACGAGCTGCGTTCTGACCTGTTCGAGCGCGGCTTCACGGCCGGCCGCGCCGCTCGGCTTCGTCACGTAGTCCGTCGCGCCCAGGGCGAGGGCGTCGAGGGTGGTGGCGGCGCCGCGTTGGGTGAGCGAGCTGAACATGATCACCGGGAGCTTCGGCGCCCGCTTGCGGATCTCGGCCAGGAGCTCGAGGCCGCTCATGTCGGGCATCTCGATGTCGAGCGTGACCACGTCGGGCGAGAGCGCCGCGATGCGGCTCAGCGCGATCGAGGCGGTCGATGCGGTGCCGACGACCTCGATGTCCTGCTCGGAGGAGAGGACCTCCTGGAGCAGGCGCCGGACGAGCGCGGAGTCGTCGACGATGAGGACGCGCACGCGGCTCATGGCGGTCAGTCCTTCGCCAGGCCGAGCAGGAGCAGCTTCTCGCGCAGCACGTCGTCGGAGAAGGGCTTCATCACGTACTCGTTCGCGCCCGCGTCGAGCGCGCGCTGCACCTGAGACGACTCCGTCTCGGTGGTCACCATCATGATGGCCATGCCGTTCATCTTCGGCTGCGAGCGCACCTCCTGGATGAGCTCGTACCCGGTCATCACGGGCATGTTCCAGTCGACCAGGGCGAGGTCGACGGGGCCGGTCTTCTCGAGCTCGGCGAGCGCCTGGCGACCGTCTCCCGCTTCGAAGACTTCGAACCCCTCGCGCACGAGCGCCCGCTTCACGATCATGCGCATCGCGCGGGAGTCATCGACGATCAACGCTCTCATCACACGTCTCCTTTACGTCTCGGTCTCGGGCACAACCCTCAACCCTCAACACTCAACGATCGGCGCCGAAGCTCGCCGCGATCTTCTCGAGCTCTGCGGCCATGGTCGCCAGCGCGCCGGCGGCCTCGAGCGCCTTGGTGACGCCGCGCGAGGTGTCCTGCGCGGCGCGGGCCACGCCCGTGATGCTGCGCGCGATCTCCTCGGTGCCGCGGGCGCCCTCGGCGATGTTGCGGCTCATCTCGTTGGTCGTGGCGGTCTGCTGCTCGACGGCGCTGGCGATCGTCCCCTGGATGTCATTGATCCGGTTGATGATGCTGCTGATCTGCCCGATGGCCGTCACGGCGCCGCGCGTGTCCGTCTGGATCGCCTCGATCTTCGCGCTGATGTCCTCGGTGGCCTTGGCGGTCTCCTTGGCGAGCTCCTTGACCTCGTTGGCGACGACGGCGAAGCCTTTGCCCGCCTCGCCCGCGCGCGCCGCCTCGATGGTGGCGTTGAGCGCGAGGAGCTTGGTCTGCTGCGCGATCGACGTGATCACCTTGATGACCTTGCCCACCTCGGCGCTGCTCTCGCCGAGCTTGG
>JBPOHC010000631.1:0-5060 GCA_052035985.1 Myxococcota bacterium | reverse complement strand
CGCGCTGCGCCCCGGCCGCTTCGAGCATCGTGACCATCAGCGTGCGCAGGAGCTTCGACAGCACGATCTCGCTGGAGAGCGCCTGCGACGCGCGCAGCGCCGCCGTGAGGTCGAGCGACGCGCTCGTGGTGGCCGTCGCGCGGCCGTCGGTGGAGCGCGCCGCGACGTCGGGGTGCGCGCGGTCGAGCTCGGCGACCTTCGCGTCGGCGCCCCACTGCGCGTAGAGCGTCCGCGCCCTGAGCAGAAACGCCCTCGCCACGCTGCGCCGCCCCTGGCGCTGGTGAAATCGCCCCGCGAGCTCGTGGGCGAGGGCGAGGTCGTGCGCGCGCCCGTCGGCCGTGACGGCGGCTTCGATGGCCTGGTCGTAGAGGTCGATGGCGTCGGCGGTGCGGCCCTCGAGCTGCGCGAGCTCGGCGCGCGCGAGGAGGTCGCGGTGCCCGAAGTTCGCCGGGCACTGCGCCGCCCAGAGCGAGAGCTTCGCGAGGTGCTCGTCGAGCGTCTTTCGCCACGCCTCGGCGCCCTCCTCGGGGGCGCCCCGCGCGATGCGCGTGAGGGCGTCGTAGAAGCGGAACTCGGCCTCGAGCATGAAGCCGAAGATCGTCGGCACGAGGGGCAGCGTGGCCTCTCCGAGCGACGCGGCCTCGTCGAGGTCGCCGAGGATGTACGCCGCCATCTGGAGGGTGATGTTGTAGATGGCGATCCACGCGGGCACGGCGCCGATGCCCTTGCGCACCTCGGCGTCGTCGAGCCACTTCGGGTCGTCGGGCTGCGCGGCGTCGAGGGTGAGGCGGTTCATCGCGCGCCAGAAGCCCGCGATGAAGAACGCGATGTCGATCTGGTTGAGCTTCGACTGGTGCGCGACCTGCGCCCGCGCGCGCGCCGTGGTGGCGTCGAGCTCATCGCCGTGCACGAGCCGCAAGAGCACGCCCTGCATCCCCGCGAGGCCCACGAAGGTGAGCGCGCCGACCTCGGTGGCGCGGCCGTAGACGTCGTCGATGCCGGCGATGGTGTCGGAGAGCGGCGCGCGCCAGGGGTTGACGAAGAGGTGGCCCATGAAGCGGCACGCGACGAGGGTGACGCCCGCGTCGAAGCGGTCGGCGAGGTCGAGGGCGAGGCGGCCGTAGGCGTACGCCGAGGCGTAGTCGTTGAAGGCGCCCGCGAGCACCATCGCGTAGCCCACGTAGCCGATGGCCGAGCCCGGCGCGTGGCCGTTCACGATCGAGAGGTTGGTGAGCCTCGCCGCGAGGAACATGAAGAGCATCGGGTTCGCGTACGACCCGAAGTGAATGAGCTCCGCGATGAGCTGCACGCGCGCGCGGCCCGAGGGGTCCGTGAGCTCGGGGAGCTTCGCGAGGTTGTCGGCGGTGCGCCCCGCGGTGTTCTTCATCAGGGCGCCGAGCTCGGCCCCGAAGGCGGCCTGGAGCTCCGCGTCGGGGGGCACCTCGACGTCGAAGACGCGCAGCGCCTTGCGGCCGTATTCGAAGAGGTCGGCGTAGCTGCCGCGGCTCTCGAAGAGGGCGAGCTGGCGGCTGTAGATCACGCGCTTCTCGGTCGGTGACGCCGTCGCGTCGAGCACGCGCTCGAAGCCGCTGCCCGCCTCGTCGAAGCGCCCGAGGAGGTAGTCGCACTCGGCCCGCGCGCGGAACGTGTCGCGCGCGAGCGCGTCGTCGGCGAGGCGGTCGGAGCCGAGGAGCTCGCAGCCCACGGCGAGCCACTGCGACGCCGAGGCGTAGGCCGTCGCGTCGCGGGCGCGCGTGGCGGCGTCGAGGTTGAGCCGCGCGAGGTCCCTGCGCTCGTCGGGCTCGGAGATGAGCGAGCGGCCGAGGTTGAGCTGGTTGACCACGGCGAAGACGTTGACCTCGCGGTCGCCGTGCGCGAGGGCCGCGCGCCAGAGGCGCCCGAGGCGCAGGTGCCACGAGGGGCGCTCGTCGTCGGCGATGAGCGCGTAGGCGGCCTCGTGCACGCGGTCGTGGGCGAAGCGGTAGCGCGCGGGCGGCGTCTCGTCGGAGTGCTCGGAGACGTACTTGTAGCCGTCGCCGACGGGCACGAGGAGCCCCGCGCTCACGGCCTCCCAGAGGTCCGCGGCGACCTTCTCGGCGCGGGCGTTGAGGAGCGCGGCGACGGTCGAGAGGTCGAAGGCGCCCTCGCAGCACGCGCCGAGGCGCACGGCGTCGCGCGCGTCTTCGCTGAGCGTGTGGATCCGGCCCGTGACCAGCGCGGCCACGTTCTCGGTGATCGACTCCTGGCGCACGGCCTCGGGGCGCCACGTCCAGCGGCCCTGCTCGGCGTCGAAGGTGAGCAGCCCGCGCGCGTGCAGCGACGAGAGGAATTGACCTACGAAGAAGGGGTTCCCCGCGGTCTTCTCGAACACCACGCGGGCGAGCTCGCGGCCGTCGTCGCGGCGTCCGCCGAGGGCGTCTGAGACCAGCTCGTCGACGTCGGCCTCGACGAGCGGACGCAGCGCGACGGAGCCCACGGGCGACCCGGCCTTGCGCAGCTCCGCGAGGGTGTTCATCAGCGGGTGCGCCTCGCCGACCTCGTTGTCGCGGTACGCGCCGATGAGCAGCAGGTGCCTGGCGCCCGACGAGCGCATGAGGTGCGACAGGAGGTTCAGCGACCCGACGTCGGCCCACTGGAGGTCGTCGAGAAAGAGGCACAGCGGGTGCTCGGCCTTCGCGAACACCGCGATGAAGCGCGCGAACACCGCGTTGAAGCGGTTCTGCGTCGCCGTCGGGCCCTGCTCGGGCACGGCGGGCTGCGGCCCCACGAGGAGCTCCACCTCGGGGATCACGTCGGTCACCACGCGGCCGTGCGCGCCGAGCGCCTCCCTCAAGCGCTCACGCCACGCGGTGACGCGCGCCTCGCGCTCGCCGAGGATCTGTCGAATGAGACCCTGAAATGCCTCGATGAGCGCGCCGTAGGGCGTGCTCTGCAGCGCGTCGTATTTGCCCTCGGCGAAGTACCCACGGTCGCGCACCAGGGGCTTCTGCACCTCGTGGACGAGCGCCGACTTGCCCACGCCCGAGTACCCCGACACGAGCATGAGCTCCGCGGCGCCCGCCGACGCGCGGTCGAAGGCGTCGAGGAGGCTCTGCTGCTCGACGTCGCGGCCGTAGAGCCGCTGCGGCACCTGAAAGGTCGCCGGGGCGTCGTGGGCGCCCGCGACGAAGCCCTCGATGAGGCCCGTCGCCGCGAGCTGACGGGCGCACTCGTGGAGGTCCGCCGCGAGGCCCGCGGCGCTCTGGTAGCGGTCTTCGGCGTTCTTCGCGAGGAGGCGCAGGGCCACGTCGGAGAGGGCCGTGGGCACCTCGGGCCTGATCGAGTGCGGCGCGCGCGGCGTCACGGCGATGTGCGCGTGGACGAGCGCCACCGGGTCGTCGACGGCGAAGGGCGTCGCGCCCGTGAGCATCTCGTAGAGCACCACGCCGAGGGAGTAGAGGTCGGTGCGGTAGTCGAGCCCGCGGTTCATGCGCCCGGTCTGCTCGGGGGACATGTACGCGAGGTCGCCCTCGACGCCGTCGAGGCTCGTGACGCGCGGCGCCTCGCGCGCGCGGCGCGTCGAAACTTCGAAGCCCATGAGCTGGATCTCGAAGGTCTTCGCGTCGACGAGGATGTTCCTCGGGTCGACGCCCTTGTGCGTCACGCCGCGGCCGTGGAGGTGCGCGAGGGCCCTCGCCACGCTGGTCGCCACGCGCACCGCGTCGACGGCGCGAACGCCCTCGCGCTGCGCGTCGATCCAACGGCGCAGGGTGGTCATCCCGACGTCTTCGAGCACGAGCGCGACGCCGTTCCTCGCGGACTCGAGGGCCACGGGCTTCGCCACGCCGACGCCGGCCACGCTCTGCGCGAGCTCGTAGCCGAAGCGCCATCGCGCGAGGTCCGCGCGGGTCATGTCTCCCCGCCGTCCGTATCGCAACAGGACGTCGACCCCTCGGGACCTCGCGCGCGCAAGCGCGGCGCGCGGCCCCTCGTCGATCACATCGCGCACGTCATAGCCCTGGAGCACTTCCATCGCAGCTCTGTCCCTCCGCTCGCGGCCGCGACGCTATCACGGGTCTCAGAGCCGTCGATCACCCTTCGCGCGCAGACCTCGCGAGGCACTCCGAGAGCGCCCCCGCGAGCGCCTCGACGTGCGGCATTCGAAGCACCGTGAGGTGCTCGCCCGGTACAGGGATCACCTCGACCCCGCCCGCGGCCAGCATCGACCAACCCCACGTGGGATCGCTCGCGTTGCGCCCTCCGAGCTGCGTCACCTTGAGCAGCGTCACCCGCTGCGCGTAGGCCCTCGGCGCGTAGGTCCCCGTGAGCGCGACGTGCAGCTTGAAGAGCTCCGCCATCGGCGGAATGGCAGGCTGCCGCAGGGCCATCGGACGATGCTCCGCGGGGATGTATCCCGCCATCACCGACCGCGCGAGGAAGCGCCTCCACCGCGCCCGCACGCCGTCACCCGCTTCACCCGCGAGCATCGTGTCGCGGAGGTAGAGGTAGTCGTGCAGGTGCGGCCAGATCGACCGCGCGATGCCCGACCCGAGCTGCCACGCGAGGTTGAGCCCCGCGGGTCGGTGACCGTCGACGGGCGCGGGCTCGTCGAGGAGGGCCAGCAGCGCCACGCGCTCTCCCTGCGCCGAGAGCTGGCACGCGATCTCGTAGGCGACGAGGCACCCGAAGGAGAAGCCCCCGAGGTGATAGGGCCCCTTCGGCTGCCGCGCGCGAATCGCAGCGACGTAGCGCTCGGCCATCGCCTCGATGGTGAGGTCGGGCTTCGAAGCGCCGTCGAGCCCGCGGGCCTGGAGCGCGTAGAAGGGCCGCGACTCGCCGAGCCTGCGCGCGAGCTCCACGTACGGAAACACCACGCCCGCCGCGGGGTGCGCGAAGAACAGCGGCGGCAGCGAGCCCTTCGACTGGAGCGCCACGAGGGGCGACGCGGGGTCGTCGTCGACGGGCGGAGGCTCCTCGGGGCGATCGAGCGCTGCTGCGATCTTCGCGGGGGTCATCCCCCGAAACGCCGCGCCTTCGGGGACCTTCATCCCGAGCTCTCGCTGCACGCGATCGGTGAGGCG
>JBPOHC010000129.1:0-5047 GCA_052035985.1 Myxococcota bacterium | reverse complement strand
CTCGGGGCACGGACCGACCCCGTAAGCCCACGCTCATCGCGAGCCCACGTGCTCAATCCCCATAATCCCGATCATCTGACCTCGCGTCGAAGGGCTGACCTCCATGTCTGAACCACGCTTCGATCTGTTGACCGAGCCGTTGCTCTCGGTCGCGGGCGGCGATGAGGCCGTCGCGCATCTCACGCTCCCCGCCGTGCTCGCGCGCCTCGGGCGCGGAGAGGCCACCGAGTTCGCTGCGCTGCGTACGCACCAGCGGCACCCGTGGCACGCGTTTCTGGTGCAGGTCGCCGCCCTGGCGTGTGTGCGCGCTGGCGATCAACAGCTCGACCTCGACGAGGCCGCGTGGCGTGACCGTCTGCTCGCGCTCACCAGCGGCGCGCATGAGCCCTGGTGCCTCGTGGTCGACGACCTCTCGAAGCCCGCGCTGCTCCAGACCCCCGTGCCCGAGAAGAAGCTCGACGCGCTCAAGCGCACCTTCACGCAGCCCGACGCGCTCGACGTGCTCATCACCGCCAAGAACCACGACCTCAAGAGCGCCCGCATGGACCGCGCGCGCCCCGAGCACTGGCTCTTCGCGCTCGTGGCCTTGCAGACCACCGAGGGCTTTCTCGGCAAGGGAAACTACGGCGTCGCGCGCATGAACGGCGGCTTCGCCAGCAGGCCCCAGGTGGGCGTCGCCCGCGGCACCGGGTTCGGTGACCGCTTCGTGCGCGACGTTCACACGTGGCTCGACGCGCGCGACGAGCTCGTCGATTCGTACCAGTATGCGCCCGATGGCGTGGGGCTCCTGTGGTGCGAGCCGTGGGATGGCACCTCGTCGATCGCGCTCTCGAAGCTCGATCCGTTCTTCGTCGAGGTGTGTCGCCGCGTGAGGCTCACCCTCGTGGACAACCGCATCGTGAGCCGTGGGGGCTCCAGCGAGGTGGCGCGCGTCGAGGCGAAGCAGCTCCTCGGCGTCACGGGCGACGTCTGGATCCCCGTGAAGCGCGAGGACGCGGGCAAGGCCCTCACCGTGTCGGCCAACGGCTTCAACTACCCGCTGCTGACGCAGCTCCTCTTCGGCGGAGACTTCAAGCAAGCGGCGGCGCAGACCATTCGCGACGAGGACGGCGACGCGCCCGTGTTTCACGCCCGGGTGCTCGCGCGGGGGCAGGGTGAGACCAACGGGCTCCACGAGCGCGTGCTCGACATCTCGGGGCCCGCCCGTGACCTGCTCGCCGAGCCCACGGCCCGCGAGCGCCTCGGTGCCCTCGCGCAACGGCGCGTGCAACAGACCGCCGACGTGCGTCGCAAGGCGCTGCGCATGGCGCTCCTCGCGCTCGTGCAGGGCGGGCCCGACAAGCTGAAGCTCGACGACGACCGCATGGACCGCTTCACCGCGCGCTTCGAAGAGCGCGTCGACGCGATCTTCTTCAGCCACCTCTGGCGCGACGCTGCGCTCGACGACACGGCGGCCGATACGAGCTGGCTCCGCACGATCGTTCCGCTCGCGCGCGAGGTGCTCGACGAGGCCGTGCGCACCGTCGCCCTTCCGATCGAGCGCCGCTACCGCGCCGAGGCCGCCGCGCGGAGGGTCTTCGAAGGCACCGTGCACAACCACTTCAAGCTCGCCGTCACCACCACCGCCGCCGCCGCCGAGGAGCCCGCCGTATGACCACCGACGTTGTTCGAGACCCTCCCTCCGAGCGCGAGGTCGCGCTGCGCGTCGTCGCCGCCGTGGCCGCGCTGCCGCCCGGTGAGCTCGCCTCGCTCCGCAGGCTCGACGCCGACACCGTGCAGGCCCCTGCATTCTGGCGCATCGTGGCGACGCTCCTCGACGCGCACCTGCCCACCGGGGAGCCCGCGCGGCGCGAGGCCGAAGGGCGCTGGGCCGTCGCCGTCGCGGCGATGGCGACCGCGAAGGGCTTTCACTCCCCCAAGGTGCGCCTCGGCACCGCGCTCGCGGGCGTCGTCGATGAGCGCCGCGTGCTCCAGCTCCTGCGCGCGCGCGGCAACACGCTCGCCGACGGCGTTCGCATGGTGGTGCACCACCTCGTGTCGAAGGGCGTCGCCTTCGACCAGAGCGACCTCGCGCGCCTCGTGCTCTCCGACGGGCGCGGCGACGAGGAGGCCGTGCGCCGCGACGTGTACCGCTTCTTCTTCGCCGCGCAGCCCCGCGACTGAATCACCCACCCACGCAATCACCGAGAGAGACGAAACACCATGAGCCGGTTCATTCAGATTCACACGCTGACCTCGTACCCCGCGGCCCTTCTCAACCGCGACGATGTGGGCTTCGCCAAGCGCGCTCCCTTCGGCGGCGCGGTGCGCACGCGCATCTCGTCGCAGTGCCTCAAGCGCCACTGGCGCACCTTCGATGGCGCCCACGCGCTGAGCGAGCTCGGCGCGATGTCGGTGCGCTCGCGCGTCACCTTCGAGCGCGAGATCGTGCAGAAGCTCATCGCCGAGGGCGTCGACGCGGCCCTCGTGCGCGCCGTCGTCGAGGCCATGATGCCCCTCGTGCTCGGCGAGAGCGCCAAGGCCAAGAAGGCCAAGGAGGAGACCAAAGAAGATCCCGCCCTGCGCACGGGCCAGATCACCGTGCTCGGCCGTCCCGAGATCGAGTACCTGCTCGGCCACGCGCGCGCCCTCTGCGCCGAAAAGCCCGACCTCAAGAAGCTCGGCGACGCCGTGAAGGCGAAGCTCAAGGACGCGAAGAAGAACCTCGACGCCATGCGCCAGTCGGCGGGCCTCGACGCGGCCCTCTTCGGGCGCATGGTGACCAGCGACATCCTCTCGCGCGGCGACGCCGCCCTGCACGTGGCCCACGCCCTCACCGTGCACGAGAGCGCCGCGGAGACCGACTACTTCACCGCCGTCGACGACCTCAACCTCGGCGGCGACGACGAGGCCCTCGGGAGCGGACACCTCGGCACCACGGAGCTCACCTCGGGGCTCTTCTACGGGTACGTGGTGGTCGACCTGCCGCTGCTCGTGTCGAACCTCGAAGGCTGCGCGCGGAAGGACTGGGCGAAGTCCGATCGCGCCCTCGCGGGCAAGGTGGTCGAGTCGCTCGTTCATCTCGTGAGCAAGGTGTCGCCGGGCGCCAAGCTCGGCTCGACGGCGCCGCACAGCTACGCGAGCCTCGCGCTCGTCGAGGCGGGCGACGAGCAGCCCCGCACGCTCGCCAACGCCTTTCTCGAACCCGTGCGCGTCGACGCGAAGCGACCCGACCTCCTGCGCGCGAGCTACGAGGCCCTCGCGCGGCACGTGGGCGACCTCGATCGCACCTATGGCGTGAGCGGTGAGCGACGCTACGCGGCCCTCGGGGCGCGCGAGGGGCTCACGGCGACCTTCGGCGAGGCCCTCTCGCTGGCGTCCGTGGCGACCTGGGCCGGCGACGTCGCGCGGGGCGGCTGATGAGCGGGCTCGATGTGCTCCTGCTGCGCTTCGACGCGCCCATGCTCTCGTTCGGGGGCGCGCGCGTCGACAAGAACGGCGTGCAGGCGGTGATCCCCGGCCGCGCGATGCTCACGGGGCTCGTGGGCAACGCGCTCGGCTACGAGCACGGCGAGGCCGACAGGCTCGGCGCGCTGCAAGCGAGGCTGCGCTACGCCGTGCGGCAAGACCACGCGGGCGAAGGGCTCCTCGACTATCACACCGTCGACATGGGGCAGCCCTTCATGCTCGAAGGGTGGACGACGCGGGCAGCGCCCGAGTCGCGCGGCGGAGGCGAGAGCAGCACCGGGACGCTGATCCGATTGCAGCACTACCGGGCCGACGCGGTGTACTCCGTGGCGCTCACGCTGCGGGGTGATGGAGCGCCCACGGTCGACGACGTCGCGCGCGCCCTCGCGCGGCCCGAGCGGCCGTTGTTCATCGGTCGAAAGTGCTGCCTCCCGGCGGCGCCGATTCTTCAGGGGAGGGTGACGGCGCCGACGCTGCGCGCGGCCCTCGCGGGGTGGAGCCTCGCGCCCCCGCGCTCGCGGCGCAGCGCGAGAGACGCGTCGGAGAAGCGCGCGTGTCTGAGCTGGTGGCCCACGGGCGAGGGGACCGAGGTGGGGCGCACCATCGACCTCACCGACGAGATGGACTGGTCGAACCAGGTTCACGTCGGGCGGCGCTCGGTGCAGGAGGCGACGGTGGAGTACTCCGAGGCGGTGTCACGATGAGCGAGCTGCGAATGGTGAGGGTTCCCTTCGACGCGGTGAAGCTCATGGCGCTGGCGAGCCGTCGCGGACTGTCGACACGGGACACCGACCTCGGATACCTCGCGCACTGCGCCCTCGAAGAGCTCTTCGGGCCGGAGCTCGCGCCCAAGCCCTTCTCGCTCCCGACGCCGACGGCGGGCGCGGGGGGAGGACACGGGCGGGTGATTCCGGTGCTGGGCTACACCACGGCCACGGCCGACGCGCTGCGCGAACACGCGCAGACCTTCGCCGACCCCGGCGTGCACGCGCTCTGCCTCTGGAGCGAGCTGGCCGACAAGCCCATGCCCGCGCGCTTCGAGGCGGGCAAACGGCTGGGGTTCACGGCGCGTGTCTGTCCCGTGGTGCGACGTTCGAAGACGGGCGAGCACCAGGAGAAGAGCGGCGCCGAGATCGACGCGTTCCTGTCGGCGTGCAGGCGCGTCGCGCCCGACGTCGAGGTGTCGCGCGAGGGCGTGTACGTCGACTGGCTGCGCATGGAGTTCGAACGCCGCGGCGGCGCCACGCTCGACGCGGCCCGCATGGTGCGCTTCGAACGTCAGGTGCTCGCGCGGCGCGGCGCTCCCGACGCGAAGGGGCAGCGCACGGCGCACCGCACCGAGCGTCCCGACGCCCAGATGGAAGGGACGCTCACCGTCACCGACGCGGCGCTCTTCGACGCGATGCTTCGCCGGGGCCTCGGACGCCATCGGTCCTTCGGCTTCGGCATGATGCTCCTGCGGCCTCCCGCGTAGCACTACTGTCCCAGAGCAGGCGGCGTACGTGCCGGGCACGCGAAGAATCGCCCCAAAGAACCGGCGGCGGTCACGACGCCGGGAGCGATCTCAACACGACGCCCCGGCGTCCTTACGGCCGCCGGT
>JBPOHC010000542.1:0-15305 GCA_052035985.1 Myxococcota bacterium | reverse complement strand
GCGCCGCCGCCTCCGTCGCCTCCGCCCGCACCGCTGCCCGGCGCGGGTTCGCCCGCTGCGCCTCCCGCCGCTGCGCCTCCGCCCGCTGCGCCGCCCGCCGCGCGCCCCGCAGCGCCTCCGCCCGCCGCCCCGTCACGCTGAGCGCCTTCGTCGATCTCTCTCAGCCGTCATCCACGCAGCGAAAGCCCGCCACGACGATGCGAAACGTCGGCGGGTGATGCACGCGGTTGCTCGATCGGAGCCCGTCCCAGCCGTAGTTCCACGCGCCTCCGCGGAGCACGCGCTCGCAGGAGTCGGGGAGCGGATTGGAGCCCGTGAACCCCCGCACGCCGAGCCGTCGGATCTCGGCCAGCGAGGCGAGCGCGGTCTCGCACGTGGGCGTCCGCTCGGGGTGCCGGTACGCGAAGGGGTCGTAGGGGCTGTCGGTCCACTCCCAGACGTTGCCCGCCATGTCGAGCGCGCCGTACGGAGAGGCCCCGCGAGGGCGCTGACCCACGACGTCGGGAGAGCCCGAGTGACCCGATCGACCGAAGACCGCGCGGTCGCTCGTGGGCCTCTCTTCGCCCCACGGATAGGTCCTCCCGTCAGGGCCTCGCGCGGCCTTCTCCCACTCTCGTTCCGTGGGGAGCCGACCGTGCGCCCACGCGCAGAAGGCCCGCGCCTGCGTCCACGAGACGCCCACCACGGGCTGCTCGGGCTCGTGCGTGCGAGGGCTGCAATTCCGCGGCGCCGTGCACGCGCCCGCGGTCACGCAGCGGGTCCACTGCGCGTTGGTGACCTCGGTGCGATCGATGCGAAAGGCGCCCGTGGTCTGCGTGTGGCGCGGCCTCTCGTCGGCCTCGCCGTTGTGGTCCGCGCCCATGACGAAGGGCCCCGCGGGAACGGGCAGCCGCGTCACGGGCGGCGACTCGCCGCGCGGCGAGGGCTGGCCCACGAGCCACGGGCCGAATGCCAGCGCCGCGGCGAGGACGGGAGAGGCTACGAGGAGAACGTCAGGCTTTGCACGCATCGCTGTCTACCGCCGGTCGAACCCGCTACCCTCACGCGCCGTGAGGCGTCTGTTCGTCGTCATCTCGCTCCTGTCCGCGCTCGGCTGCTCGGGAGCGACCGTTCAGGTCAGGCGCGCCGCGGAGCGAGGTGACCTCGCGGGCGCGCTGCGACTCTACAACGACTACGTCGAAGAGCGCGGCGACGGAGACCCCGACCTGCTCGCCGAGGTCGCCCTCGCCACGCTGAAGGCCGCCGCCGAGAGCGACGACGCGAGGCTCCGATCCGCTGGATTCTCCGCCCTGCGAGGCATCGGCGTGCACGCCCGCGACGCGCTCGAGGCGCTGGCGACGCGCCCCGGCGTGGTGGGCGACCGCGCCGCCTCGGTGCTCTTCGAACTCGACAACCGCAGCGGACGACCCCCCGAGCGCCTCCGCGCGGCGCTCCGCAGCGGCGACACCGAGCGTCGCGTGGCCGCGCTCGTGACGCTCCAGGGACCCCGCGGGTTGGGGCGCCTGATCCGGCTCTCGCGCGACCCCGACGCGACGCTGCGCGCAGCGGTCGTGCGCGCGCTCGCGCGCCGTCGAGGCGAGCCCGCGGCGGCCCGCGCGCTCATCGCGAGGCTCGCGGAGGACACCGATCCGCCCGTTCGATCGGCCGCGGTGATGGCGCTCGGCGGACACGGCGACGACGCCGTCGAGACCCTGCGCGCGGCGCTCACCGACGCCGATCCCATCGTGCGGCTGGCGGCGCCCGCGGCGCTCATGGCGGCCTCGCACGACGCGGCCGTCGAGGCGCTCAACCCGCTCCTCACGCCCGAGATGACCAACCTCTCGATCGAGGCGGCGAGGGTGCTCGCGTCGCGCCACGACGAAGCCGCGGAGCGCTATATCGTCGGGGCGCTCCACCACGCGCGCGCCGCGCTCAGGCCCCAGGCCGCGGTGGCCGCGCAGAGCCTCTCGGACGCGCAGCTCGCCTCGCTCGCGCCGCTCATGGCCGACCCCGACACGGAGGTCTCGATCCGCGTCGCCGCGATCCTCGCGCGGAAGAGTCAGCACCGCGACGACGCCATCGCGGCGCTGCGACCGCTCGCGTCGCGGCCCGAAGGCTTCGTCGCGATCCGCGCGCTCGGCGTGCTCGCGGGGATCGGCGACGGGTGGGCCCGCGATCACGTGCGCGAGGCGCTCGCGTCGAGCGACGCCAACGTGCGCAGGCTCGCGGTGGTGGCGTGGCCCCAGGCCATCGGCGCCCAGGGCGGAGACTGCGAGCCCCTCGCGCCGCTCCTGCGCGACGCCGATCGCTCCGTGGCGCTCCTCGCCGCGATGGAGATTGTGCTCATCGCGGCGCGGTGAAGCCCGCTCACGACGCGCAGGCCGCGCGCACCTGACGGAAGTCCGTGTGTCCGTCGAGCACCTTCTCGATGCCGTCTTGCAGCATCGAGCGGACGCCCTCCTGCGCGGCGGCGGCGCGGATCTCGTCGAGGTGCGCGCGCGTCCGGATCTGCTGCTTGATGCGCTCGGTGCCGGGGAGGATCTCGTGGATCGCGATGCGCCCGCGGTAGCCCGTCCCGCGGCACTGGGGGCAGCCGACGGCGCGGTGCGGCGCGGGGGCGTGCTCGCGCGCGTTGATCATCGCGGCGTACGCGTCGTCGCCGTAGGAGTCGCCGATGCGCTGCCACTCCTCGGGCGTGGGCGAGTAGGGGACCTTGCACGCGTCGCAGAGCTTGCGCACGAGGCGCTGCGCGAGCACGCCGCGGAGCGCGTCGGCGAGGCTGAGGGGGTCGACGTCCATGCCGAAGAGGCGCGTGAGCGTCTCGGGCGCGCTGTTCGACTGGAGCGTCGAGAGCACGAGGTGGCCGGTGAGCGAGGCCTCGATGCCGACCGCGGCCGTGACCCGGTCGCGCATCTCGCCCACCATGATCACGTCGGGGTCGTTGCGCAGAAAGGCCCGGAGCGCCTCGGGGAAGCCGAGCCCGATGCGCGTGTTGACCTGCACCTGACGCAGCCCCGGCTGCACGATCTCGACGGGGTCCTCGATCGTGAGGATCTTCATGTCGGGCGTGTTGAGCGCCCCGAGCGCCGCGTGGAGCGTCGTGGTCTTGCCCGAGCCCGTGGGCCCCACCACCAGCACGATCCCGTAGGGCTGCGCGATGAGGTCGCGGAACGTCACCAGGTTCTTCGCGCTGAAGGCGAGGTCTTCGAGGGGCATCGGGCGCCACGCCGAGAGGAGGCGCAGCACCACGTCCTCGTTCTCGCCCACGGTGGGCAGCGAGGCCATGCGCACCTCGACGGCGCTCGACGGGCCGCGCACGCGGATGCGCCCGTCTTGCGGGCGACGGCGCTCCGCGATGTCGACGTCGGCCATCACCTTGATGCGCTGCACGAGGGCCTGGCGGTGCATCGCGGGCACGGTCACGTAGTCGACGCAGTCGCCGTCGATGCGCAGGCGGATGCGGCACGGGCCGAAGTCTCCGTTGGGCTCGACGTGGATGTCGGACGCGCCCTTCGCGGCGGCGTCGAGCACCATGTGGCGCACGAGGCGGGCGATGACGGCGTCGGGCTCCTGGGGGTTCTCGGCGGCGAGGTCTTCGTCGGGCGTGTCGGGCACCGTCGAGGCTCGCTCGTCGAGCGCGTCGACGAGGCGAAACACCTGGTCTCCGTCGTTGGCGGCGCGCGGCGCGGGCTGCGAGGTCGCGGGCGCCGAGGCTCCCTCGGGCGTGACCGCGAGCAGCGGGGGCTGGATGAGCACCCCCGAGGGCGCGGGGTTCTGCGCGCTCGCCTCGACGTACGAGAGGATGTCGCGGCGCAGGCCGACCACGAACTCGATGCGAGGCGCGAGCCGTCGCTGACGGATCGCGTCGAGGAGCTCGAGCGAGTCGGGGTTCTCGACGGCGAAGAGGAGCGTCCCGTCGGGCTGGAGGGCGAGGGGGGCGCAGACCTGCGCGCGCATGAAGCCCGGGGTCATGCGGTCGAGCAGGGCGCGCGGCATGCGGTAGCGGCCGTCCCACGCGAAGAAGCGCAGGTGGTGCCAGTCCGCGAGGCTCTGGCCCACGGCGTCGCGGGGGACCTTGTACTGCTCGATGAGCATCGAGCACACGTCGGTGTCGGCCTTCTTGGCGCGCGCCGCGGCCTCTTCGAGCTGCGCGTCGGTGACCAGACCGCGCGCGATGAGCAGGCCGAAGCGGGCGCTCTCGGGGCGCATCGAGCTCGCGGTGCCGAGCTGCGTCTCGAGGTGCGGGCCGAGCATGCGACCGACCTCTTCGGCGAGGCGCACGTCGTCGGGGCGAAAGTCCATCCCGTCGACGGAGTTCACGAACTCGATCACGCCCGCCACGCCGCGTTCTCCCAGGATGGGCGCCGCGAGGACCTGACGCGTGCGGCTCGACATCCCGACGTCGCGCGCGGGGTCGTGGCGAAGGTCGGGGTGCAGCGCGCGGAGCTCCGCGGCGTCGTAGGCGTTGCGGACGATGGCCGTGCGGCGGGTGATCGCCACGAAGCCCGGGATCGACGCGTAGGTGCGAGGGAGGCGCAGCGGGGCCTCGCCGCCAGAGCGCGCGACCGTCCAGAGGAGCGTGTTGCGCGAGTCGGCGGCGAAGAGGTTCACGCGCTCGGCGTCGAGGAGCGAGTGGAGGAGGTCGCGCGCGTTGAGGAGCAGATCCTTGAGCGAGCGGGCCGACTCGACGACGTCGCGGAGCGCGACGAGGAGCGTGCGATACCGCGGGCGTGATTCGAAGATGTCGCGGTGGTCGGCCGCGGGCGGCGCTGACACGGCGGCGGGCGGACGGAGCGACGCGTTGGCCGCGTTGGGTGCGCTCACGAGCGGCGGCGGTCGCTGCGACGGAGGGGGAGGACGCTGCGACGGAGGAGGCGGGCGCTGTGAGGGGGGCATCGAGGACGGAGAGTCTACCGGCGGAGGAAGGGCCGACGGAAGGTGACGCGTGCGCCGTCGCGCGATGTCGGATCAGTCGTCGTAGAAGAGGGGCTCGCGCCGCTTGATGAAGCGCTCGATGGAGGCGCGGTCGGCGTCGTTGAGGTCGATGAAGCGCACGCCGATGCCGGGGTTGACGCCGCGCTCCCAGTCGGGCGAGCGGAGCCAGCGGACCTCGGCGCGGACCTCGATGGGGTGCTCGATTCCGGGCAGCGAGAAGCGCACGGTGATGACCTCACCGCAGCGGCGCGTCACGTAGGTGACGAGGAAGAGCCCGCCCTCGGAGATGTTCTCCGAGAAGCCCTGGTAGAAGTTCTCTTCGCTCGAAAACGTGACGTCGGCCTCGACGTCGATGCGCGGGCCCTCGCGGAGCTCGTGCGGGATTCGAGAGGAGGTCCTGCGCCCGACAGTTCGGTCTGGGATCATTTCGTTGGGTCTCCAACGATCTCCAACGGCAAGGTCTTCGAAAACCTTGAGCGCAGTCCTGTCTCAACGGTGACTCAGGGCGACGCGGGGGGAGGCGCGGGTGATCCCGCCAGCACGGTGACCACGCTCGGCGCGCTTCGAGCTCCCGCCCGCACGGCCACCACGCGGTGCGTCCCCGCGGTGGCTGTCCACCGATCGGTCGCGAGGGGCGCGTCGTCGACCTCCCAGCTCACGTCTCTCACCGTCGCGCCGCGGAGGCTCGCGCGGAGCCTCACCTCGGGCGCCGCGCGCGTCGGATCGAGCAGCCACCGCGCGCCGTTGCGAGGCTCGCTCACGATCACCGACTCCGCCGCGGTCGACGTCGAAGCGCGCTCTTCACCGAGCGTCACGCCCGCGGGGTGCTGCCGCGCGAACCACGCCGCATAGCGAGGGGAGAGCACGTCTCGGCCGCTCGCGTCGTGCGCCTCGCAGGTCTCTTCGGGCACGCCGTCACGCGGAAACCTTTCTCGGATCACGTGGCTGCACCGCGGCCCCGCGCGGAGCCCCGTCCACGCGCAGACGGCGCCCTCGACGAGCCTGGGCTCGCTCACGTTCGCGGGGTCGATGCGCGCTTCGAGGCGCTCGGCTTCGGCGAGGATCCTCGCGGCGATGGGCGCGGAGGCTTCGAAGCCCGACACCGAGCGCATCCCGGCCCCCGACGGATCGCCGAGCCACACGACCACGGTCACCCTCCGCGTCGCGACGGCGGCCCACGCGTCGCGCCAGTTCGAAGAGGTCCCGGTCTTGAGCGCGAAGGGCTGGTCTCCCGCGAGCTCGCGGAGGTCTGCGCCGAAGGCGTCGGCGCGCGCCACGGGGTCGCGGAGCACGTCCCACGCGAGGGCCGCCGCGTCGGCGCGCATCACGGTCACCGGGTGGAGGTCTGCGCCCGGCGCGAACTGGAGCGGCAGCGAGATTCCGCCGCGTGCGAGCGTCGCGTATGCACGGGCGAGCTCGAGCGCGGTCACGTCTGCGCCGCCGAGCACCACCGCGGCGCCGTAGTGCGCGGCGTCTTCGGGGACGCGCACGCCGAGGGCCCGCAGCCTCGCCACCACGCGCTCGGAGCCCACGCGCCCCGTCGCGTCGAGGGCCGCGAGGTTGAGCGACGACGCGAGCGCCACGCGCGCCCTCACGGGACCTCGCTCGCGGCCGTCGTAGTCGCGCGCTTCGAAGGTCGCGCCGTGCGCGCCGCGGAGGGGTACGGCCACGTCGTCGAGCACCGTCGCGGGGCTCCCTCCGCGTTCGAAGAGGAGCTCGTAGACGAAGGGCTTGAGCGTCGAGCCAGGCTGACGTCGAGCGCGCAGGAGGTCGAGCGCGCCGCCCGCGTCCGTGGCCCCGTCGCGGGCCGCGCCGACGTACGCGAGCACCTCGCCGGTCGCGTTCGAGACGACCACCGCTGCGCCGTTGCGCGCGCCTCTCCCCGCGAAGCGCGCGACGCCCGCGCGGAGAAGAGATTCCGCGTGCGTCTGGAGCGGGAGGTCGATGGAGGTGCGCAGCGTCGCGCCGTCGCGCGCGAGCTCTCCGCGACGGAGAAGGCCGAGCGCGTGATCGACGGCGCGGGGAGCCTCCCAGGGGCGCGACTCCTCGGCGACGATCGAGGGCGGCTCTCTCCGCGCGACCTGCCACGACGCGCGGTCGATGAAGCCTCGCGTGAGCATCCGATCGAGCACGTAGCCGCGACGCGAGAGCGCGCGGCCGAGGTGCCTCCGCGGTTCCGTCGCCGTGGGCGCTTGCGGAACGCCCGCGAGGAGCGCGGCCTCGGCCACGGTCATCACCGACGCGCTGTGGCCGAAGTACGACTCGCACGCGCGCTCGACGCCCTCGATGCCGTCGCCGAAGGGGAGGCGGTTCAGGTACTGCTCCAGGATCTCGTCCTTCGAGAGCGCGCGCTCGAGGGTCATCGCGCGGAGGGCCTCGACGGGCTTCGACCAGATGCTCCTGCGGCCGTAGACCCGCTTGACGAGCTGCTGCGTGATGGTCGACGCGCCCGACCAGCGCGTGCCGGGCACCATGTTGCGCGCCATCGAGCGCGCGAGGGCGCGCCAGTCGACGCCGTGGTGGCTGTGAAAATCACCGTCCTCCGTGGCGATCACGGCGGAGATGAGGTTGGGCGAGACCTCCGAGAGCCGCACCCAGCGGCGGTCTGCGCCGTCGACGCGCGCGAGGCGGAGGGTGCGTCCCGCGCGGTCTGTGACGATCACCGAGTCGTCGGGGTGGGCGAAGCGCGCGCGGTCGATGAGCGCGCCCGATGCGATCAGCGCCCTGCACACGCCGACGAGCACCAGCACCGAGAGCGCGACGGTGACCGCACCACGCTTCAGACCTCGCCGAAGCCCCGGGCGAGAGGCCGTGAGGGGCATTGGCCCCTCCCCGCGATCCGCAGGGAGGGACGGGGAGGGAGCCCGCATGAGCATGATCAGGGGTCGACGGTGAGGGTCATCGCAGCGCTGCGAGCGAGCTGCGACGGGTGGTAGATCGCTTCGAGCTGCGCGGGGGCGACGGTGAAGGTCCCGACGCTCGTGGCGCGCACCGCGTAGGTGTATTCGCGAAGGCCCGACGCGCCCGTGTTGAACGCGAAGGTGGTCATCCCGCGCTGGAAGGCGCGGTGCGAGATCTGATCGATGGAGCGCATCGCGTAGAAGCCGCGCGGATCGATGGCGCCGTCGTCGGGTCCGCCGCCGAGGAGCGCGTTGAGCGACGACTGCGGCGTGGTGGCGAAGCCCTGGTCGACGGCTTCGAAGCCTCCGCCCACGGGGTCGCGGATCACGACGAAGGGCGCCGTGTTGCCCTCGGAGTAGACGAAGAGGCGCACGCGCACGAGGTCGCCGAGGTGCACGCGTCCGTCAGGCGCGATGGGCGCGCCAGACTCGGTTTCGAAGACGCGGTGCAGGGCCACCTCGCGGCCGCGCGCCACGGATTCGGCGGGGCCGATGGGCGTCGACCAGCGTCCGTCGATCGAATAGAAGGTCATCCCTTCGGAGCGCACCTCGACGCGGTGCGAGGCCGTTCCGAGGGTTCGCACGGGGAGCACGTAGCGCGCGCCCTGGCCAGTTCGCACCGAGGGCAGCACGATGCGGCCGTCGACGCGGAGCTCGGCTTCGAGGGTGCGTCCCTCTTGAAAGCGCTTCGCGTAGGCGGCGAGGCCCGAGAGCGCGCAGGCGGATTCGTGGGAGGAGCCCCACGAGGCGCCGTCGTGACCGAGGCGGAGGTTGAGCAGCGTCGTGGCGAGGGGGCGGCCTCCCTGGAGGTCTCCCGTTCCCGATGAGAGCGCCTCGAGGATCGCTCCGATGGTGCGCGTGCTGCTCGCGTACCAGCGGAGCCCCGTGGCGTCGCGGAAGGTCGACGACCCCACCACGCCCACGCGCCGGAGGGCTGCCGAGAGGAGCGTGTCACGCCGTGTGTCGCCGGGCTCCATCGCCATCGCGAGCTGCGCGAGGCCGAAGGGCGTGAGCGAGTCGCGGGCGTCGTAGAGCGCCGTCACGCGCTGCCCGTTGGCCCGGCGCGCCTCCTCGAGCACGCGGAGGGCGAAGGCGAGCTCGTCGTTCCAG
Source organism: Myxococcota bacterium (assembly GCA_052035985.1). GTDB lineage: Bacteria > Myxococcota_A > Polyangia > Polyangiales > CAISKJ01. The sequence continues at coordinate 6,381 of JBPOHC010000542.1, read as the reverse complement.
CCCGCGGAGCCGTCGTTGAAGGCGCCGTAGTTCACGGCCATCGAGAGGTACGCGACGGCCCTGTCCTTGGCGCCCGCGGGCAGCGTGAAGCCCGCGCGCTCCGCCGCCACGAGGGCGTGGAGCGACCAGGCCGAGAGGTAAGGGTGCGTCTCGTCCGAGGCCGTCCACGCGCCGAATCCGCCGCTGGAGTTCTGGTACGAGACCAGCGTCTCGAGGGCCATCTCGGCGCGTCGACGCACCTCGCGGCTCGACCAGCGCGCGGGGCGGAGGCCCACGTCGAGGCGCGCGAGCGAGGCCCACCCGAGCACGCTCGAAGCCTGCGATTCGACGCCGCCCCAGGGGGTTTCGAGGAGGTCTTCCATCGCGCCGTCGAGGCCCACGAAGGGGTGCGTCGCGAGGTTGACGGTGACCGTTCCGTGCTGACCGTCGATGTCGTCGGGCAGGTCGATCGTGAGGTCGCGGTTGCGCTGCACGGCGCCCACGGAGCCCGCGCGGCTCCATCGCACGCGAGGCGCCACGGGGATGCGCGCCGAGGCGTGGTCCGATGCGCCGCCCGCGGTCACTTCGAAGGTCACGTCGACGGCCTCTCCCTCCGCGGTGAGGGGCTCGGCGATGCGAACTTCCGCAGCGGGTTCGAGGTGCACGGTGCGAGACGCGAGGCGGTGACCGTTGACCACGGGGGTGACCGTGGCATCGACGGCCGTGCGCTCCGCGTTGTGGAGGAACGAGGCCGCTTCGAAGCGGTCGCCCTCGGTGAGCGCCCGCGGGAACGCAGGGCGCATCACCACGGGGCGGCTCGCCGTGACGTTCGCCGAGGCGCCGCCCGAGCGCATCCCCGCGTCGACCGCCACGGCCATCACGCGGTACTGCGTGTTGCGCGACGGAACGTGGAGCACCGCGTGGGCGTGGCCGCGCGCGTCCGTGGTGACGTGCGGGAGCCACAGGGGCGTCGGGTCGAAGACCTCGCGCTCATCACGAAGCCCGCGCTCGGAGTCTTCTCCGCCGTCGCCGCTCGCGCCGGGGAGCGCCGGGAAGTCGACGCGCGACACGAGCCCCCTGCGGAGGTCTTCGAGCGAGAACTGCGCGGCCTGCCGCGGGAGCAGCCCGCTCGTCGGGTCGGGCGTCGTGTAGCTCGTGAGGCGGAGCGTCCCCTCGTCGACGGCGTAGATCGCCACCTCGGAGGCGACGGGCTGACCGCTGCCGTCGCGCACGTCGACGTCGACGGAGACGTCGGTGTCGGGCCTCACCTGCGTGGCCCCGAGCGCGAGCTGCACCGCGAGGGGCGCGGCCTGCGGACGCACCGAGAGCTCCGTGGCGCCCCAGCGGAGGTCGGGCGACTGGAGGTCGAACTCGCCCGTCGGATGCTGCGGACCCGTTCGGGGCCGAACGAGTGACACCGTGACGAACGCGTTGGGCACCATCTCGCGCGTCACCGGGAGCTCGATGGTCACGCCGCCAGCCTGCACTCTACGGCGTTCCGTGTGGATCACGCCCTCGCGCACCACGCTCACGAGCGCCTCGGCCTCGGGCCACGGACACTCGAACGCGATGCGAGATCGTTCGCCTACGAACCAGTTGGTCCGCGACGGCGTCACCTGAATGGGCGCGCCGGGCGGATCGCGGTCGGGGTGCTCCCCGGGACCCGCCACGTAGAGCCGACGCGAGGCGACGCTGCGGCGTCCCTGCTCGTCCGTGGTGACCGCTTCGAGCACGTAGGTTCCCGGTCGATCGGGCGTCCACGAGCAGCGCGCGGGCTCGTTGGCCGAGGTGAGCGCGCACGCGTGCATCACCTGGCGGTTGCGGTCACGCCGCGCCTGCCACGCGCCGCTCTCTCCCTGACCTTCGCCGTCGTCGCTGCCCTCGGAGCGCCACTCCCAGTACGAGTGCCACCCCTCGCGGAGGATCCTCGCCTGCACGGGCCTCCCCGCGACGGGGGCGCCGCCGTGATCGATGACCACGGCGTCGAGGTCGAGGGAGGCGCCGCGCTCGACCCAGTCGGGTCCCCTGCGTACGCCGACCTCGTAGTTCGCGGGGTACACCGTGATCGAGCGCCAGGCGCTGGTCTCCTGGCCCGAGGCGTCGCGCACGACCACCTCGACGGTGGCCTTCTCGCGCTGCGACGCGCTCAGCGAGACGTGCGACGCGAGCGTCCCTTCGCCCTCGGCGTTGAGGGTGATCTCACCCGAGTCGGCGGTTCCTTCGCGCGACACGGAGTCGACGGAGGTGAAGGTGTACGGGTCCCATCGCACGGGCCACGTCGCGGCGCCGTCGCGGAGGAGCGTCCAGCGCGCGGTGGTGTTGGCGGTCGGCGCGCCGAAGAGATACTGACCGTGAACCGAAGCGGTGAGCGCGTCGCCCTGCGCGAGCGGCGTCGACGGCAGGTCGAGGTCGACGCGCACCGTGGGCTGACGGAACTCTCCGACCCGCAGCGACGTCGAGCCGATCATCACCGGGGCCTGCGCGGGCACCCGCTGCGTCCCGCGCGCGCGGACCCTCCGCGGCGGCGGGTCGGACCACACGGCGACGGTGTACTCACCGAGCATCGCCGTCGCGGGGACTTCGAAGTCCGCGTCGACGGTGCCGAAGGCGTTGAGGTTCACGCGCTTCGAAGAGAGGTCTCCGTCGGGCCCCGAGAGCACCACGCGCACGCTGCCGCGACGCACGGCCTCGGCGCTGTCTCCGTGCACCGTGCGAACGACCGCCTTCGCGTGCATCGACTCGCCGGGGCGGTAGGCGCCGCGGTCGGTCCACACGCTCGCCACGGGGGCGTCGGGGGTGCGCGGCGCGGTGTTCTCGTTGATGCCGAGGCTGCCCGGTGACACGCCCGCGTTGGGGTCGAGCACGAGCACCGCGCGGTCGTCTCCGCGCGCGACCTTCACGGCGTGACGGGCGCCGAGCATCCCTTCGGCGACGGCGATCCAAGCGACGCCGCGCGCGTCGGTGCGGCCCGTGGCGACGGTGCGCGCGTCGCGGTCTGCGACGGTGACCTCGGCGTCGGCGATGGGCTCCGCGGTGCGCAGCGAGGTGGCCCACACGAGCACGCCCGTGGTGAACGACGTCGCGTGGATGCCCACGTCGGTCGACTGGACGAAGGTCGGCGCAGGGGAGGAGGTGTCGTCCTGCGCGTTGGGGTCGAAGGAGAGCAGCGCCATCGAGGCGCCGCGCTGCTGCGAGGCGTCGAGCCACGCGTAGCGGCCGCGGCCCCAGTGGTTGGCGCGCGACGCGGGGGCGAGGGGCTGAATGGGCGAGCTCGACCACGCGATCTCTCGCGACGCGGAGCTCACCTCGTTGGTGAGGAGCGCGGCGCGGAGCTCGTTGCCGGGCGCGACGGCGCTGTACCAGATCTGTCCGCGGTCGACGTGCATCGCCGCGAAGGGGAGATCGACGCGCTCAGAGCGCTCGAAGGTGAGTCGCCCGGTGGCGGTCTGAACTTCGGGAGCGCGTCCCTGACTGCGCACCGCGAGAGGACCGGGGACGCCGAGCACGTGGCCCGTGCGATCGGAGACCTCACCGAGGCGGACCTCGTAGACCTGGCCGGGCTCCCACTCGGCGGAGACCGAGAGCTCGTTGTCGTGCGCGCTAACGCGGAAGGCGTTGACGGCAGGGGTCACCGTCACGGCGCTCGACGAGAGGGGCGTCGCGATGGGGTTGGTGGCCCAGAAGCGCAGGGTCTCTTCGACGTCGATGATGTGACCGGGAGACTCCTGGTACTCACAGCCCGCGGCCTCGGTGGCGCCTTCGGAGCAGTCGATGCCTTCGAAGCGCGGGCGCGGCGTGAACTCGAAGGTCACCACGCCGGGGGCCTCGTTGCCCTCCCAGGTCGAGTAGATCGCGGGCTGAAGCGCGATACCGACGCGCGAGCCGGGGTCGAGCGCGCGGGCGAGCGCGACGTTGACCAGCGTGCGTCCGCGCTCGTCGCGGGGGCCCTGCGAGAGCGTGAAGGCCACCGAGCGCTGACCGCCGCCGATCTCGTAGATCATCATCTGCGAGGCGATGGCGGCGAGGTCGACGGGGCCGCGGAAATAGAGCTTCAACGCTTCACCAGGGAGCACCCTGCGGCTGTCGCCGCTGAGCTCGACCTGCGTGCCGCCCGCGAAGACGAAGGTGCGCGGCGTGGGCTCCGCGACGGACTCGCCCGCGAGCGAGCGGAGGCCCTCGTCGAGCGAGAGGCTCGTCTCGACGGGGGCGTTCCACGTCGAGGCGTCGGGTTCGAACTGGAGCGAGCTCCGCGTGACCCAGCGCGCGGTGCCTCGGATCGCCGGGGTGAAACGCACGGGGCTCTGCGCCACGGGGCGTCCGACGTCGACGGCGCGCACCATCGGGCGGTTGAAGCGTACGTAGATCGATCCGCCGCGGGTGATGCGGTGCGGGCCCTCGGAGGGCTCGATCATCGCGAGGTGGTCGGGCACGTCGGCGGCGAGGAGGGGCGCGAGCGGCGTGGCGGGGCGGAGGTCGGCCTGCGCGCCGGGGAAGGTCGACGGCGTTCGCAGGAGCGACATGGGCACGTCGTCGAGCGTGGGCTTCGGCTTCGGAAAGAAGCGCGGGAGCAGCATCGCGCCCGCCGCGAGCGCGAGGACGGACGCGATGGCGCCCCGGGGGATGCGTCGAGGCCGTGCCGCTGCGACGCTGGGATCTTCGGGGCGAGGCCGGTACGGCGTCGTCTCGGGGCTCGAGGGAGGGGTCGGTTCTTGTTCGCTCATCGGGCACCGCTTCGAGCAAGGGGGAGGCCGCTCCGAAGTGCTGAAATCACAGCACCACGAGAGGGCGCAGGAGACGCCGTGACACGGGAGGTGTGGCCCCACACACACGGCATCAGGGTGGCGAGGATGCCCCACCCGCGGGGCGATGGGTAGGGCTCTGGAGATCGTGTGCCGCGCCCTGCGCTCGCGACTCCGCGCGAATGCGCATCCCTTCGAGTCGCGCGCGCTTCGGAGACGGGGTTAGAGTCTCTCGGAGATCGCGCGCAGCCCCCTCCGCGCTCCTCTCCAAGACCCACGCATGACGACCTCACCGAAGGCCGATCGTCGACGTCGGCGGAACCGCCCCAACGGGTCTCCGTCGACGCCGCCAGCCGACACCACGGAACCCCGCGCGGCGATCCCACGCCCCGTCGCGGAGCCCTTGCGCAGCGGCCTCACGGGCTTCTGGGTCGCGATGGCGCTCACGGTGATGGGCGTGATCGCGTGGCGCGCGCTCCGTCGTCACGACCCGCTCGAAGCGCCCACGGTGATCGACGCCGAGGTGCCGGGGCCTCCCGTCGTCGAGTCGGGGCCCTCGCGCTCCGGCGAGGTCGATGGGAGCTACGTCGAGGTGCGCCTGCCCGCGCCGTACGTGAGCCCCATCGAGTGCGTGCAGGCGCAGGAGCCGTGGGTCTTCCGCGGGAGGTCCATCGACGCGGTGGTTTCTCTCGCGCGCGCTTCGGGCGTCGACCCCGCGCAGTCGGAGCGGATGCGCTCGCTGGGTCGGTGTGACGCGAACGGGTGCATCGTGACGCCCGACGCGGCGCTCATCGAGTCGTTGACCCGCGAAGCGCGCACGGCCCTCTACACCGAGCTCGCGAAGGCTCGGGAGAACCGACTCCACTCGCTCGCCACGATGCGTCCCAGGGAGGTCGGTCCGTGGTCCGAGATGCAGGGGGTATCACCGCGCATCCGAGACCTCATCGGCCGCGCGACGTGGATCGCCGACGGCGCCTACGCGTTCTCGGACCTCCCATGGATGTGCTCGCAGCTCGCGACCGACGCGGAGCGCGTCGAGGCCGTCACGGCCCTCTACTCTCGCTACACGCTCGACGCGCGGCTCACGGTGCCGCCCGACGGAGACCTCGAGCCGATGGTGCGCTGGTGGAGCGTCGGCAACGTGGCCTCCGAGGTGCGCGCCACGCTCGAGCGCGCCCGCGCCGAGCGTCGCACCGTGCCCGTGGTCTCGCTCCTTCCGCCCATGGCGCGCGTGCGCGTGGGGCACCTCCCCGAGCGCACCGACCCCGAGTGGGACTGCTACTGGTCGTCGACGCGCTTCTTCGGCGGCGCGACCCCCAACGACGACATCCCCGACGTGAGCCGCGCGGAGTCGTACCTCCAGAGCGCGTACTACGAGCTCCACGACGAGGGCGACCGGCGCCTCGGCGACCTCTACGTGTTCCGGAGCTCCAACGGCAACCTGGTGCACATGGCGAACCTCGTCGCAGACGACGTGCTCTTCACCAAGAACGGCCGCTCCCGCACGCGCCCGTGGTCGCTCATGCGATTGCGCGACGTGAAGAACGTCTTTCCGTTCACGACAGTCAGGGTGTACCGGCGGCGGTGACCGAGAGCCCCCTCTCCCTCGCTGCCGCGCGCCCTCACCCCCGAGGATCGGGGGCAAAGGGCTCCATCGTCCGAC
>JBPOHC010001089.1:0-6391 GCA_052035985.1 Myxococcota bacterium | reverse complement strand
CCCGGGCTGCTCGCGGGTCATGCGCCGCGAGACCTCGGCGGGCGCGCCCACGAAGGCGAAGAGCATCGCCGTCGAGGCGAGGGCCGAGAGCGTCACGAAGAAGAGGCACCAGCCCTCGCGGTCGCTCGCGCTCGAAGAGGTCCAGCGCGTCGCGACCACGAGGAGCGCGAGCGTGAGGGGAGACGCGAAGACGCCCCAGCGCTTGAGGGGGAGCGTGCGGTCTTGCGTGGGCTCCATGAGCCCCCCGTGCGCGACGGCGTAGAAGAGCCACGAGGGCGCGAGCACGAACCACAGCGGGACGAGCACGAGCCACAGCGCGTAGAGCCGGTCGAAGGGCAGCGCGAAGTACGCGTCGGCGAAGAAGAACGGGCCCTCGAAGCTCAGCGCGTGGTGCCGCGCGAAGTCGTGTCCCACGGCCGAGAGCGTCCCTCCGAGGAACATCGCGCCGAGCACCGAGAGCGGCACCGTGGCGGCCACGGCCTTGCGCGTCGCGTCGGTGGTCGACGACACCGCCACGCCGAAGGTCACGCCCACGGCGCCGAAGGCCAGCACGTAGACCGTCGAGACGACGAGGTGGCCGAGCGTCACGCCGCCGAAGAGCGTCGCCACGCCGAGCATGGGCATCGACGCGAGGGGGATGAACGCCATCGCGATGAAGACCGCCGCGAGCTTGCCCGCCACCACGCGCCGCGGACCGAGCGCCGAGAGGCTGAGCGCGTCGAAGGTGCGGCCCTCACGCTCCTGCACGATCGTCGTGGCGCCGAAGGTCGGACCCACGAACGACATCACCAGGAAGGTGCCCCCGTAGAAGAGCTGAAAGAGGATCTTGCCCGCCTCCGACGAGTCGGAGCTGTCGGCGATGGTCACCGCGCTCGTCACCACCGTGAGGCCCACGACGATGAGCGCCACCACCACGGACCGCACGTAGAGCGGCGTGCGGAGCACCGCGAGGAGCTCCTTTCGCACGATGGGGTTGGGGTCGCGCCACCAGCCGAAGAGTCGCTCTCCGAGGCTCACGACGGCCCTCCCTGCGCGGCGTTCGAGGGCGCGCTCGGCGGGGCGCTCGGCGTCGCGGGGCGCGTGACGTCCATGAAGATCCGCTCGAGGTCTCTGCGCTCGGGCTCGACGGCCACGAGGCACAACCCCTCGCTCCCGAGCGCCGCGACGATCTCCGAGAGGCGCCACTCGTCGCCCTCGAAGTGCACCTCGTAGCGACCGCCGCCGCTCGCGTCGAGGCCCGGCTCCTCGATGCGCTCGACGCCCTTCACGAAGCTGAAGCGCGCGGCGATCTCGCGCACGCGCTCGGCGTCGCGGAGCACCGTGACCTTCACCCTGCGACCGGGGCGCAGCGCGGCCTGCACGTCCTCGATGGGACCCGCCGTCGCGAGGCGACCGCGCTCCAGGATGCCGATCCAGGTGCACATGTCCGCGAGCTCCGTGAGGATGTGCGACGAGAGGAAGATGGTCTTCCCCATGCGCCCGAGCTCCGCGAGGAGCATCCGAAGCTCGATGCGCGCGCGGGGGTCGAGGTCGCTCGCGGGCTCGTCGAGGATGAGCACCTGCGGGTCGTGGAGCAGCGTGCGCGCTAGGAGGAGTCGCTGCTTCTGTCCCTTCGAGAGCGCGGCCACCTCGCGGTCTCGGAGGTGACCCACCTCGGTGAGCTCGAGCACGTTGTCGACGGTGCGCGCGCGCTTCGACGGCGCGATGCCCATCGCGCTCGCGAAGAAGTCGAGGTACTCGCCCGCCGTGATGCGGTCGTAGACGCCCGCGAGGTCGGGCATGTAGCCCATGATCCGCCGCACGCCCGCGGGGTCTTCGACCACGTCGATGCCGCCGACGAGGGCCGTCCCGCTCGTCGGCGCCTGGAGCGTCGCGAGGATGCGGATGGTCGTCGTCTTGCCCGCGCCGTTGGGCCCGATGAAGCCAAAAACAGCGCCCTTCGGCACCTTGAAGGTCACGTCGTGGAGCACCTCGTGGTCTCCGAACGCGTGCGTGAGCTGCCTGCACTCGATCACGGCGCGCCTCCCTCTCCAGCGTCGTTCGCGCTCGCCGCGTCGTCGGGGGTCGACTCCGTGGAGACCTCCGCCGCGGGCTCGTCGGGCTCGTAGTCGCTCCGCCGCGCGTTGAGCCGCGCGCTGTACGACCCCACGCGCTCGGGGTCAGAAACCTCGTCGGGGATCACCACGCGCACCACCGCGGCGGACTCCGTCGGAGCGAAGCCCAGCGCGCGCGTCCACGCCTTCGTCTCGTCGGTGATCCTCGCGAGCGCGAAGAGCTGAAGCGCGCCGCGCGCCCGCGTCGCGGGGCCCATCATCCGGTTGATGAACACCCGGTCGAGCGCGCCCGTCGCCCGCGGGAACATCCCCTCGCAGGTGGCCTGCGCGAAGGGCGGATCGACGCGTCCGACCGCGGTCGCACCGGGCGCCGCGGGGCCGAGGCGCGACACCACCGCGCCGTCGCTGAGGAGCGCGATGTCGGTGAGCGTCCACGGCGACTCGTTGATGACGCGGAGGTCTCGGCCGTCGCGCGCGATGCGGATGCCGCGGCCCGCGTCGACGACGCGCTCGGAGTACGCGAGGCCCGTCTCCCAGAGCCCCAGGCGCACGCGCTCGACGGAGAGCGCGCGGCCGTCCCAGCGCATCGCGGCCGAGGTGTTGTTCGTCCCCGTGGCGTAGAGCGCGAGGCCCTCGCCCGGCGGCGCCACCGCGAAGGTGCGCGCGACGCCCGCGTTGAGGCCCGCGAACACGCGCTCGACGGCCTCGGTCGACCCCGCGCCGAGGTCGTACACTGCCAGCACCCGCGCCGTGCTCGCGCTCGTGCGCGTGAGCCGCGCCGCCGCCACGATGACCGCCAGCACCGCGAAGGCCGCGAGCGGGAGTCGCACGAAGACCTTGAGCGGCGCGCGGCTCTTTCGATTGCGCGCGAGCGCGACGCCCACCGCGACGATGTACAGCGTGAGCAGCAGGGTCACCGGGATGAGCAGCCCGCGCACGTCGGCCTTCGGTCGAAACGCCCGCGTGACCTCGTCGTCGCCCGAGCGCGAGAAGCGGCGGAAGAGCGAGAGCTCGCCGGGCGCGATCATCCCTCCGCCCGCGCCGTCGACGAAGTCGGTGAAGTCTCGCAGCGCGGCGTCGGCGCGCGTGTCGTGGGCCCACCCCTCGGCCGAGAGGTCGTACGGGATCACGCCCGCCACGCCGAGTCCCACGTGCACGGCGGCGCCCCATCGGCGAGGCAGGAGCCGCGGGCCCGAGACGTGTCCGTCGCCGTCGTCGGTCACGGCGCCGAAGAGCTCGGTGAACCAGGGGTCGCGCAGGTCTGCCGTCGTGCGAGGCGCCACGGCGAGAAAGCCGCCCGCGGTGACCCACTGACGGAGCGTACGCTTCGCCTCGGGGGGCAGCGCGAGGATGGCCCCGGCGCCCGCCACGATCGCGTGCGCGCCGCTGAACGCGCTCGGAAACGGCGGCAGGAGCGCGTCGCCGCTCGTGGGGTCGGTGAGCATCGTCGCGGCGAGGACGCGGGCCTGCGTCGCCTCCGCGGCGTTGACCGACTGGATCGCCGCGGTGACCCTTCCGCCGAGGCCGAGCACGCCGATGAAGGTCGGAGCGAGCGCGCTCGAGCCGCTCCCCGCGAACGAGATCGAGCTCCTCGCGCCGAGGTCTTCGAGGGCGACGTCGCCGCTGTCGTAGGGGCCCACGGGCGCGGGCACGACGAAGCTCCGCGTCGACCCCGCGGCGAGGCTCACCGGCTGACGCACGCGCGACTCGCCGTAGGGCCACGACGTGCGGATCGTCGTCGTGAGGTCTCCCCGCACGCTCGTGTGCGGCCGCGCGGTCACCACGACGCTCTGCACCGCGTCGGGGCGCGACGGGTACGCGAAGAGGCCCCTCCCCTCGATCTCCTGCGCGCGCGCGGGGGCGCACCACGCGAGCGCGACGAGGGCCGTGAGAACCTGCGTCTTCATCGCGCGACCTCGGGCACCGACGCGATCACCTCGTCGACGATGGCGTCGGCCGTCGCGCCGTCGGTCTCTCCCTCGAACGAGAGGATGAGCCTGTGCCGCAGGGCCGGGAGCGTCACCCGTCGCAGGTCTTCGAAGGACACCTGCGCGCGCCCCGCGAGGAGCGCCGCGGCCTTGCTCGCGAGCACGAGGCTCTGCCCGCCGCGCACGCCGGGACCGAAGCGAAGCTGCCGCCTCGCGCGGTCGTGACATTGTGTGTCACCCGGATCGAGAGCCCTCAACGCGCGCGCGACCCAGTCGATGAGGGGCGAGGCGATGACCACGTCGCGGCAGAGCGCGCGGGCGGAGATCAGCTCCTCGGCGCTCATCACGGCGGCGGGCATGGCGCGCTCGGAGCCCGTGGTGCGCGTGAGGATCTCGACCATCGTGGCGGTGTCGGGCCGCGGCACGACGGTCTTGAGCAGGAAGCGATCGAGCTGCGCCTCGGGGAGCGGATAGGTCCCCTCCATCTCGATGGGGTTCTCGGTGGCGATGACGGTGAAGGGCTCGTCGAGCGCGTGGCGCGCGCCCGCGAGGGTCACCTGGTGCTCCTGCATGGCTTCGAGGAGCGCGCTCTGCGTTCGAGGCGTCGCGCGGTTGATCTCGTCGGCGAGGAGGAGCTGCGCGAACACGGGTCCGCGCACGAGTTCGAAGCGCCGTCGGCCGTGCTCGTCTTCGGAGACGACCTGCGTGCCCGTGACGTCGGCGGGCATGAGGTCGGGCGTGAACTGGATGCGGGCGAAGCGCAGCGAGAGGGCCGCCGAGAGGGCCTTCACGAGCAGCGTCTTGCCGAGACCGGGCACGCCTTCGAGCAGGCAGTGTCCGCCCGCGAGCATGCAGAGCAGCACCTCGTCGACGACGGCGCGCTGCCCGACGATCACCTCTCCGACGGCCGCGCGCACTCGCGCGATCGCGGCGCCCACCTCATCGATCGCGTCGCTCATCAGCGACACAGGGAATCGCGCGTTTGCGCGCCGAGGTCAACGGCCGTCGGCGCGAGCGGTCAGAGGCGGCGGGTCAGTGGCCCGCGTGCGGATCGGGCGCGGCGCCCGCGGCGGCGGGGGCAGGGGGAGAGGGCGTGCGGCTCACGGTGATGCGCTGCTCGCCGTGGTTGAGGTGCCCCGGCGCGCGCTCACCGTTGGCGCCGAGGAGGTCGAGCGCGATGGTGTGCTCTCCGTCAGGGAGGTTCTCGATGTAGTAGGGCACCCACGACGTGAGCTCGGGCATGGCCGTCCCGTCGATGGTGGGCCGCACGCGGAAGCCCGTCGCGCTGATCTGCGCCGCGGGCACGTTGGCGAGGTAGAAGTCGAGCAGGATGCGGTTGGCGCCCATGCCCTCGATGCGTCCCTTGGGGCGCGAGTAGGTGAGCATCGGGGCCCTGGGGTTGAAGCGCAGGTCCCGCGAGGGTGCGCCGACGTGAAAGACCACCATGGCGTAGGCGCCGTCGGTCTTCACGGTCTCGTGCGTCTCCCACCCGGGGAAGGCGCGGAGCACGTGGGTGCCCTGCGCGAGGTGCTCGAGCGCGACGGGCCGCGACGGGTCATCGATGCGCTGGTAGGGCTGGTCGTCGAGCACGAGGTGGATGTGGCGCATGTCCTGGGCGTTGGCGGTGTCGCGCCAGCCCGTGACGTTGAGCCTCACCTCGACGCGGTCCTCGCGGATCGTGGCGTTGTTGGCGGGCGCCGTGATGCGCACGCGCGGCGAGGGCGAAGGAACCTCGCGGCGCTCACCGGCCACGATGGCGACGGGCGGGAGCGGCGCAGGGGCCACGGCCGTCGCGGCGTCTGCGGGCGCGGCGCTCGACGCGTCGGGGTCGTTCGAAAGCATCGAGACGCCCGCGTCGACCGCTCCGCCCGAGCTCGTGGCGTTGTTCGGGGTCGCGGTGTTGTTCGGCGTCGAGGAGCTGCACCCGACCCATACGGCGAGCGCGGCGGCGGGCACGATCATCCATGCCGAGCGAGTGGACATTTGAGGTTCTCCAGCGGTGTGGTTGGGGAGTCTTGTGCGATGCGCGTCTGGCGCGTGTGGCGCAGTCGCATAACGCCGTCGCCCGCGGGGCGCAATCGGTGAATCAGCGCGGGGCGCGGGTGTGTCGCGGGGCGCCTCAGCCCTCGCCGTCGGGGGGCGAGTCTTCGATGCCGCCGACGTGGGCGTCGCCGTAGCCGTGGTCGTCGTGGGCGAGGTTCTCGAACTTGGTGAGCTCGCGGACGAAGCGCAGACGGATGGTGTCCGTGGGGCCGTTTCGCTGCTTGGCGATGATGATCTCCGCGATGCCCTTGTCCTCGGTGTCGCGGTTGTAGACCTCGTCGCGGTAGATGAACATCACCACGTCGGCGTCCTGCTCGATGGCGCCCGACTCGCGCAGGTCGGCGAGCATGGGGCGCTTGTCCTTGC
>JBPOHC010000400.1:0-2169 GCA_052035985.1 Myxococcota bacterium | reverse complement strand
GACGACGGAGGTCGCGTGAGGTTGCGTCGCGCGGCGTAACACCCGCGCGCGGGCGACGTAGTGTGAGGACCGCGAGATGCGGAGGTAGTGACAATGACGACGAAACGCGAAGACATCTACGACAACGAGATCAACCCGCTGATGGCGAAGATCATCGCCATCTGCGATGCGCACGACATCCCGATGGTGGCGTCGTTTCAGATCAACGATGACCGAGGCGCCGACGGAGAAGACGCTCTCCACTGCTCAACCACGCTGACGACCAACGCGAACGTGAGCCCGAACCTCAGGCGCGCGGCCGTCGAGATCATGCGGCAACAACCGTCATTCATAGCGTTCACCATCACCAACAGCGAACCGACGCGCTGACCACCACGAGGGCGTCATCCCTCACGAGGCGACCGCTGCGGCGTGCGCTTCGTCAGTGCTGACGAAGGGAGTGACTGATGACGACGAAACGAACGCCCGCCGAGGAGCGCGCGTACCTCGTAGCGAAAGGCGTACGCGTGGTGTGCGTCTCGACGTACGACGCCGACCTCGCAGCGCTCGACGCGAAGGTGCGCGAGGCGCGAGCGGCGGGGCATCGCAGGGCGACGCGATCGTCGCTGATTCGGGCGGCGGTCGCAGCGTTCGACGTGCGCGCGTACGCGAGCAAGACGTAACGCGGCGCACGCTGCGAGCGTATGAGCAGACGAAGGGATCAACGACGATGACGACCAGCGAACTCAAGTTGTTTTGCGCGACGATCGAGTGCGACGTGTGGGTGATCGCGAAGTCCGCCGACGACGCCGAGAAGATTCTTTCGGCGAGCGATGGCCGCGACGTGCTCAACGACGATGTGCGACACAACGCAACCGTGATCGCGCGCGTCGTGACCGGCGCCGAAGACGGCGCGTTGCCGTGGCGCGCAGAGGGAGCCGAAGACGCCGAGGACGCAACCGTCACGGAGTGGGCGCGCAGGACGAAGGAGATCGTTTCGCGCGAGAAGCACGAGGCGAAGATGGCGAAGACGCAGACCGCGCTTCCGATCGAGTGACGACGAATGACGACGTGCATCACAACGGCGCGCGAGTGCGCCACGAAGAGCGCAGACGAACGCGCGGAGCGGCTCGCGCTGCGCGATGCGATCGAACGCGCGGTGCTCGACCGCGAGGCCGAGTGCGACCGACGCGAACCGCTGCACGATGCGCTCGCGCGGATCGCGGCGACGAAGGGGCGGGGCAATGGCTGACGACATCGAGAAGGTACGCAACGCGCTCGACGCGTTGAACGCAGCGAAGGCGGCGTGTGACGCCGCGGGCATCACGAGTCGATGCCGCACGTTCGCGAACTCCGACGAGAGCGCGTTCGATGTGCTCGCCGCGACCGCTACGGAGTTGCTGCGCTACGCAGAGCGCGCCGCGATGCCGCTTGCGTTCGGCGATACCGTCGAGGTGCGTCACTACACCGGCAAGACGTCGAGCGTCGCGGTGAAGAGCGTCGGGCCGAAGATGCTCACCACTGCCGACGGGGAGCGCTACCGCGTGAGCGACGGCGGGGGACACGGAGGATACGCGCGCATCGTGCCCGCGGACCTCACGAGGATCAACCGCGACCTCGTGGGGAAGCGCCCGACGAAGGCTGAGAAGGGAGCGATGGGCAATGGCTGACGCGAAGACGAAGCGCAAGGTGTCGAAGACGGGCGCGCGGCGCGCGATGCGCGAACCGACGGACGGAGAGAACGCGATGCCCGACGTGTTCGACCTCATGGAGCGCGAGGACGTCGAGGAGATCGTCGATGGCGTCGAGCGTGGGCGCGTGCGTGCGGTGACGTGGGAGGTGCTGTGATGGCTGCGGACGGGGCTGCGCCGGATGTTCTTCTGACGACGGTCGTGCGGCACGCGAGGGTGCGTGCGTCGACCATCTCGATCAAGCGCCTGTCGAAGCGTGAACTCGAACGCGGGCGGATGGAGTTCCCCGAGAGCGAGACGACGGCGCTCTACGATCGTCCGAGGACGCGCGGCGACTGCCAGCACGGAGCACACGTCGAGCGGCCGTGCCCGTTCGCGAGTTGCAAGCATCACCTCTACCTCGACGTGAACGAAGAGACGGGTTCCGTGAAGGTGAACTTCCCCGACATCGAGGTGTGGGACCTCCCCGAGACCTGCGCGCTCGACATCGCAGACCGCG
>JBPOHC010000258.1:0-4295 GCA_052035985.1 Myxococcota bacterium | reverse complement strand
CCGACGACGCAGAAGAACGCATCATCGCGCTGCGACACATCGAGCGCATCGGACGCATTCGCGCACGCACGGAGCAGAGACGCATGGATGGCAAGCAGTTCGTCGCCGAGACCCGCGCAGCGCACCGAGCCTGGACCGAGAAGGTCGAGGCAAGGGCCATGAAGAGGGCCATGAAGAAGGGCATCGAGAAGGGCATCGAGAAGGGCATCGAGAAGGGCATCAAGAAGGGCATCAAGAAGGGCATCGAGAAGGGCATCGAGAAGGGCATCGAAAAGGGCCGCGAAGAGGGCCTGCGCGTCGCCGTGGTGGCCTTCTGCGAGGCCGCCGGCATCGCCCTCGATGACGACCGACGCGCATGGATCGACGGCGCCAACGCCGCGGGGCTCGACACCCGCCTCACCGCGCTCCGCGCCAACCGCGCCTGGACGTAGCGCGCTGCCCACGTTGGACCGGGGTCCACTCCTGCGCGCCCTCGCCCTCGGCCGACTACTCTCCGTAGCGCGGCGCCCTCGCGAAGGGCGACGTCACGCTCAACTCGCGCTCAGCAACGCGCTGAACGGAGGCGCTCTCAGGCGGGCTGAGGCTCGGGCCTGCTGTGGGGCTTCGCGGGCTTCTTCGCGGTGGTCGCGGAGCTCGTCGCGCACACCCTCGTGAGCCGCTCGCGCGTGAGCTTCGCCCCGTCGACGCGCGCCCGCTCGACGTTGCGTCGCGCGGGTGCGCGCCGAGGAGTGCCTTCCAGTCGGCGACGGCGCCCTTCGCAGCGTGGAGCCTGGTGTCGCGCGAGTTGAGCGACAGATCCGCTTCACCCTCACCGCGTGGACCATCGGGCTTGACAGCGGAAAGGTGGTCAACTCCACGTCCGGCGAGCGCCACGGATACGGGCTGACGTCGGCGTGCGCGACGAAGGCGCCGCGGCTTCGTGGGGCCCCTGTCGCGCGCACGCATACGCCTCTCCTTTCGCTACGACGCGCCGAAGACGGCTTCGAAGGCGAGGCGGTTGGGTCCACGGTCACGGCGCTCATAGACGGCGAACACGACGCGATCGAACGCAGCCCCGAGCGGCCCGCGGAGCCAGCCCGCGAAGGCCTCAGCGACGGCGCGCGGGTCGTTGCGAAACACGCCGCACCCCCAGGCGCCGAGCACCGCCGTGCGATGCCCCTGCGACGCCATCACACGGAGCACCATCCCCGCGCGACGATGGAGCGCGTCACGCACGCTCCGCTCGGGCTCACCGTGACGGGCGGCCTCTCCGGCGTTGGGCGCGGGCGCCGTGACGATCGAGACCGACCAGGGCGCCTCGACGAGGGCCCAACGCTCGTCACGAAAGAACGGGACGCGCGGCGAGTAGATGACGTGATCGGTGTACGTGAACGAGCGCTCGGCGCGGTTGGCTTCGTAACAGGGCCGCTGCGTCACCACGCAGGGGTAGAGCGCCGAGGCGCGCGCGAGGTCCTCCTCTTGTGACTTCGCGCCGTTGAGAAAGCCGCCGCCGGGGTTGCGCGCCGAGGCGAAGTTGAGGGCCACCACGTCGGCGATCCCCTCGTCGACGACGAGCCTCCGCGCGGCCTCGCTGGTGCTCTCGCCGGTGAGCTCGATGCGCGGCGGGGGCCCTTCGGGCACGACGAAGAGGTCGAGCTCTCCGGGGGTGTAGAGCACGGTGCCCGACACGGCGCGATCGACCGCGGCGCGCAGGTCGACGACGCGACCCGAGGGCGCCTCGTAGCGCCCGCGCTCACAGATCTGGAGGTTCTCACTCGCGACGCGCTTCAGTGACATGGTGGTTCGACGATATGCGCTGAAGCTCCCGCTCGGTAGCGCGAGCACGGGTCCTGGCCTGCTCGGACGCCGCGTGGCACCGGCTCGCGGTGACCGCGGCAGGCGCCGGTGACGAGCTCCTCGCGCGGCAGCGCCGGGCACGCCTGCGACCACCCATCAAGACCTCGTCGGTAGAGGTGGCGTATCGCGAAGAGCGCAGCGAGGTCGCGGGTAGACCGACGACGGCGTCTCGCGTCACAGTCGTCGCCCATGACCACACCCGACACCCCGAGCGCCGGATGGCGCGCGATGTCGACGCAGGGCGCTCCCTGCGCGCGCTCGAACTTCGTCAGCGTCTGGACCGGCACGCGCTGGTTCATCTGGAGCGGCATCGCGGGCATGGACCGCGGTCGCCACGCGCTCGCCACCGACGGCGCGTGCTACGACCCGACGACGGACGCGTGGACCGCCGTCGCCACGGAGGACGCGCCGAGCCCGCGGCACTCCGCGCGGGCGACATGGACCGGCTCTCACGTGCTGCTGTGGGGCGGACGCGGCAGTTTTCCCGACCCCGATCCGAACGACGGCGCGCTCTACGACCCCGCCACGAACACATGGACCACGCTGGGCAGCGCGGATCCGCCCGCGTCTCGTTCGTTCCACAGCGCCGACCTCGTGGGCGACCGCTGGTACTGGCTCTGCGGCTGTCGCGGCAATCAACGTCGCAACGACGGCGCAGTGTTCGATGTGGCGCAGCGACGGTGGTCGACGCTGCGCGGGGCCGACGCGCCGAAGGCCCGATGGGGACACGCCAGCGCGTGGACCGGTCGTGAGTTCGTGCTCTTCGGCGGGTTCGGCGAGCACAACGGCTACGCGACGGAGAACGTCGCGTACGACCCCGTCACCGAAGTCTGGCGTCAGGTGGCCACGAAGGGCGCTCCCTCGCGTCGCACGCACCACACCGCCGTGTGGACGGGCACCGAGATGTTCGTCTGGGGCGGCATCTCGACGGTCGGCAGCAAGGACCTGTCGAAGGGCGGGCTCTACGACCCGACGACGGACACGTGGCGCAAGGTAACCGACAAGAACGAGCCCGCGCCTCGCGCCAACCACACCATGCTCTGGACGGGCGCCGAGGTGCTCGTGTGGGGCGGCGACGTGCGCCACGCCCCCGCGGGAACGCTCGCGGGGCCGGGCGGGCTGTTCGATCCCGCGAAGAAGTCGTGGCGCGCCCTGCCGACGGGCGAGCCGGCGCCGCGCGCCGAACACGGCAGCGTGTGGACGGGCTCCGAGCTCCTGATCTGGGGCGGCCAGACGCAGCACGCCGACTACACGCAATCGCGTTTCGACACGGGCTTTCGCCTCGCCCTATGAGGTGCTCGACCGCGCCGTACGGTTGTCGCCAACCTCCGCGGGATCACCTCGCACGACGACGCCGATCCGCGCCGGGTGGAGCTGCGATGACTTCACAGCCTGGGCGATCGGTCCACTCCTTCTGTATGACCCGCAGGCAATGCCGTCGCGGCAGGGGGATCCGGCGCATCGCGTCGAAGCGCCTCAGGGGCGGGTGGGTCTCGACGATGGCGTCTGCAAGCGAGTCGAACTCCCGTCACGCGACGGCGCTCGAGAACCTGCGCGGCCGAGTCGCGTCGGGCGCTACCTGCGGGCGCCGCGCGCAGCTCCCGTGACGCGCCCGGCGAGGTCGGCGTCGCCGCGTTCAACCGCGCGCTCCGTCGCGTCGACCTGCACGCGAACGTTCGTAGTCGGCGGGGGCGCGTCGTCTGTGAACATCGGCTCGCCCGCGAGTCGTTGCAGGCGACGGATGCCGCCGCGCGACCACGCCGCCACCCGCGCGACCCCGCGGCGCTCCTCGGTGGTCATCGCGACGCCCGCGCGCTCGAGCCGAGCGGTCCCATCGTCGACGAGGCGCGCGGCCGCGTCGTCGTCTTCGGCGGCGGCGGCCTCGTGGGCCACGTAGGCCAGGTACTGCTCGCGGAGCCGACGCGCCGTCGCGGTCCGACCGCGCATGAGCGACTCGAGCGCGTCGTCCTCGTGCGTCGGCCCGCCCGCGGTTTCACCTGTCGCGTCTCGACGTCGGTACGGCCCCTGCTCTTCTTCGGCCGCGGGTGCGGCAGGGGCATCGGCGCCGGCGCGCAGCGCGGACTCCACCTCGCGCAGCTTCGTGTCACGCGTCCGACGCGCCTCACGTCGTGCTTCGACCTCGCGGGCCGCGTCCTCGCGGCTCACTCGCACCGCGGTGAAGGCCCACGCCGTCGCACGGGGCACGCGCGGCGCCGCGCCGGTGGCACGCCGTGACAGTCGGAGCAGCGGTCGACTCGCCGCCGCGAGTGCGCGACGCAGCGCTGCGGCCAGTGCGAACGTCGCGATCGCCGGGAACAGACTGAGGACCGGCGTCATGATCGCGAACACGAGCCCCATGCCCAGGCCGAGGGGCGTCACGGAAGCGTACGCGATCAGCGCGAGCGCCCCGAGCCCCCAAGCGCCTCCCGATGCGCGGGCCGCGTTCGCCATGGCTCGCT
>JBPOHC010000535.1:0-8673 GCA_052035985.1 Myxococcota bacterium | reverse complement strand
ACTTTCTCCACGAGCGACCGGAGCTGCCGTTGCAGATCTCCGACGCGTCGTATGAGCCGCAGGGCTACGGCTTCTCGATGCACCTCGGGAGCCCGCTGCGCGTGCCCATCGACGTCGCGCTGCTCTCCTTGCGCCAAGACGGCTCCATCGCCGCGATCGTCGAGCGCTGGCTCGGGGAGTGATGGCGCGCGGCGATCGACGCGGTGACCCGACGGTCGGGGCTGCGGGCGCTGTCTCCGCGTGTACTCTCCGCGTCGATCGAAGCGGAGCGACGATGAGCAAGCTGGTGGTCGAATCAGAGGACGTCGAGGTGCTTCACGCCTACCTCGAGCACCTTCGCATGACGCGCTATCGCTACGAGATCGACGGCGCGAGCGTGTCGCTGAAGACGAAGCGCTACGACAACAGCGGCGACGAGCCGTCGGAGGCGCGCGCGGCCCGCACGCCCTGGAGCGCAGGCAAGAAGGGCAAGGCCCGCGAGCTCGCGGGCGGATATCTCAGGCTCAGCGTCAGGGGTGAGCGCGACGTCTTCTACTCCTCCAAGACGAAGGCGATCGTCAGGCCGACGCGCTACGAGCTCCGCTTCACGACGGAGAGCACCGGGAGCGCGCAAGGCGCGTGGCGCGCAGCGCTCGGCTACGTCGGGCGCGGTCTTCGCTACCTCCTCTCGACCTTCGAGCGTCGCGACGTTCTGTTCGCGCTCGATGACAGCGTGGCCGACGGCCTCCTCTCGATCACCGGGAAACAAAAGGCTCTCACGGCGTCGTCGAACGCGGGCGCGAAGCTGCGACTCCAGTTGCTACGCGCGCCCGAGACCCTGCTCGTCGTCGTCGACGACCCCGCCTCGCCCTTCATCTGGGACGGGGAATGTCAGGTCGGAGACACGCTCGTTCTGAGCTTCGGTGGCGCGACCGTCGACGCAGCGACGGAGCGCAAGCTGAAGGCGCACCGGAAGGTCCTGCGGCCCGAAGACCTGGCGTAACAGAGGCGACGCCTCAGAGGTGCGTGATGATTCGAGACCCCTACGAAGCGCCGACGACGCGCATGCGACCCCTCAGCAGCCGCGCGCTCCCGACGCACCCCGGCACGGAGACCGCGATCTCGCTCGACGGGCTCGACGACGACGCGCTGGCCTCGCTCGCGCGCTTTCGAGACCTCCGCGCGCTGCGCCTCTCGACCTGCGTCATCGGTCCGCGTGCGCTCGCCGCGCTGCGCTCGCTCCCGTCGCTCGGTGAGCTGTCGCTCTGGCGCTGCAAGGTCACGGCGCCGGGCCTCGACGACGCGCTCGCGTCGCTCCCGCTGCGCACGCTCTCGCTCGATCGCCCCGTGAATCACGGCCTCGTCGCGTCGTCGCTCCTGCCGCGCTGCGCGTCGCTCGAGACGCTCTCGCTCGACCTCGCGGCGGAGGTCGACGAGGGGATCTACGACGCGCTCGCCGCGCTGCCGCGCCTTCGCTCGCTCTGCGTGTTCTACGCGAAGCAGGTGACCGACGAGACCGTGCCGCGCTTCGCCTCGCTCGCGGGCCTCGAAGAGCTGAGGCTCCACGGCTGCGAGGGCGTGCGGGGCGCGACGCTCGACGCGCTCGCGGGCATCCAGAACCTCCGCGCGCTGCGGCTCGTGTCGTGCGACCTGCGGCGCGAGTCCTTCGCGCGCTTCGCGAGCCTGCGCGCGCTGCGGTGCCTCGACCTCGCGATCTGCAAGCACCCCGACATCGCCGCGCTCCTCCCGCTGCAATCGCTGGAGGCGCTCGACCTGATGAGCGCGACGCTTCGCGCCGTCGAGATCGAGGCCCTCGGCGACCTCGCGAAGCTCACGCACCTGTCGCTCGGATCGTGTCACGCGCTCACCGACGCGCTGCTCCGCGGGCTCGGCGAGCGGCTCACGCTGCGCGCCCTCGGCGTCGCGTCGACGGGCGTGCGCGGCGCGGCCTTCGAAGACACCGCGCGCTGGTCGCAGCTCGAGGCGCTCGACGCGGGCTTCACGAGCATCGACGACGCGACGCTCGCGCACCTCGCGAAGCTCCCGCGCCTCGCGAGCCTCGAGATGGTCTACTGCAACAAGGTCACGGCGAAGGGCCTCGCGCGCGTCGCGGAGTTCCCCTCGCTGGTCGAGCTCAACGTCCAGGGGGTGAGCGCGCTCGACGACGCGCTGGTCGACGCGTGGTCGCGCCGCCCGCGCTGGGAGGAGCTCACCGTGCACGGCTGCGTTCACGTCACGGGGCGCTCGGTGGTCCCGCTGATGCGCGCGCACCCCGAGGCGATCGTGCACGGCGAGTCACACCGCCTCGACGGGCGCCACCTCGCGCCGACGGATCGCTACGACTCGCGCGTGTCGCGGCTGGACCTGAGCGATGACGCGAGCCTCGTCGCGATGGTCACGTCGAGCGGCGCCGCGATGCTCGTCGAGCGCCCGAGCGGGAGGCGACGCAACAAGGCCACGATCCCCGCGAAGAGCGCGCTCGTGCGCCTCGACCCGAAGGGCCGCGTGCTGCTCTCGTGCGCGAAGAAGGCGCGCCTCTGGGACGCCGTCACCGCGAAGGAGCTCCCCGCGCTGGCCTTCAAGCTCTCGCGCCTCGACGACGCGGCCTTCTCCGCCGACGGATCGCGCCTCGCCATCGCGGGCCTCGGCGGTACGAAGAAGAAGCCGCAGCGCCTCGTGTACCTCTGGGACGTCGCCACCTGGACGCAGCTCGGCACGCTCGAAGCCGCGCACAACGACGCCTCGACGCGCGTCAGGCTCTCACCCGACGGCGCGCTCGCGCTCGTCGCCCACGCGTCGCTCGAGGTGTTCTCGTGCGCGACCGCGGAGCGCGTGCTCTCGCTCGAAGCCGCGACGTCGCCCGCGTGCTTCGACGCGACGGGAGAGGGCGTGCTCTTCGTCGAGGGCGGCGACGTGATGCGCGCGCCCCTCGACGGCGCGAAGCCCTCGACGGCGCTGTCGTGGAAGGCGCTCCTCGCGTGCGCGCCCGGTGTGACCGTGCTCAGCGAGCGCGCGGAGCTGGCGGCCAATCGCAACCACGACCCCGACCTTCGCTCGTTCACGCTCGACGAGCTCAGCGTGCGCGGCGGCGAGGCGGTGCTCACGGTGTTCGGCGGAGGCTACCCCGGCGCCACGGGCCTCGTGGTCGGATCGCGCGCCGTGTGGATCCAGTGCGACGTGTACGGGTCGCGCCCCCTCGCGATCTCGCCCGACGCGAAGACGCTCGCGCTCGGGTATCCCCAGGACCACCCCTCCGCGCTCGATGGAGAGGTCGCCGTGTGGAGCCTCGACGCCGTGCTCGGGCTCGCGCGCGACCCGTAGCCCGAGGCTTCGCGGCTCCGCCGTTCGGCATCGGAGAACGCGTCTCTACCTCCGTGACGCGCTACGGCGATGGCGCCGTCGTCGAGGTCGCGCCGGGGTCGAGGATCGCGCGCAGGCGAGGGGTGATCTGCGCGGGGCTGCCGGGGCCGTGAATGGAGCCCTCGATCTGGCGTCCGCTCGCGCGCCCGTCGGGTGACGGGAGCGCGAACAGCGGGATCATCTGCGAGCGGTAGCCCGCCTCCGCGAGGCGCGCGCCGTCGCGGTCGAGGTCGAACTCGAGGAGCGCGAGCGAGGGCAGCACGGCGTCGAGCTCCCCTCGCTCGGCGGCGGCGTGAAAGTACCGGCAGGGCTCACACCACGTCGCGCCGACGTAGACGAGCGCGAGGCGCCCCTCGGCGTGGGCGCGCTCGACGAAGGCGCGGACGAGCGGTGCGGGCGCTCCCTCGTCGGCGTGTTCGAAGCGGATGTGCGGCGCGGCGGGCGTGACGGCGCGCGCCCCCGCGTCGCGCGAGGTGCGGCGCGGCGTGGTGGGCGCGCACGCGGCGAAGAGCGTCGCGAGCGCGAGGGAGGCCAGGGCGAGGGGCGAGGCGAGGCGTGCGGGTCGAGGGCGTGCGGCCGTCATCGCGCGGAGCCTATACCCGATGCGCGCGAGATCGCGCGGGGGACCGCAGCGCGCCGCGAGCCCGTGAGGCCCGCGTCAGATCGGCGCGTCGAGGGTCGAGAGGAGCGCGTCGAAATCGATGGGCTTGCGGAGCCACGGGACGTCGACGTCGGAGGGCTGGTCGTAGCCGCTGATGATCACGCACCGCATCGAGGCGTGCGTCGCCCGAACGCGCCGCGCGAGCTCGACGCCGCGGATGCCGGGCAGCACGTTGTCGGTCACGAGCGCCGCGAAGCCCTCGCTCGCGAGCGCGGGCAGGGCGTCCTCCGCGCTGGCGAAGACGTCGACGCGCCACCCCTCCTCTTCGAGCAGGGTCTTGAGCGCGCGTCGCGTCGTCGCGTCGTCGTCGACCACCGCGAGGCGCCGCGCGCTCGCTGCCATCCCGTCGCTCACTTCGCACCTCCCCGCCGCGCCGCGCGCTGCTTCCTCGCGCCCTCGATGAAGATCCCCTCGCACGGCGCGCAGAGCCCGTGGCTCACCGGCGGATCAGGCGGCGACGACACCCACGCGGGGATCCACCGCCACCCGTTGCCCACGCGCCGCACCTTGCGGCAGTTGCTGCACTGCACGAGCAGCCCCGCCGCGTCGCGGTACTTCGTCGCCTCGGGCGCCTCGGCCACGCGGTCGTGAGGGCGCGTGTCCACCTCGCTGTGCTCGACCAGAAGCCCGGCCTCATCGATCGGGAGCACCCGCATCCGATGGCGTCGAAAGACCTGCGGCGACGAGCACTCGTACTCGAACACCCACGGCTCGCCGCTGTCGCGCACCGTCGCGAAGGCCTTCGCGAAGTAGTCCGCGAGGGGGCCGCGGATCCCATCGACGTAGCGCGTGCCCCTGCCGTGTCGCGCGAGCACGCCGTCGCCGCCGTTCTCGCTCGCGAAGCGCAGCCACGCGTCGTTGACCCACGAGATGCGATCGTCGCGGTCGAGCGCCACGATCATCCCCTCTTCAGCGCGCAGGGCCCCGAGGTCGTAGTTCATCTGCAATGTCGCCGGAGGCGGATCGCTGCTCACGGGGTGAGCGTCCAGCAAAACGAATACCGCACGAAAAGCAGGCAGAATCGCGGGAATCAGCGCGCGCAACAGATGCGCAACGCCAGGGCGTCGTGCGCACGCGGTTCGACGAGTCCGACGTTCGGGGGAGCGTCACGCGCGGGGCGCAGGGTGGGCGTGCTCGTGTGCATCGAGCTCCTCGATCGCGCGCTCGTCGCGCGTGGTAGAAGCGAACGCCCATGACGGTGCGCGCTTCGCGAAGGCTCACGGTGACCGACCACGGCAGCGACGTCGTCGCGATGCGCTACGTCTACGCCGTCGTGTCGCGCAGGGCGGGAGGCGTCTCGGTGGGCGTGAACCTCAACCCCAACCGCGCGTGCAACTGGCGCTGCGTCTACTGTCAGGTCGAGGGGCTCTCGCGCGGAGCGGGTCCCGAGATCGACCTCGCGCGCCTCGAAGACGAGCTCGACGCGATGCTCGGCGCCGTGATCGACGGAGACTTCATGGCCGAGAGCGTCGCCGAGGGTGCGCGGGTGCTGCGCGACGTGGCCTTCTCGGGCGACGGAGAGTCGACCACCTCACCGCATTTTCGCGGCGCGGTGAAGGTCGTCGGCCGCGTGCTCGCGCGCCGCAAGCCGGGGCTGCCCGTGGTGCTCATCACCAACGGCTCGATGGTCGACCGACTCGCCGTGCGCGCCGCCCTCGCGGACCTCGCGGCGATTCACGGTGAGGCGTGGTTCAAGCTCGACGCCGCCACCGACGAGGGGATCCGTCGCATGAACAGCGTCACCACGACGGCGCGGCGCCACCTCGCGCGCCTCGCGACCTGCGCGTCGATCGTGCCGACCTGGGTGCAGACCTGCGTGCTCGAGCGCGACGGCGTCCACGAGCCGCGCGAGGTCGACGCGTACGTCGCCGCGCTGGCTGCGATGGTGCGTGACGGCGTCCCCCTGCGCGGCGTGCGGATGTACTCGCTCGCGCGTCCGTCGCATCAGCCCGAGGCGTCGTCGCTCTCGCCCGCGACGTCGGCGTGGATGGACTCGCTCGCGGCGCGCCTCCGCGACGTCGGGCTCACGGTGCAGATCGCGACGTAGTCTGCGCGGGGCGACGGTTGCGACGCCGAAGCGGGCCGTGATACGACGGTCTGACGAGGGGGTCCGAGATGTCGAGCGTCACGGTCAATCCGCCGAAGACACCGGTCACGAAGGGGAGCAGCGGCGTGGCGATGGCCACCGTCCCCAACGTCTGCAAGATGCCCGGTCCGCCCGCGCCCTTCGTGCCGACGCCGCTGCCCAACATCGGCAAGAGCGGCGACTCTCCGTCGGGCTACTCGACCTCGGTGACCGTCGAAGGCAACGCCGTGGCGATCCAGGGGGCGAGCTTCAACTCCACGGGCGACGTCGCGAGCCAGGGGACCGGCGGCGGGATCGTTTCGAACAACGTCCAGGGGCCCACGAAGTTCGTCGCGCCGGGCTCGATGGACGTGAAGATCGAGGGCAAGAACGTCCAGCTCCTCGGCGATCAGATGTCGAACAACAACGGCCCCGGCGGGAGCCCTCCCAACGCCGCGACGATGGTGGGGGTGCTTCAGCCCACGGGGCTCGCGGCGCTCTACGGCGACGAGCTCTGCGCGCTCTGCGGCAAGGCCCACGGCCCCGACGGAAAGCTCGAAGAGACAGCGGACACGAAGGGCGACTCGGTCACGCTCAACGCCGCCGCGAAGCGCGCCGTCGCCGCTGCCGAGGTCGTGCGTAAACAGCGCGAAGAAGAGGCCGTCGCCGCGTTCAACGTCGAGGCGAGGCGCAAGCGTGCTGAGCTCATCGCGACCTACGAGGGGCACCTCGCGAAGGCTCCGGCGTCGGCGAAGGCGGGGCTCGAAGCGAAGATCGCGAAGATGCGCGCGGAGCCTCTGCCGGTGGCGCCGAGGGGCGTGCCCGCGAGCCTGTCGACGATGCTCGGCGTCGTGCGCTGCAAGGACGCGAAGGTCTACGCGGGCAAGTCGGTGCAGCAGCTCAACGAGCTGGAGGCGGAGATTCCGGGCGGGTGGCACACGCCGCCGGGCGCCGGTTCGATCGTCGGCGCGGTCGACGAGATGGGCGACACGCGCGCGCGCTACGCGCCGCACGTCGGCAACGCCCCGGCCTTCGATGCCGCGTGGGACCGATGCGATGAGGCAAACAAGCAGTGGCGCGACACTCCCCCGGCGCTGAAGGGAGAGCCGTTCTACCCGCCCGGTCAGTGCGCGGCGCAGCAGATGGTGGTGCTCGCGCTCGATCACGGCGGTCGCCCCGTGGGGCTCACCGAGCGCTGGTTCAGCTCGGGGAATCCCGCTGCGACGGTGCTGGTCTACGTTCGCGACACGCCCGCGAGCGCGCCCAGGGAAGGGCAGTTCGGCGGAGAGAACGCCGTGCCTCCGTGCGGCACGTGTCAGGTCATCCTCTCGGCGCTGATGTGCCCCGAGCACGCGCCGAAGGAGTGCGCCCACAAGAGTCCGCCCGGGGGAGCGTGTCGAACATGCGGCTAGAGACCGAGCTGGATCGCTTTCTCCTGCGCGTCGTTCCGGGCCTCGCAGAGAGCCGTGAGGGCGCCGACGCCGACGAGATCGATCGCGTCGAGATCCTGTCGGGGCGCGAACTCCCGCCCTTCTATGTGTGGTTCCTGTCGACGATGGGGCGCGGCGTCGGGACCTTCTCGAACGGCGTCCGAGACCTCTCCGTCGCGACGGTGATCGACCGCTATCGAAAGGGCGCGGCCTCGTCCGATGCGCGCTACCTGATGATCGGCGTCGAGCCCGACGACGTGATGCCCATGCAGCTCTTTCTCGACCTCGACCGGCCCGCGGGAGACGACGCGATGGTGTTGAGCCGTCCCGTCGGCGGCGCCGGGGCGCAGCGCGATTTCGAATCGCTCCGCGAGATGCTCGCGTGGAGCGCGATGCGTCGGTTCCGCGTGCTCACCGCGTCGCAGCGTTGTCGGGGGAAGCTCTCAGGCGAGCGGGGTCGGGTGATGCCCGAGCTCCGTCGCATCCTGCGCGCGCAGGGCTTCGAGGAGCCCGTCTCGACGGGCGAGCGCTGCGGGCTCTTCGAACGCGCCGACGCCGCGCTGACGGCCACGGTCTCGCCGGGCGATGATGTCCGGCCGTACCTCTTCTTCGAAGTGGGCGCGCCCGACAGCGTCACGCTCCGTCAGGTGCTCGGCGTCCTCGCGACGGAGTCATCACTCGGCGTCGAGGTCCACGGGTGGGAGCCTCCGCTGCCGTAGCGCCGCGAGCGAGTCTCTCAGACCGCGGGCGGGTCTTCGCGGTAGAGCGCGAAGTAGTCGTCGGTGGCCTTGCCGTTGCGGTACGCGCGGCCGATGGTGATCTGCGGCGTGACGCGGCGGAGGCGGTCGATCATGCCTCCCCAGACGAAGCGCCCGAGGCGGTCGCTGTTGGGGATGATCTCGGGCCACGAGGCCACCTTGCGCGGCGGCTGGCGGGTGTAATCGATGACGATCTCGCCCTTGTCGTCGGCGGTGGCGACGAAGTAGCCGGGGCCCGTGAAGGCGCTCATCGTCTGGTGGTTGTAGCCCCAGAGCTCGGCGGGCGGATCGTCGCCGTCGGGGCGGCAGAAGCGCTTCTCGAAGTGGTTGAACATCGGGAGGCTGTTCTTGCCCGTGTGGATCACCTCGACGAGCGGATCGGTCGTGGGGACGATGTCGTCGAGGGTCAACGGATCAGCG
>JBPOHC010000921.1:0-6013 GCA_052035985.1 Myxococcota bacterium | reverse complement strand
GTCGCCTCCCTCCACGCGCGGGAGCCGCTCGCCGCCCCTTCCGTCGCCTCCCTCGGCGCGCGGGAGGCACCCCACGACCCTGCCCCCGCCTCCCGCCGCGCGCGGGAGGCGCCCGACGACCCTTCCGTCGGCTCCCGCCGCGCGCGGGAGGCGCCCGACGTCTCGTCCGTCGGCTCCCGCGTGAAGCGCGCTCAAGGTCCTCGGTGCCCCTGTCGTTACACCCGGCACGAGGCAAACAATGAAGCTGTATAGAGCGAACGATGGGTGGGCGGTCGTCCTCGACGACATGAACTTCACGACCTGCATGCTCCAGGTGAGCGTGACGCACGCCGAGCTCGCGCCGCCCCTGGTGGAGCACGCGGCGACGTGGGCGCAGATCGACGCGGAGCGTCAGGCCGCCGAGCTCGGCGTGGTGCGCGCCAACGCGGGCGTCGCGTGGTGCGACGGCGTGCTCGACCGCTGCACGAAGCGCTTCGGCACGCAGCTCCACGCCGACTGTGATGGGAACCGCGAGCACTCGCTGTTCACGGCGTTCTTTCCCATCGCGCCCGCGCAGGTGACGAAGCAGGCGCTCGAGAGCCAGCTCGACACGATGCAGAAGTTCCCCCAGCTCGCGAAGAGCGAGACGCTCAAGAAGCCGACGCGGGCGCTGCTCCAACTGGTGCTCGACGCGATGGAGCGCGGCGCCGCCGCGGTGAAGGCCCGCGAGGCCGCGCAACTCGTCGTGGCCGCCGTCGCGCGCAAGCAGATCGTGTGGCGCGAGGACGCCAACCGCGTGCGTCGCGGCGCCGAGACGGCGCTCGACGATTACGCCAACAAGAACGACCTCCCGCGCGACTACGCCGCCGCGTTCTTCGCTGCCCCTACCGCGCCGAAGAAGAGCGCCGAGAAGGCGCCCGAGCCGGTCACCAGGCCCGTCGTACCGCAAGCGTTCCACGCGCTGTCGGAGGGCGACCAGGTGCTCGCGCTGCCCGACGCGATCCTCCGCGGGCTCGCCGACGAGTTCGTCGCCACGCTGCCCGCCAACGTCCAGTCGATCGTCCGCGCGCGTCGCGCGGGCTGACGCAGCCTCTCGCCGCCCACTCCGCGGGTGATACCATCGCCCCGCGATGACGATGCCCTCTCAAACGCCGCGGCCTCGACGCGTATGGGACGATCCCCGGATCGTGGTGCCCGACGAGGCCACCTGGGCCGCGATGACACCCGACGAGCGCGACGCCGCGGTCGAGCGGATCCGCGAGGTGTTCGCCGAGTACGTCGTGGCGATGTCCGAGGGCGTGCGCCACTTTCGCCGCAAGGCGGGGATCGGCGCGGACCTCGACGCGTACTTCCGTCGCGCGGGGCGTCAGGTCTTCGTGGCCTGCGAGATGGCCGTGCTCTACCCCGGCGAGGCGACCATCGTCCCTGACGTCTCGGTCGTGCTCGACTGCGACCCCGACATCGAGCCCGAGAGCTGGGTCGTCGCCGACCAGAAGCGCGGCATCGACCTCGTGATCGAGGTGCGCAACCTCGGCAAGAAGCACAAGGACCTCGTCGAGAACGTCACCGACTACGCGCGCCTGCACATCCCCGAGTACTTCAGCTACGACTGCCGACGCGGCGTGCTGCGCGGCTGGCGGCTCCCTTCGCCCGGCGCAACGACGTATCAGCCCATCGTGCCGCAAGGCGGCTACCTGCGCTCTCAGGTGCTCGGCCTCGAGCTGCTCGTCGTCAATCGCAGGCTGCGCTTCTTCGTCAACGGCTCCATCGTGCCCGACGCGGCGGAGCTCGTGGCGCGGCTGCAATCCATCGCGGATGAGCGCCTCGGCGCGCTCGACGAGGCCGAGGCGAAGCGCGCGGAGGCCGAGCAGCGGCACGCGGAGGCCGAGCAGCAGCGCGCCGAGGCCGAGCAGCAGCGCGCTGACGTTGTCGATCGCATGGAGAAGCTCCAGGTCGCCTTCGCTCGCATGATCGTGGACGCCTGCGCGCAGCGCGGCGTCGAGCTCACACCCGCGCAGCACGCGAGGGTGGTGTCCGAGGCTGACGAGAGCCTCCTCACGCTGTGGTCGACGCGGGTCTTCGACGCGCGATCGGGCGACGAGCTCTTCGTTCCCGAGGCGTGACCCTGCGCTACTCCACGCGATGTGCGAGTTCTTCGCCCCCAGCAGTCGCCGCGTGTTGAAACACGCGGCAACGTGCGCCGCCCTTGGATGAACCGCGTGAAGTCGGCGTTCCGCCGACTGCCTCTCGCGAGCCCGCGGAGCGGGCTTCAACGGGATCGCTCCCTGTGCACGTTGCCGCGTGTTTCAACACGCGGCGACGCGGCAACGTGCTCCGCCCTGCGATGAACCGCGTGAAGTCGGCAGTTCCGCCGACTGCCTCTCGCGAGCCCGCGGAGCGGGCTTCAACGGGATCGCTCCCTGTGCACGTTGCCGCGTGTTTCAACACGCGGCGACTGCAACGCGGCGTCGAAGAGAAACTCGCACATCGCGCTACTCCGTGACGGGGAGCTTCTTCTCGTCGCGTCCGCGGTACACGCGCTCGATGCGCTTTCGCGCTTCGACGAGGCCCTGATCGAAGCGACCGAGCGCGCGGTGCCTGAGCGACGTCGGCGCGTCGCGCATCGACGCGAGCAGCCTCCGATCGCGCTCCACCTCGACGCGCACCATCGCCATCATCGACGGAAGCCGCAGCGCTGACAGCAGCGGCTGCGCCCACGGCGACGCGGAGGTGTACGCCATCACCACGAGGTCGGTCTCGTGCGCGGTGATCGGCGTGAAGAACACCGCGATGCGCAGCGCGTCGCTCACCCTCCGACCGCGCGGACCGTCGAGAAAATACTGCTCGTACACCGAGTGGACGGGCGAGAAGCGCGTCGTCCAGTCGTCGACGAAGTACGACCCCTCGGGGATCTCGAAGAGCTTTCGCACGGCCCACGGCAACGGACGCTGCGGCCCGTGGTTCCACACGCGGACGCTGTCGTCGGTGGCGGTGGTCTCGGTGTCGACGCGGCCCATGTCGTCGCGGCGATACCCGAGGAACATGTGCACCTCGGGCGTGTGCTCGACCTCGATGAAGTTGTCGAGCACCACCTCGAGCGGCGCCGAGGCACGCACCCGCGCGGTCCCCATGAGCGCGTGTCCGCCCACGTCGATGAAGGGGAACGCGGTCTCCGCGCCCGCGCGTCGCACCCACACCGCGCCGAGCCGTTCGACGCACTCGTACCGCGTCGCGCAGGGCTTCGAACGGGGGTTCCCCGGGCTCTCGCCGCGACCTTCCGAATCCCATCGCCAGCCGTGATAGGGGCATTCGACGCAGCCCCCAACGACGCGCCCTTCGCTCAAGGGAAAGCCCCTGTGCGGACACGCGTCGTCGAGCGCCGCGACGCCCGTCTCCGTGCGCCACACGACGAGCTTCTGCGCGCAGAGCGTGACCGCCTGCGGGCGATCTCTGAGCTCGCGAGAGAGCAGCACCGGGTGCCAGTGATCGAGCTCCTTCATCGCGCCCTCGCGATCTTCGAAGCGACGCGCTCGGCCTCCGCCGCGATGTCGTGGAGCGCGCCCGTCAGCGGGTTGCGATACCCGATGCAGTAGAGGTCTTCGAGCAGCGCGTCGCCGCCGAACCTCCGCGGATATCCCCGCTCGTCGAGCTGCGGAGCGACGCCGTCGATGAGCTCCGCGAGGCCCGTGCGGTAGCCCGTCGCGAGCACCACCACGTCGACCGGGAGCTCGCGTCCGGCGTCGAGCGTGACCGAGCGCGCGTTGAAGCGATTCACTCCGGGGACGACCTTCACCTGCCCCTGTTTGATGAGCGCCACCGTGCCCACGTCGATCAGCGGAATCTGCTTCTCGACAAGCACTTGCGACACAGGGCCGATCGCGGGGCGACGGATTCCCCACGGCGAGAGGTCGCCCACCACGCGGTCGAGCATCAGGAGCGAGAGACGGTCGGCGAGCCACGGCGGCAGGCGGCTCATCACCTTGAGCGAGTTCACCTGCGCGGGGATTCCAAACACGTCGCGCGGGACCACGTGCAGCGGGCTTCGGACGCAGAGCGAGGTGCGCGCGCCCGACTCCCAGAGGTCGAGCGCGATCTCGGCGCCCGAGTTGCCTGCGCCAATCACCAGCGCGTCGCGACCCTTCCACGCGCGACCGTTGCGGTACTTCGAACTGTGGATGACCTCGCCCTCGAAGCTCTCCCGCCCCGGCCACGAGGGCTCGTAGGGGACGCGGTTGTAGCCCGTCGCCACGATCACCGAATGCGCTGCCACGACGCCCGTGGTGTGCGTGACGGACCAGGCGCCCCCGTCGCGCGCGACGCGGGTCACGGTCTCTCCGAGGCGCGGAGAGAGCTTGTGATGAAGCGCGTACGCGTCGAGGTAGTCGACCACGTCCTGCCGCGAGGGGTACGTCGGGACGTGCGCGCTCCAGGGCATTCCCGGGAGCGAGGAGTACTGCTTCACCGTGTGCAGATGGAGCCGGTCGTAGTGCGCGCGCCACGCGCTCCCGACGGCCTCTGCGCGATCGAGGATGACGAAGGGGACACCGCGCGATCGGAGGCACGCGCCCGCCGCGAGGCCCGAGGGGCCCGCGCCCAGGATCACGACCTCGGGCGCAGCGTTCACGCCCCGACCTTGCGAGAGAGGCGCGCGAGCACCTCGCCGCCGAGTCCGCCGCCGAGCAGGCCCACGATGAACGACGCGAAGAGCGCCTCGCTCACGTTGGCCCCCGCGTAGTGGCCGTGAAAGTAGTACGCCACCGCGAGCGAGAGGAGCAGCGCGGGCGCGTAGGTGGGCTCGATCCCGCGGCGCGCGATGCCCGCGTCGACCACCAGCACCAGCAGCGCGAGGAGGCCCATCGCGAGGGTGAACATCCACGGCGCGAGGGGCTCGCCGCGGATCGCCGCGCGCATCGGCGGGCGCAGGTTCTCGGGCATGCGGTCGAGCGTGATCACGTAGCGCCCGGGGCCGCGCAGAGACCTCAGCCAGTGACGGCTCGCCGTGGCCTCGGTGCTCGCCGCCGCGGCCATGTTTCCGCCCGCGAGGGGGCTCTGTCCGGCGCTGCGTTCGAAGGTGCCCTCGAGGTCTTCGTCGGAGTTTTCGCGCGTGACGTGGAGCTGGTACTTGGCCTGCGCCGAGGCGCCCACGTCGGCTTCGAAGGTCCCTTGCGTCTCGACGAAGAGGTTGGCCGCCGCGCCCGAGACGGTCACCGCGCCCGAGTCTCCCGCGCGCGTGAGCGTCACGGTCCCGTAGGGCGCCGAGGGGAAGAGCGTGAGGCCCACCGTCGCGAGCAGCGCGAGCAGCACCGCCGCCGTGGCGGCCCCGACCACCTTGCGGAAGCCGTCTTCGGGCGGGAGCGCGTGCGTGTCTTGATACGCCACGTAGCCGAGCGCGAGCGCGCCGAGCGAGAGGAGCCCCGCCGCGGCGTGCACCGCCCACGTCGGCGATCGGATGATCGTCGCGACGAGCCCGATCACCACCACGGCGATCAGCCCATAGGGGAGGTACTTCGTCGCGTCGGAGGGCGGGACGAGCACGTCGACCTTCTTCTGAGGTCCGCGCGGGCCAGTGGATTTCGGTTCGGTAGCCATGAGGGCGCCGCGCACATACCACGAAGACCGGAGGCTGTGTGTCCGCGGGCGCTCACGCGCCCGGGTTCGTAGCAGGGGAGGGCGCCGCGCACGTCCCGCGGGGGAGGGCGTCTCGCGCGCCCCGCAGCGGCGCCGCGCTACTCCCTCGCGAGGCGGAGGCGCAGGTCGACGAGGTCTCGGGCGACGCGCCCCACGACCTTGAAGCGCGCGCTCTTGCTCACGCCGCGTTGACGGGGGACGCACTCGATCGTCTCGACCGCGTACGAGACCCCGCGGCGCAGCACCCTGATCGGGAACTCGAAGTTCAGGAAGAACGTATCGGGCGCGAGCTCCCTCGCGTTGAAGAGCGCGCGGCGAAAGAGGTACGGCCCGTCGGAGCGCATGGTCACCCCGTGCACCGCGCGGATCAGCCCGCGCACACCCGCCGAGAGCACCTTGCGGAGCA
>JBPOHC010000071.1:0-1925 GCA_052035985.1 Myxococcota bacterium | reverse complement strand
CTGCGATGAGGGCCTCGGCGCGCGCCACCGCAGCGGCGTCGTTCACGTCGATCCACGGCGACTCGTGTTCGAATGCGCCCACGGCGAGACCGCGCTCCAGAAGCCGATCGACGAGCGCGGGAACGTCACAGCGCGCGTCGAGTTCGAGCGCCTCGATGGCCGCGGCGCCGAGCGCGTATGTGCCGCTCGACACGCGCACAGGAAGCTCGGGCTTCTCGCGGTAGGCGCGCAGGAGTCCATCGGAGACGACCACCTCGCCGAAGGGGATGCGGAAGGGCTGCACGTGCGTCGCCACGGTGAAGGCCGCCCGCATCGCGCGGTGATGCGCGAGGAGCGCGGCGAGGTCCATGGTGATGAGGTTGTCGGCGTTGACCACGACGACGCCGTCGGAGCCGCGCAGCCGCGACGCGACGCCGATGGTGCCGAGGCCCTGCGTCTCTTCGAGCGCGACGACCTGAGCGCCCACCGCGCGCGCCATCGCAGCGCCGCGTCCGCGCACCCACGCGCCGAGCTCGGGGATGCTCGTCGACACCGACACCGCGATCGACCGATGCCCTCCGCGCAGGAGCATCGCGAGGTTGCGCTCGATGAGCTCCAACCCCTTCACGCGCACCAGGGGCTTCGGGGTGCGCCCGTGGCTCGCGCGCATCCGCTCGCCGCGCCCGCCTGCCATCACAAGCGCGTCGATCACGAGATCGCCTCCTGCGCGAGCCTCGCAGCGCCGAGCGCGCCCGCGTCGTAGCCCGCGCGCGCGAGCTCCACGCGGCAGTGCTCCATGGCTTCGAAGAAGGTCTCGGCGCGCACCGTGGCCTCGACCTCGGCGCGCCACGCCTCGCCGTACTCCGCGACGCCTCCGCCGAGCGCCACGAGCGTCGGCGCGAGGAGCTGCACCGCGTTGGCGATGCCGTATCCGAGCGACCGCGCGCCTTCGAGCACGACCTCTCTCGCGCGAGGATCGCCCGCGTTCCATGCGTCGCGGAGCGGTGTGGGAAGGCCCCACGCGCGTTCGAGGGCGGTGCCCGAGGCCGTCGTGTTGAGGCACCCGCGGCGCGCGCACCAGCAGGTCGCGCCGTGTCGGTCGATGCTCGTGTTGCCGAGCTCTCCAGCGGCGCCAGAGCGTCCGCGCCAGAGGCGTCCGCCGACGGTGATCGCGCCGCCGATGCCCGGTCCCACGGCGGCGAGGAGCATCGACGCGTCGGGCGCCGCGACGTCTTCGCCCGCGCGCTTGCGCACTTCGAGCTCGGCCACCGCGGCGGCGTTCACGTCGTTGTCGATCGCGCAGGGGAGGCCCGTCGCGTCGCGCACCATCGCGGCGAAGGCGACGTCGCGCCACCCGTCGATCATCACCGTCGACCGCACGACGCCGCGCGGCGCATCGACGAGCCCGGGGAAGCCCACACCCACCGCGCGCACCTCGACCTGCGCCTCAGCGCAGAGCACCTCGACGAGCTCGTGAACGAGCGAGAGGGCCTGGGCGGGAGAGGTCTCGCGACCCGTGTCACGCCGCGCGCGAGAGAGCACCGCGCCGTCATCCGAGACGCAGAGACCGAGGAGCTTGGTGCCCCCGAGGTCGAGCCCGATCGTCGCGCTCATGGCGCCACGCAAGGCCCGAGGAGCGGGTGCTTCGCGAGGGCCTCGACGGCGCGAGGTACCTCGTCGCGCTCGATCTCGGCCACGATCTGAAATCCTCCGACGCGCGTGGGGAGCACGAAATTGAGGCTCCTCCCGCGGACGAGGCGCACCTCGTCCATGCGCTCGCAGGCGCGCGCGAGGCGCTCTCGCGGCACGGGCGGAGGCAGGCGGTAGGCGTGCAGGAGCGCGAGGATTCGCTCGGCATCGGCCGACGCGATGAGCCCGCGGTGGAGCGACATCACCGTGGCGACTGCGATGCCGAACGCGACGGCCTCGCCGTGGAGGAGCCCGAC
>JBPOHC010000781.1:0-5484 GCA_052035985.1 Myxococcota bacterium | reverse complement strand
GCGCCGCAGTTGAGGCGGTCGGTCTGGAGGTCGCGGCAGGTGCCCGTGCAGTTCGAGAGGCCCGCGCCGCACGACACGGTGCACGCGGAGCGAGAGCAGACCTGACCCGAGGAGCAGGCCATTCCGCCCGCGCCGCAGTTGTTGATGTCGGTGGTGAGGTCGCGGCAGACGCTCGTGCAGTTGGTGAGGCCCGCGAGGCACGAGACCGTGCACGTCCCGCGAGAGCAGACCGTCCCCGAGGGACACACGTTGCCGCAGGTCCCGCAGTTGTTGGTGTCGGTGGGGAGGTCGCGGCAGACGCCCGCGCAGTTCGTGGTGCCCGCGCCGCACGAGACCTGACAGGTCCCCGCGGAGCAGACCTGACCCGAGGCGCATGCGTTGCCGCACACGCCGCAGTTGTTGAGGTCCGTGTCGGTGTCGCGGCAGGTGCCCGAGCAGTTGGTGAGCCCGGTGCTGCACGACACGGTGCACATGCCGCGAGAGCAGACCTGACCCGAAGGACACGCCCGCGCGCAGGCGCCGCAGTTGTTGTTGTCGGTCTGGAGGTCGCGGCACACGCCCGAGCACTCGTTGGTGCCGACGGTGCACGAGACCTGGCAGGTCCCCGCGGAGCACACCTGACCCGAGGCGCACGCGTTCCCGCAGATGCCGCAGTTACGGAGGTCGGTGTCGGTGTCGCGGCAGGTGCCCGAGCAGTTGGTGGTCCCAGCGCCGCACGAGACCTGACACGTGCCCGCGGAGCAGACCTGACCCGAGGCGCAGGCGCGCGCGCAGGTGCCGCAGTTCGCGTTGTCGGTCTGGAGGTCGCGGCAGGTGCCCGCGCAGTTGGTGGTCCCGGCGCCGCACGACACGGTGCAGGTGCCCGCCGAGCAGACGCGACCCGCGGGGCAGACGGTGCCGCACGCGCCGCAGTTGTTGTTGTCGCCGGTCAGGTCGCGGCACGTCCCGGTGCAGTCGGTGAGCCCGGCGCTGCACGTGGTCTGGCACATGCCGCGGGAGCACACCTGGCCGGGGTTGCAACGCGTCCCGCAGGCGCCGCAGTTGTTGTTGTCGCTCGTGAGGTCACGGCAGACGGAGTCGCACGCGGTGAGGCCGCTGCCGCACGACACGACGCAGACGCCCGCGGTGCAGACCTCGCCCGAGCCGCACGCGTTGCCACACATCCCGCAGCCGAGGCGGTCGCTCGTGAGGTCGCGACACACGCCCATGCAGTTGGTGAAGCCCGCGCCGCAGGTGGTCTGGCACATCCCGCGGACGCAGAACTGACCGAAGGGACACGCGTTGCCACACGTCCCGCAGTTCGTGATGTCGGTGGTGGTGTCGATGCACATCTCGCCGCCGCCCATGGGGCCCGCGTCGGCGCCCGGCGTGGGGCACTGCACCTGGAGCTCGCCGCAGCGGATGCGGCAGCGACCGTCCTGGCAGGTGTAGCCTTCCTGACAGGTGTTTCCGCACGCGCCGCAGTTGAGGCGGTCAGACTGGAGCTCGGCGCAGTAGCGGCCGGGCGTGCTCGCGTCCATGTCGCCCGAGGTGCCCATGCACTCGGTCGTGGTCCCCGTGCACATGAACGTGCACGCGCCGCCCGCGCAGACCTGATCGCGTCCGCATGCGGTGCCGCACGCGCCGCAGTTCTCGCGGCTCGTCTGGAGCGACACGCAGCGAAGGGAGGCCCCCGCGTCGCCCGTCGCGGCACCCATGCAGAGCGTCTCGCCCGCGGTGCAATCGGGCACGCACGCGCCGCGCTCGCAGATGTTGCCCGTCCCGCACGCGCGCCCGCACGCGCCGCAGTTCTCGCGGTCGGTGCGGGGGTCGGTACATCGACCGCTGCACGCGGCCAACGGCGACGGACACATGAGCCCCGAGTCGATCACATCCGCGGTGTCTGCCATCGTTGCGTCGCGCGGCTCGCTGCCTCCGATGACGGGCGTCCCGTCACAGCCGGAGAGGGCGAGCAACGCCGCGAACGCGGCGAAAGCTCTCAATCGTTTCATGGAAAAGTCTCCCTTCTTCAAAATCAAGGTACGCGCATCGCAAGCTCGGCAGTAAGCGCCAAATGCCTGGAAAACAGCGATTCCTATGTGCAACCCCCTCGCGCCCTCCGATCCGCGGACGCGGGGTCGCCGCCACACCTTGCGCTGTGCAGCGTGGCGCACCCCCTCGCCCCTCTGCTACGGTGGCGCCGCCGCCCGCGGGACTCTGACGCGATTGCCGAAGACCAGTTTTTGAGACTGTAGATACGCTGGTCGCGTCGCCTACTCCCCGGGCGGTATCCCCACCTCCCCAATCCCCTCCCGCCGCCCTCGCGGTGATGCCCCAATGCGCCCCGACATCGACCGGCTCGAGCGCGAAGACCTCGCGATGTTCGTCAACGCCTGCTTCGCGTGCTCGGGGCAGGCCGAGTTCTACGCCGACTCGCGCGGCCAGGACGTCGCCATCCAGTTCCTCCACGAGTACATCCTCGGCAACTACCGTCGGCTCTACGCGCGCGCGCTGGCCGCGGGGATCAACCACTTCAACCAGTCGCTCATCATCGCGAACCTCCTCGCGCAGGGCGCTCCGAAGCGCGAGAGCGACCGCGAGGAGGAGGGCGCGCTCGTCTCCGAGGCGCTGCGTCGGCTCCCGGCGTCGCGGTCGTGGAGGCTCGTCGCGTCGCTGCGTGAGCGCGGCGTGAACAACCGACGCACGCGCGCGATCGTGCGGGAGTTCTTCGAACTGCGCCGCGACGTCCACCACGACGCGGTGAAGTACCGCCCCCGCGTGAAGGTCGCCGCGCGCCACGCGCACTGCCCGCTCCCCGGCGAGCTCGCGCCCTTTCTCTTCGAGAACACGCGCCGACGGAAGCAGCCCTTCACGACGCCGATCTTCGAAGCGCACCGGCGCGCGCGCACCGAGCCCGACGCGCTCTACGAGCTCCCGTACACCGTGGCCGAGGGCTTCGCCGCGCGGCACCGCATCCCCCGCGACGAGTTCCTCCAGCGCATCGAGGCGCGCATGACCCCCGCGGAGCGCATGCGGCTCCAGTCGACCGCGCGCGCCGAGGGAGCGTCGATCTCGCTCGACCTTCACCGCATCGACCTCACGCGGCTGTGCCTCTACGCACTCTCGCTCCCCATTAAAGAGCGCCTCGCGCGCGGAGCAGCCCTCAACGCCGCGCTCGCGATGTCGGCCGACCGCGTCGTGCGCCGCGCCCCGATGCGCCTCGGACGCGTCGCCGCCGTGCTCGACCGCTCGCACTCGTCGGGAGGCAGCCACGAGAAGGCCCGCCGTCCCCTCGCCGTGGCCCTCGGCGTGGCGCACCTCCTCGAAGCGAGCGCGAGCGAGTTCCGCGCGTTCTGGACGCCGCCGCTCGAAGATCCCCTCTCGCTCGAGGCCGCCGGGCAGACCGACCTCGCCACGCCCCTCGTCGACGCGCTCGCCACCGCGCCCGACCTCGTGGTGATCGTCTCCGACGGCTTCGAGAACAGCCCTCGCGGCGGCGTCTCCGAGGTGATGCGCCACTACCGTCAGCGCATCGCGCCCGCGCACCGCGTCTCCGTCGTGCACGTGAACCCCGTGTTCGATCAGGAGCGCTTCGCGCCGCGCGCGCTCGCCGCGGGCGTCGCGACGGTGGGACTGCGCGACGCAGAAGACCTCTTCACCATGCTCGGCTTCGCGCGCTTCGCCGAGGGCAGCGGAACGCTCGCCGAGCTCGAGGCGTGGCTCCTCGCGCGGGTGAAGCGCTTCCTCGCGGTGCGCTCGCAACGCGAGGAGGTCTTCGAACACACAGACGCGTCTGCGACCGACGAAGCTGACGAGGCGGTCGAAGCCCGATGAACCACCGACCGCTCGGAACGCTCCCCCTCCCCGGCATCGAGGCGCTGCCCTCGCAGCCCTTCGGCCCCGTTCACCTCGTGCCGCTCACGCGCGTCGCTGCCCCCGTCGACCTGCCGCTGATCCCCGTCGCGCGACCGTGGATCACCGACGACGACACCCACAGCGGCGTCGTGCTCGTGCCGCACGGCGCGGTCACGGGCTTCGACGGGAGCGCTCCCCTCGTCGCCTACAGCACGCAGATCGTGAACGCGCACAACGCCGAGCGCCGCGTCCGCACCGCCCGCATGGACTATCCCATCGGTCGACGCGACGCCTCGTCGCGCGTTCGCATGCTCCCGATGCACCTCTCGCTCGAAGGGGCGCTGCTCTCGACCTTCGACGCCTCGCCCGAGACCTGGGCGCGACGCTCCAAGGTCCGCGTGTACGACGGATCGGTGCGGAGCGAGCGCTCGGCGGCCTCGGTGGTCGAGTCGGCGCTGCGCACCTTCGAACTGCACCCCACGCAGTGCGGCGCGCTCGTCTACGCGGCGGACACGCTCCTCGCGGCCTTCGTCGCGCCGTCGCCCGAGGTCTACGCCGAGCTCCACCGCGCGATCGTGGGAGACCTCCTCGGCGGCACGATGCAGCTCTACCTCTCGCGCCACGACGCGGCCGAGCGCCCCTTCAAGCTGGAGCTCGGCGGCGCTGCGATCCGCACGCTCGACGACCTGCGCCTCGCGCTCGCTCGCACGCGCGCCCCGTGGGCCACGGCGGTCTCGGCGCTGCGAGAGGGCCTCTCGAAGACGCCCCTCGTGACGCGCGGATCGACGCGCGCGCAGCCCTACACCGTGCGTCGCTTCAGCACGGGCCTCACGCTCGACGGCGGCAACGCGCTCGGCGAGGTCGTCACCCGCGACGACGGGGCCATCGCGTGGCTGTCGTTCCTGCGGCTCTCGGATGCGCAGACGCGGCGCGCGTACCTGCTCGCGGAGCTCGCCGCGGCGGGATGGAGCCCCGAGACGCTGGCCGCGCGAAGGAAGGGCGGCGTCGTCGACGACACCGAGAAGCAGCTCCTCAACGCGGGCTTCGAACACGTGCTCGCGGTGATGAGCCCCGGTCGCGCGAAGGCTCCCCCGCAGCGAAAGCGCTGACCGCGGCGATCACCGCCCACGCGAGGGGAGCGTTCGACCGCTCCGTGGTCGACTCCAAAGTCGGTCGTGAAGCATTCGAGTGCTCCGTCGCCGGATTGAATGTCCCAGCGGGAGCATTCGAGTGCTCCAGATCGAAAGAAAAAGTCTCCGACGGAGCATTCGAGTGCTCCGGATCGAAAGAAAAAGTCTCCGACAGAGCATTCGAGTGCTCCGGATCGAAAGAAAAAGTCTCCGACAGAGCACTTGAGTGCTCGCGGAGGGACTTTGGCGTCCTCGGGGGAGCACTGGAATGCTTCGGAGGCGACGTCGAAGTCCTCGGGGACGCGCGTCCTCCGGTACGCTCGCGCGCCGTGAGCAAGAAGAAGAAGCACACGCCCGCCGAACCCGCCCCCGCCTCGACCGAGGCGCACCCGGGGTCGACGCCGCACGCCGACCCGACGCCCTACGGCCGCGCCCTCGCGACGCGCGTCGCCGCCGCACTCGTGAGCGGCAAGAAGATCATGAACAGCCACCGCGACTACTGCGGACTGGGGCTCGTCTA
>JBPOHC010000645.1:0-1555 GCA_052035985.1 Myxococcota bacterium | reverse complement strand
GCGTGAACGGCGCGCCCCTCGTGTACCTCGACAGCGCGAGCACCACCCAGAAGCCGCGCGCCGTCATCGACGCGCTCGTCCACGCGTACGAGGCCACCGCCAACATCCACCGCGGCGTCCACACGCTCAGCCAGGAGGCGACGGCCGCTTACGAGGGCGCCCGCCGCAAGGTCGCGCGCTTCCTCCACGCGCGGAGCGAGCGCGAGATCGTCTTCGTCCGCGGCACCACCGAGGCCGTGAACCTCGTCGCCCACACGTTCGGTCGCGCGCACGTCGGCCCCGGCGACGAGGTCCTCGTGACAGCGCTGGAGCACCACTCGAACCTCGTCCCCTGGCAGGCCCTCTGCGCGCACACCGGTGCCGAGCTGCGCGTCCTCCCGATCGACGATCGCGGCGACGTGATGCTCGACCGCCTCGACGCCCTCCTCGGCCCGCGCACGCGCCTCGTCGCGGTGGCGCACGTCTCCAACAGCCTCGGCACCGTCCTCCCCGTCGCCGAGATCACCCGGAGATCGAAGGCTGCGGGCGCTGTCGTCCTCGTCGACGGGGCGCAGGCCGTGGCGCACGGCCCCGTCGACGTGCAGGCGCTCGGCTGCGACTTCTACGCGTTCTCCGCGCACAAGATGTACGGCCCCACGGGCTGCGGTGTCCTCTGGGGTCGCGGCGAGCTCCTCGACGAGATGCCCCCGTTCCAGCACGGCGGCGACATGGTCGAGACGGTCACCTTCGGCGGCACCACCTACCGCGAGCCGCCGCACCGCTTCGAGGCGGGCACCCCCGACATCGTCGGCGTGATCGGCCTCGGCGCCGCGATCGACTGGCTCTCCGCGCTCGGCATGGAAGGGATCGCGGTCCGTGAGGCCGTCCTGTACGAGCGCCTCGTGCGTACACTTCAGTCGGTCCCAGGTGTACACCTCATCGGCGCTGCTCCCGGCGTGCCGTCGCATGGCCCCGGTGAGGCGGCCGGAGCACGCGCGAGCGCGGGCCGCCGCGCGTCCGAGGGGGCGGGCCGCCGTGCGTCGGCGGTCTCGTTCCTCCTCGGCGACATCCACCCGCACGACGTCGGCACGGCGCTCGATCTCGAGGGCGTCGCGGTGCGCACGGGCCAGCACTGCACGCAGCCGGTGATGGACCACTTCGGCATCCCCGCCACGGTGCGCGCCTCGCTCGGCGTCTACACCACCGAGGCCGACATCGACAGCCTCGCCGAGGCCTTGGAGCGCGCCCGCGTCACCCTCGGCGACCCGTGACCGCGCGGAGCGCAGCGGCCCATGAGGCAGGGCGCAGCGAGAAGGAGCGAGCGCGGCTTCCTGCAAGGGAGCGCAGCGTTCCTGCAAGGAGCGGGGGCAGGTGCGACGAGGAGGTCCGCAGGGACGGGTGCCGCGGGGCAAGGTGCGGCGAGGACAGGTGCCGCGGGGCAAGGTGCCGCGGGGCAGGGTGCCGCGGAGGGAGGGCCCTCACGCGCGCGGACTGCCATGAGATGGTATCGCATCATTCTCAGAGGTGGGATGTAATGACGTATGTTATTACAGTCATTTATGGCGTCCCTTCGCGT
>JBPOHC010001119.1:0-15224 GCA_052035985.1 Myxococcota bacterium | reverse complement strand
TCTCGGCCTCCACGCGGTCGAGCGCCCACCCCGCGAGCTCTGCGATCTCTCTGCGTTCGAGCGCGCCGGTGAGCGCCTTGCGGAGCGTGCGCACCTCGATGTCGAGCACCGGGGAGGGCGCCGCGGGCGTCGCGGGCGTCGCGGGCGCCGCGTTCTCCGTCGGCAGTCGGAACGTCGCGTCGAGCCATGCCGGAAGCTGATCGAGCGCGAGTGGCTGCTGTCCGCGCGTGGCCTTCGTGGTCTTCGCGCTGTCGTCGTAGAGCACGTCGTAGCGCTCGGTGCGGTGCGCAGACGCCTCGGAGCCCGCGGGCATCATGTGCAGGTGCAGCGTGTGGTCACCGCGCGAGAGCCGCGCGCCAGGTACAGCACGTCCGCGGAAGGTCTCGGCCTCGACGGCGTCGAGCTGCCACCCCGCGAGCTCTGCGATCTCTCCGCGCGCGAGGGCGTTCGTGAGCGCCTCACGGATGACGCGCAGCTCCTCTGCGAGCGCGGGCGAGACGGCGATCGGCGCGTGCTGCGCGGGCGTCGAAGCGCTCGCGGTATGCGCCCGAAAGGCGTCGTCGAGCCACGCGAGGAACTGATCGAGGACGATGGGGCTCTCGGCGCTCGCGGACCGCCTGGTCAGCGCGCTGTCGTTGTAGAGCACGTCGTAGCGATCGGTGTGATGGGCGGCGGAGGCGGTCCCTCTCGGGAGCAGGTAGAGGTGCAGCGTGCGGTATCCGCGCGTGAGGAGGATGCCGGGCACCGACATCCCCCGGAAGGTCTCGGCTTCGACGCCGTCGAGCTCCCAGCCCGCGAGCTCGGTGAGCTCGCCGCGGGCGAGCGCGGCGGTGAGCGCCTCGCGGATGGTGTTCACCTCGGCGTCGAGCGTAGAGGCGTCGGTCGTCGTCACGACAGCGTCTCCAACGAAGCGGCGACGGGGTTCGAGAAGCTGTTCTCCGCGGCGTCCATAGGGCCGGGACGATAGACCGCCCGCTCCGACGCGAGCAAGGCGTTGCCTGCGGCGCGCCCTTCGCGCGGCGCGCACGCCGCGGCGACGTTTTCATGTACGCTACGCAGCGCGTGGAGCCCATGGGTCAGCGCGTCGTGATGTGCGGGCTGGTGTGCGTGCTCTCGAGCGCGTGCGAGAGCGCTGCGCCCGGCGCCGCGCCGACGGTCGTCGACGATGTCACCCCGCGCGCGCCTCGCGTCGAGCCTCGGCCGGTGGGGCGCTTCACCGTCCTCCGCGACGTCCTCCCGAGCCCGCCGATCCAGAGCGCGGCGGTCGGGGACTGCAACGACGACGGGCTCCTCGACGTGGTGGCCCTCGGCCGCACGCAGCCCACGAGGCTCTTTCTGGGCCGCGCGGGGCCGCGCTTCGAGCCCGCCCCCGACGCGCTGCCCAACTCGTACTGGCACGCGGGCGTCTTCGTCGACCTCGACGGCGACGGGCGCCAGGACCTGGTGCTCGCGTCGAGCACCGTGGACATGCTCCGCGGCGAAGGGGGATGCCGCTTCGCCGCGCCGGTCACCCTGGCGAGGGCCGCGAGCGAGTTCGCCGCGCAGCAGGTGCTCGTCACCGACGTGAACCTCGACGGGCGCGCGGACCTCTCGGTCACGCAGGCGCGCTCGCCCGACGCGCCGCACCGGCTGCTCGTCGCGCGCGGCGACGGAACCTTCG
Organism: Myxococcota bacterium; assembly: GCA_052035985.1. Taxonomy (GTDB): domain Bacteria; phylum Myxococcota_A; class Polyangia; order Polyangiales; genus CAISKJ01. Next base: position 13,564 of record JBPOHC010001119.1, on the reverse strand, counting down.
ACGAGTTCACGCCGCGCCCCACGCCCTTCATGCTCGATCACACGGAGCCCGGCTACAACGGCTTCGGGATGTTCTACGACGACATCGACGAGGACGGCGCGATGGACCTCTTCGCGATGGTCGACATCCAGAAGGCGTGGTTCTCGTGGGGCGTGTCGCCGGGGGAGATCCTGCAATCGCGCGACGAGGCGCTGGGGATGCTCCTCGCGCGCTGCGACCCGATGAGCCTCTCGCCGCTCGACTACGACCGCGACGGTCGCGTCGACTGGTTCATCTCTGGCACATCCAGCAGGTCGCGGCTGCTGCGTCACATGGGAGGCCGTCGCCTCGTCGACGAGGCCGTCGCCGCGAACGTCGAGGGCGTGGGCAACGACTTCGCGTGGGGGTCGTACAGCTTCGACGCGGACCTCGACGGCTGGCCCGACATCCTCACGCTCCGCGAGGGCAACAGCGTCCAGAAGTCTGTGCCGCCCGATCCGGGGCCCGTCGACCTCTTTCTCAACCGCCACGACAGGACCTTCGCGAACGCGGGCGCGGCCACCATCGGGCTGTCGCTGCGCGCCCGTGGTCTGGTGTGCGGTCCGCTCACCAGCGACGGCCCCGTCGGGTGCTTCGCGATGCCCGACGACGCCGCTCCGCTGCTCCTGGTCAACGGCATCGAGCCGCAGGGGAACATGGCCCTCTTGCGTCTGCGCGGCACCGTCAGCGCGTTGGACGCCACGGGCGCGCGCGTGTCGGTCGACGGCGCGTCGCCGCCGATGGTGTTCGCCTACGGAGGTCAAGGCCCCTACGCCGCCGAGCACGCGCGCTCCCTTCAGATTCCGCTGGGCGCCGAGCGCGCGGCGACGGTGACGGTGCGCTGGCCGAGCGGGATCGTGCAGCGCGGCGTCTCCGTGAGCGCCGGGCGTTCGAACGAGATCGTAGAGCCCGACGCGCTCACGCTCTCCGCGCGCGTGGTGTCCGCCGACGGGCGCAGCACGGTGGAGGTGACGGCGCGCCCGCGGGCGCTCGGCGCGGAGACCGCGCGCATCGAGCTCACGGGCGCTGGGCGCTGGGAGGCCGAGGCGACGACGGACGCGCAGGGGGTCCGCCGGGTGCTCGTCGCGCCGACGCAGCCGGGCGAGGCGCGGGTGACGGTGAGCTTCGACGGAAACTCATTGCGGATACGTCCGCGCGTGATCTTCTCCCAGGCGCCACGATGACCGACCCATCGCCCGTCTCCGACGCCGCGCCGAGCCTCAAGCTCGAGCGCCTCGCATCGAACGATTCGCCCGTCCCCCGCTGGATGGTGACCGCCCGCCTCGGGGCGCGGACCGGCGCGGTGGACCTCGTGCTGCTGCTCCAGCTCGCGACGCAGTACGTCTTCTACCTGGCGCTGTACCTCTACTCCCCGCGGCAGAGCCTCATCAACGTGGCGGCGGCCTACGGCACGGTCTTTCTGCTCCAGACGATCGAGTGGAGGCTGGTCCCCGGGCGTCGCTTCCGCGTGCTGACCTCGCTGGCGATGTGCAACACCATCTGCCTCTTCTACGCGGCCGGCCCGGGCCAGTGGCGGTGGCAGTCGCTGCTCGTCACGCTGGGGTGGCTGTCTCGCACCTTCATCGTCAACCGCGACGGGCGACACCTCTTCAACCCCGGCACCTTCGGCGTCTTCTGGGGCGGCCTGCTCTGCTCGGCGGGCCTCCAGGTCGGCGCGTGGGTGCACCCCATCAGCCACGGGTTCACGCACGTCCCCCACTTCACGCTCGTCGTCGTGGGCATCGGCGCGCTGATCGCGTGGCTCGGCGGACACCTCGACGTCGTGCTCCCCATCCTCGCGGGGACCTTCGTGACGCGCTGGTTCCCCAGCTCCGCCGAGCTGATCATCTTCCTGTTCGCCGCGACCGATCCGGTGACGATCCCGCGCAAGTTCTGGCACCGCGTCCAGTTCGGGCTGATGGCCTCGCTCATCACGGGCGTGCTCTGGCGGTTCACGTCGAACGAGCTGGTGAAGGTGGGCGGGCTCATGGTGACGGGCCTCCTCATGCCGTTCTTTCTGCGCTTCGACTACGTCCCGTGGATGCGCATGAAGCTCGGTCGCTACGGCGAGGAGGCCTTCTGGTCTCGCCCGCGGATGCGGCGCATCGGCGCGCTCGTGGTGGTGGCCTACGGCATCGCGGCCGACGTGTTCTATCCCCACCGCACGCTCGAGGTCTCCGTCAGCGTGAGAGACGCGCAGACCGGCGTCGAGCTCGGCCGCGACGCCGCCCGCGAGCTCTTCGCCGGCGAGATCCTCGCGCAGTACGACGACACCACCCTGAAAATCTCCTGGGCTGACCTCTACGGCGCCTGGAACTGGACCTCCCACGGCACCCACCCCGGACAGCTCCAACCCGGCGCGCGGGTTCGCCTGCGCTACCGCCTCGCGTGTCGCCCCGACGCGGAGGAGACCTCCGGGCGCTTCATCGACGCGCCGCGCATCGTCGCGAGCGAGGAGCACGGCGTCGCGGGCGGCGCCGACCTGCGCATCATCGTGCTGGGCGTCCACGTCGACGCCATCCGCACGGCGTGCCGCGCAAGGTGATATGACCGCGGGTCTGTGCTTGATCCGTCTGGCAGACCGTGGCTGCTCCGTCTCTTCGTCGCGATCATCATGGCGCTCTGGCTCGGCGCCGCGGTCGCCATCGCGAGGCTGCTGCGGGGTGAGCCTGGCGCGCGTCGAGCGCTGTGGGGGCTCGCGGCGTGGTCGCTCGCGCTCACGGCGTGGCGCGGCCCCGTCCCGGCGCACTTCTTCGCGTCCGTGTCCGCCACGTTCCCGACGCATATCTCGAAGATCGGCCTCGGGTGGCCTTCGCTCATCGCAGCGCTGAGCCACGCGGCGCCGCGCACCGACTGGGTCTCCTTCGGCGCGTCGCGGCTCTGCGGCGTGCTCACGGGGCCCATCGCCTACGTCGCGCTGCGCCGCCTCTCGGGGGACCGGCGTACGGCGCTCCTCGGCGCGGGGCTGCTCGTGGCGCTGCCCTTTCAGATCGTGCTCGCGACCGGCGACGACGCGCACCCCGCCGCGCTGCTGCTCTTTCTCGCGGGCCTGAGCCACTTCGCGGACTACGCGGCCTCGGGGCGCCGCGTCGCCTTCGCCCTCGCCGCGTCGTGCCTCGTGCTGATGGTGCACACGCGCCTGGAGACGGGCTTCCTGCTGCTGTCGATCCTCGCGCTCGTGGTGCAGCCGCGGGCCTTCGTCGCGCTGCTGCGCCGCGACGCGCCGCTGCTCATCGCATCAGGCGTCGCGACGGCGGCGTTTACGCGCGTGGCCATCGCGCCCGACCTGGAGCGCTGCCTGCCGTATCCGTCGGTCTCCGCGCTGCTGCGCGAGGCGGTCAACGCGGTGACGTTGTTCCCCGCCATGGGCGAGCGGTTCACCATGGACGAGACGGTCCGCGGCGTCGTCTCCAACCTCGAGGCCGCAAGCCTGGACAAGATCACGTGGGTGCCCGTCGTCCTGCTGCCGCTGCTCTGGGTGGGCTGGGGCAAGATGCTCTCCACCGAGGCCGGGTGGCGGATGCTCGTCGCCGTGCTCATCGCGCGTCTCCCCGGGTACGCGTACCTCGGCGTCGCCGACTCGGACTACCTCGGCGCGAGGCACTTCGTCTGCGTCTTGCCGCTGCTGTGCATGGTGACCGCGGCGGGCGCCGTCGCCGTTCGTGACAAGCTCGGGCTCACGGCGCTGCCGATCGCGCTGCTCGCGGCCGTTCTGTTCGTCGCCGAGTCGCGCGCGCCGCTGCGCTACCGCTTCGCCTTTCAGGAGGAGTACGCGTTCCTCCGGCGGGCCGTCACGGCGCTGCCCGCGCACGCCGAGGTCGCCAACCTCCAGTTCGAGTTCGGGCTCTACCCCGCGCGGAGCTCCCTCCTGCTGCTCCGCCCCGACATCGAGTGGGTCGACTTCGGAAGAGACGACGTTCCCAGCACGCGCTTCGCGTACCTCGGCCCCGATTGCCTGGCGCTCCATGTCACCAACTTCGAGCAGGCGGTCGATGGGTACATCGACCGCGGCGAGCGCCTCGCGCGGCTCACGCACCTCGTGGAGCGCTGCCGTCTCTTCGCGCACCAGCCCGCGACCCGCGTCCTCTCGCGCGGGAGCGTCTCGCGACGCGGACACGGCCCCCCGATCGAGCCCGGGCCGAGGCTCCCGGTCACGCTCGTCGAGCTCGCACCGGCGCGAGGCCCCGCCGCTGCCGCGCGATAGACGCACATCGCGAGATCTCCTACCCTCGCGCCCCACGAAGCGATGACAGACACGAAGGACACAACGGAAGCAGCGCCTTCCGCGACGCCTCCGGCGACCGAGCCCGCGGTGACGGAGCCCGCCGCAAAAGAACCCCCCGCGACGCCCGCCGCGACGGAGCCCGCCGCAAAAGAGCCCGATGCGAAGGGTTCCGCAGCGCAAGGCCCTGCGGCGCCTCCGAGCCGTCCGATCGACGCGATTCGATCGCGGATCGGCCTGGTGGTCGTCGTCGCGCTCATGGCCGTCGGCGTCTACTGGTCGCGCGTGGGGCGCCTGCCCTTCGGCTCGCGCTCATCGAACGGGCAAAACAACGGGATGCCCCACTCCACGCGGCGGCCGGGTCCGAGAGACGCCGCCGCGAGGCCCATCCGCCCCGAGGAGATGGCCCTCTTCGCGCCCCTCGCGGCGGGCTCGACGCTCGGACCGGCGACGGTGACCGCCATCAACGGCATGCGCGACGGCTACCTGTCCGTCAACGTCCGCATCAGCAGCACGCCGCTCACGATCTACGTGACGCGGGTGACGGGGCGCGAGACCGGTCGCTTCTCGTACTACTTCATGGGCGCCAGCACGCCCGCCATCGAGTCCACGCTCACCGAGCTGCGACGGGTGATGGCGTCGCACGACGACGTGCCCGTCCCGTCGGACCTGCGGCCCTTCGAAGGCTGGTGACCGACGACCGCAGAGGGTCGTCGCGCGCTACGACCCCAGGGCCGTCGCGAGGTCGTCGAGGTCGTCGACGCGCACCCCGCGGGCCGCGAACCCCTCGCGCAGCTCGCGCTCGAGCGCCTCGGCGAAGCCCTCGCCCATCGCGTCGAGGCGACCCGCGCGGGCGTAGAGGTGGCGCGCCCGAGACAGCGCGTGCATGCGGTCGATGCGCACCGCGCGGACGAAGGGCGCCACGCGCGCGACCAGGTTCGCGGCGTTCATCGGGAGCACCGGCTGCACCACCGCGAAGGTGCGAACCCCCGCGGCGTGAAGCCGTTCGAGCGCGTCGAGGCGCTCTTCGATCGGCGAGGCGCCCGGCTCGAACGCGGCCCGCACCGCGTCGTCGTCGGTCGGGATCGACATGCCCACCGCGGAACCCGCGCAGCGCGCGAAGAGGTCGACGTCATCGAGCGCGCGCGCGTCGCGCGTGAGGATCACCGGCGAGAAGCCCGCGTCGACGATCGCCTCCACGCAGCCTCGCGTGACGCGGTATTTTCGTTCGAGCGGCTGGTACGGATCGGTCACCACGGGGCTCATGCGCACGACGCCCGGCGCGCGCGTGGCGAGCTCGCGGCGCAGCACCTCGGGCGCGTTGACCTTCACGTCGACCCAGCGCCCCCACGGGAGCGACGGGAGCCCTTCGAGCGCGCGTGAGAGCTCGGCGCTCGTGGAAGCCCAGCAGAACTCGCAGCCGATCATGCAGCCCACGTAGGGGTTGACGTAGTAGTGCCCGTCGCCCTCGGCGACGAGCACGCGGTCGACCTCGATCTCTCGCACCGCGCTGCCCCGCGTCGTCGTCGGACGCTCGATCACCGGGAGCAATCCCTCGCGCGATCGGATGAGGCGCGCGAGCTGCTCCACCGCGCGTCGCTCGTCGGGCTCGAGCGGTGCGTCGCCCGCGAAGAGCCGCCGCGCGACGAGGTTGAAGCGCGCCGTTCGAAGCAGGCACGACTCGCTGGTGTCGCGCGCGGCGATCTCGACGAGCAGCCGTCGATCGCCCTGCGCGAGGGTGAGCGAGATGCCCTGATCGACGTCCCACGAGAGGAGCCGCCACGGCGCGTCGCGCGACTGCGCTTCGAGGAGCGGCCCGAGGAGCGTGCGCGCGGCCTCGTCGACCGCGCGGCTCATCGACGCCCCGCGACGGGACGCACGAGGTCCTCGGGGCGCACGATCCAGGGCGGCTCCGGCGCGTCGTGGAGCTCATAGAAACCGCTGCAGAACACGGCGTGCGGGCACGACGCGCAGACGGGCTTTCGAACGCGCTGCGCGGCGAGGTACTCGGCGAGGTTCACGTCGTCGTTGTTCACGAAGACCATGTGCCGCTGGAGCTTCTGCAGGTCGCCCATCATGTAGCGCTCGTAGCCGGGCATGAAGCAGAAGGGCAGGTTGATCACCTGGAACTTCATCCGGTCGCTCCAGCGATCGATGACGCGCATCGCGAGGTTCGCGGCGGTCTGCGTGTCGGGCGCCACCCACTGCGTCGCGCGCCCGAAGGGCGTGAGGAACTGGATGTTCATCCACCGCAGCCCGAGCTCCCAGGCGAGCTCGGCGAGCTTGTCGAGCGTGTCGTGATTCCCTTTGGTGACGGTGACGTTCATGCCGAGCTCGACGCCCTGCGGCGCGTGGCGGAGCGTGTTGCGAATGCCGCCCACGGTCTGCTCGAAGGCTTCGGCGACGCCCACCTGCTGCGCGTGCGTGCGCGCGTCGTGGCCGTGCACGCTGAAGAGCAGCGTCGTGAGTCCCGAGCGCACGAGCTTGCGCGCGAAGTCCTCGTAGAAGCACATGCGCCCGTTGGTGGTGACGTTCACGCGCTCGAAGCCGATCGCGCGCGCATAGCGGATCAGCGGGATCAGCTCGGGGTTGAGCGTCGGCTCGCCGCCGTCGAAGTCGACCATGCGCACGCCCATCGCGCGGTATCGATCGAGGTGCTCGCGCTGCCGCTCGGGGTGTCCGTCGACCTGCGTCCGCGTGCCCACCGCACAGAAGGTGCAGCGGTTGTTGCACACGTAGGTGACGTTCATGATGAGCTTCTGGGGCGCGCCCGACGCGCGCATCCGCGCTTCGAAGGTCCAGCGGAAGCGCTGCAGCTCCTCGGCGCTCACCGACGCGTCGGGCTGGCTCGGGACCTTCTGGAAGCTCGGCCCCCAGTCGTCGACCACAGGGAGCTTTCGTCCGCGCGCGAGCTCGGTCCCCGGCAGCGGCGTCGCGAACTGCACGGCGGGGTACGCGTTGAAGCGCTCGTAGAGGTCCATCGCGAAGCTCAGCGTCGCGTTGATCTCCTCGGCCGACTCGCCGGGCAGCCCGACGATGTAGTGGATCATCAGCGGAACGCCCGCGGCGTGCGCGTTCTCCGCGGCGGCCACGATGGTCGCGAGGTCGAGGCGCTTGTGCACCACCTCGGTGACCACGCGCTGCACGCCGCTCTCGGCGCTGACGCTCACGGTGGCGACGCGGCCTCGCATCCGAGCGAAGTGCGCGGGCGTGAGGTAGTCCGCGCGCATCCCGTTGGGCACGTCGAAGCGGAGGTCGCGCGCGTCGACCGCGTCGAGCAGCGCCTCCCAGTGGCGCTCGTTGACGTTCACCAGCTCGTCGAGCACCTCGATGCGCGTCGCGCCCAACGCCGCGAGCGCGTCGACGGAGGCGCGCAGTCGCTCTGCGCTGTAACGGCGCTGCGTCTTGGGCGCGCCCGGCGCGCGGCCCGGGTTCGAACTGCAGTGCACGCAGGTGAACGGACAGCCCCGCGAGGTCACCATCGGCAGCGTGCGTCCGTCGATGGGAAAGGGCCACGCGCCGCGTCCGACGCCTCGCACCACCCGCGCGCGAAACGCGTCGCTCGCAGCGAGGTCGACGAGGTCCCACGCGGGCATCGGGAGCGCGTCGAGCTGCGGCACCTCCTCACCGCGGAACGTGCCGCGCAGACGCTCACCCGCCGCGATGCGCTTCACGAGCGAGGGCACCGTGACCTCGGCCTCGTACTTCACCCACGCATCGGCCTCGGGGTACGCGCGCAGCACCTCTTCGCCGTCGGCTTCGACGTAGTGCTGCCCCGACTGGTAGCAGTCCGCGAGGACGATCGTCGCGTCGGCGAAGCGCGCGCGCAGCCCGATGAGAAGCTCCGCGAGCAGCTCGTCGCGCCGCGGCGGACGGTGAAACGGCGTGTACGCCACCACCACGGCGTGAGGCTGCTCGACGCGCGCGGCATCGACAGCCGACAGCACCGCGCGGACGGGGGCGCCGAGCAGAGAGCGTCCGTCGTCACGGGGCGTGAGGCCCGAGGACGGCAGCGCGTACGCATCGACCAGCGTCACGGCCACCTCGTGCGCGCGGAGCACCGCGGCGAGCTGCACGGCGCCGAGGTCGCAGAAGTAGGGGTAGTCGATGAAGTCCCGCGCGATCGACACGGGCGGATGCACGATCAGCGAGCGGGGGGCGTCCATTTGGGTGCGCGGCGAGTCTACGACGGGAACTCCTTCGGGCGGGGGACGCGCCGCACACGCGTCACCCCGTTGATTCCGCGTCAAAGCTCGCGCGATGTCTCCACGGCGACGGGCGTGAACTCCTCGCCTCCGAAGCGCGTGAGGTAGTCCTCGCGGATCCCGCCGCAGCGCGCGCGGAACGAACAAGCCTCGCAGCCCGGGAGATAGCGCCCTCCCTCCATCGGCGAGTCTTCGAGCATGAAGGCGTGACCGCCGGGGTTGACGATGCGCATCGAGAGGTCGCGCGCGAAGAAGAGGCACGCCCGATCGCGCGCGGGCACCGTGCACGGCTGCGTGTGCAGCGAGGTGATGAAGTCGGGTCGCGTCGAGAGCCCCAGCGCCATCGCCGCTGACAGATGCGGCATCACGTCGGCGATGCGCGGCACCTGCGCGGCTGCTTCGGGATCGTCGCGCGCGGTGAGAAGCCACACGCGCCACTGCCCCACGCCGCGCGCGGTGTACGCCTCGACGATCGCGGGAAGCTCCTTCGCGGTGTCGCGGTAGACGAGCACGTCGCCCTCCATCGCGAGGCCCGCGGCGCGCACGGCGGCCATGGCTTCGAGCAGCAGCGCGTGGGCGCCGGGCGTCTGGGTGAAGCGGTCGTGCGTGTCGGCGGTGGCGCCCTTGATGGCGAAGGCGACCTCGGTGACGCCCGCCTCGGCGCAGCGCGCGACGACCTTCGGGTACGCGAGCATCATCCCGTTGGTCTGGAGCTTCACGCGCGTGTACCCGATGCGCCGCGCGGCCGAGACGGTCGCGAGCATGTCGCGCCGCAGCGTGGGCTCTCCGCCGCCGAGCCACAGCGCGCGCGCCCCGTCGCGGTATGCCCGGAGCAGCGCGTCGGCCACCTCGCGCGAGTCCATCGAAGGGCCGTCGGGCTGCGTCGCGAAGCAGCCCACGCAGCGCTGGTTGCAGCGGTAGTCCGCGGTGATCTCGAGCCATCGTGGCATCGACGGCGACACTACCGCGCGGCGTCCGCAGGGTCATCGACGGGACGCAGCTCGGAGGCGCCGTAGGCGTCGAAATACCGTCGCCGCAGCCCGTAGCAGCGACCCCACAAAGAGCATCGCGCGCAGGCTTCGGTGCGCACGAACTCGCCCTCGTCCCACCCATCGGGGATCGCCACGAGCTCCCCATCGCCCGGCCGGTGGCGCGGATCGACGAGGCACAGGGGCATCCCGCACATCGAGGCGAAGCCCGTCACCGCGACGCCCTTCTCTCTCGCGAGTTCGAGGGCCTGTGCGAGCGCGGGGAGCGCGTCGGTGTAGCGCGGCATTACATCGCCGTCTTCGGGCACCACGTCCGTCGAGCGCGCGGCGAATGACAGGTTGATCGTCGCGTGCGGCCAGCGCGCTGCGACGAGCTCCGCGAAGGCGACGAGGTCGCCGACGTTGCGCCGCACGATCACGTAGTTGATCACGAGGCGCACCTCGGAGCGTCGGGCAAGGTTGTCGAGGCCCCGCAGCGTGCGCGCGAAGGTGCCGGGCGCCTGCGTGATCGCGTCGCTCAGCGCGGCGTGCGCGGCGTGCAGCGAGACCTGCACGATGGAGACGCCCGCGTCGATGAGCGCGTCGGAGAGCGCCGCGTCGTCGAGGCGCACGGCGTTGGTCTGGAGCGCGACGCCGAGCTCTGGGGCGCTGTGTTCTCGCGCGAGACGGACGTACTCCACGAGGCGCGGGTGGAGCGTCGGCTCGCCGCCCGTCAGCGTGATGAGGTTGCCCGCGCGCGCCTCGGAGACGATCGCCTCGCGCACCCGCGCGTCTTCGACGGGCGGTAGGTGCGTCGACACGAAGCAGAACGAGCACGCCTGGTTGCAGTGGAAGTACACCCGCACCAGCGTCTCGGTGACGGCGCCCTCTCCGCTCGGGTGCACGCCGAGGTTGCGCTGCACGAACTCGCGCGCCACCTGCTGCTCGACGGTGCCCACGAGCGCGAGCCGTCGGCGCGTGCGCTCCTCGACGACGGGAACGATCCGCGCGGGCTCGCCGAAGCGCTTCAGCGCGCTGGTCGAGAAGCCCTGACATGCGCCGCGCGCTATGCATCCCTCACACGCCGCGAGGTGCTGTCGGTCGCCGCGTGGCGTCGCTCCCTCGGTGAGCGCGAAGAGGTGCGCCGCACGTGACGGAGACGTGAAGACACAGGGCGTCACGGAGGCGTCGGGCGCGAGCTTGAGCGCGAGGCCCGCGCGTCGGGCCGCGGCGTCGACGGCGCTCACGACGGCCGCGGCTGCGTCGGGCGCGAGCAGCTCGGACTCGTCGGGCGCGCGGTCGGGCACGGTGATCCAGAGGAGCGCGGGACCTCCCTCGGGCCAGCGCGCGAGAACATGCTCGGGCAGCTCGGGCAGCAGCGGCGCCGTCGATCGCACCACCGCGGCCTTGAGCTCGACGCGCACTCCCGCACGCAGGAGCGCGTCGATTCCTGCGAGGGTTCGCGCGAAGCCGCCCTCGTCGCGCGTCACGCGATCGAGCGCCTCGCCCCAGCCCGCGAGGTTCACCACCGCGCGCGCGAGGCCCGCGTCACGGAGCGCCGCGCAGCGGTCGTCGTCGAGCAGCGTCGCGTTGGTCTCGACCACGAGCGCTCGCGCGCCGCGGCCTCGCGCGTAGGCGAGCAGCGCCGCGAGGTCGCCGCGCATCGCGGGCTCTCCGCCCGTGAAGATCAGCTCGGAGGCGCCCTCCCGCAGCGCGTCGTCGATGCGCGCGCGCACCGCGGAGGGCTGCACCCACGCGCGCTCGTCCTCGGCGCGCCGCGCGACGCAGTACGCGCAGTTCTGGTTGCAGCGGTAGTGGGTGACGACGACCTGCGAACGCATCAGCGGTCGGGCCAGACATTGACGGAGGGGGGGGTTGGGGCTCTCATCGCGCGTGTTGCGAGGCCCCGAGCATACTGCACCCGGAGCGCGCGCCGAGGCACGCGAGGTCGAGCTCTCGCTCGGACGCTGCGAGCTCTCCTGCGTCTTCTGCGACGATCGATTCACGCCGTGGTCGGAGGTCGAGCGGGCGCTCCATGACCGCGCGTCGCGCGTCGTGCTGCGGGGCTCGGGCGTGGCCGACGACAACGACCTCGCGCGCGCCGCACGCCTCGCGAGGGAGCGCGGCGCCGTCGTGGTCGCTCGCACCCACGCCCTCGACGCGTCGCGACCCGAGCGCGCGCGTCGCTTCGTCGCCTCGGGTGTCGACGTGGCGCTCGTCCCCCTCTTCTCGTCGTCGAGCGCCGTGCACGACCGCATCGCGCGTCGCGACGGCGCCCTCTCGATGTCGCTCGCGGGGATGCGCGCCCTCTCCGACGCAGGCGCCGCGATCGAGATCGAGGCCCCCATCCTCTCGCCGCGCTTGCAGAGCCTCGCGGCGGTCGTCACGCTCGCGCACCGGGCCGTGCCGTTGCTTCGCGCCGTGCGCTTCTACGCGCCGACCGTCGCGCTCCCGGCGGTGCTCGCGCCTCCCGGCTGGGACGTCACGCGCGCGGGGCTCGCAGAAGGCGTCCGGCGGTGCCGCGAGCTCGGGGTCGACGTGCGGCTGCGCGGGAGCGACGGCGTTCCCCTGTGCGCGCTGCGCGACGCGCCCGAGCTCCTCGACGCGTACCGCTTTCACCCGCGGCGCGCGCTGCGGCTCGCGCCCGGCGCGTCTCACCCGCCGCGCTGCGACGGATGCGCGGCGAAGCGGCAGTGCCCGGGCGTCACCCACGCGACGCGCGAGGCGCACGGCGACGCGGGCCTGGAAGCCTATAAAAATAGACCTCTCGCGATGTACGCGCAGCGCTCGCCGGGCGCGCCGCGCTTCACGGCCGAACACCGACGGCTCGCCGCCGAGACCGGGACGCTCGTCCTTCGGCCCACCGTGCACTGCAACCAGGACTGCACCTTCTGTAGCGCCAACGAGACCTCGAACAACGTGTGGGAAGACCCCGGCGCCATGCTCCGCACGATCGCGCGCGCCGCACGCCGCAACGTCCGGCGCGTGTCCTTCGGCGGCGGAGAGCCCACCCTCTCGCGCGACCTCCCGCACTACGTAAGCGCCGCGCGACGGCTCGGCGTCCCCTCGATCGAGCTCGTCACCAACGCCGTCCTGCTCGACCGCGAGGCCCGCGTCGCAACGCTCCGCGATGCGGGGCTCACGCACGCGTTCGTGTCGCTCCACGCGCACGACGAGCGACTCTCGCAGTCGCTCACGCGCAAGGTCGGCGACCACGCCCGCACCGTGCAGGGCATCCGCAACCTCCTCGCCGCGGGCGTCGAGACGTGGATCAACCACGTCATCACGACGCGCAACAGCCCCTACCTCACGAGCTTCGTCGAGTTCGTGCGCGCGTCGTTCGGCGGTCGCACGACGATCTCCTTCGCGTTCATGACGCCGCAGTACAAGGGCCTCGAAGACCTCTCGCAGATGCCTCGCATCGGCGACGTGATGCCCGAGCTCCGCCGCGCGCTCCGCCGCGCCATCGCGCTCGAACAGCCCGTGCAGATCGGATCGCGGCAGGGCATTCCCCCGTGCATGCTCGGCCCGTTTCGCGCGTGGTCCGACGCCCTCGAATACACGGGAGAGCCCGCCGCAGAAGACGCACCGCAGAAGGTCCGCGCGCCCGGCTGCGACGGGTGCCGCTACACACGCCACTGCGCGGGCCTGTGGCGTCCCTACGTCGACCGCTACGGCCTCGATGAGGTGACCCCCGTCCGCGGTGATCCCTTCACCGACGACGAGCTCGCCGCGCTTCACACCCGTCAGCGCGCGTACGGCCGCGCCGCGCCGCTGTCCTTCGAAGAGGCCCACCCCCTCCTGCGCGACCAGGCCGCGGAGGCCGAGACGCGCGACGATACCGCGCCGCCCGCGCCGCCGATCCGAGCGCTCCCGGTTCTCTCTCACGCTCGCAGTCGCCCCCTGCGCGCGGTGATGGCTGGAACGGGCCGCCGTGCGCGACTCCTCGCGCGAGAGGCGCGCGGCGTACCGGGGCTCTCGATCGAGGCCGTCGCATCGCCCCACGCCCGCGAGGTCGCCCCCTGCGAGTTCGCGAGCTGCCCGGGCTTCACCTCGCTCGAAGAGGCCCTCGACGAGATGCGCCCCGAGGCCGTGATCGTCGCTGCATCGACCGCGGCCCACTACGCCCTCACGCGCGCGGCCCTCGCTCG
>JBPOHC010001021.1:0-6528 GCA_052035985.1 Myxococcota bacterium | reverse complement strand
CGTCAGCGGCTGCGACGCACTGGAGCGTCAGCTTCGCCTCCCTTACTCGGCTGGAACGGCCACCGACCTTCCCCGGAACGGAAGGGCGACGTTCGGCGCAGCCGCCGTCGTCGCCTTCACCGCGCGGATGCGCATGAACGCTCCCCGCTGGCGCGGATCCATCACTTCGAAGCCGAGCCGTGCGAGACCCGTGCAGAACGCCTCGACGTCATCGAAATAGCTCGCCGGCTCCCAGATGTGCAGGTGGCCGTCCAAGCGGAGGCAGCGGTGGGCCTCGCGCAGGTAGTCGGTGAAGTTCGCTCCCATCAGAGACAGGCAGAGGATGGCGACGTCGAGCTCTCCATCGCCGAGGGGGACGGCCGCGATGTCGCAGGCCGTGACGCTCGGGTTCACCGCCACGTGATCGAAGCTGCGAACGTCGTGCTTCGCGCCGACGCGCTGAGCGATGATGGCCTCGCCGCAGCCGAAGTCTCCCACGACGAGCGGGTCACGCTGCTCAAGCCAGCGGATCTCCTCCTCGAACGGCACGACCGGCCAGCTCTGCCGCGCCTCGCGGTAGAGCGTGTGGTAGTGCGCCCACTCCTCCGCGTTCGCCTCCAGACACGCGTGCGTCTTCTGACTGGAGGCCGCATACCAGCGGTTGTTGATCCGGGTGAAGTCGCCGTAGGCGGTGACGCGGCGCTTGACCTCGCTCGGCTCGCCCGAGAGCGGGATGACGATCTTCCTGCGGGCGATGGTCTCGATCGCGCCATCCTCAAGCCTCCCGAGCCAGCGCATGATGTCCTGCTGCGCCTGCGCGGGCGTCCTCAGGTTGCCCTCGGGGACGACGCCGTCGACGGCCGCATCCGCAATCGACTTCTTGTACTCGAGGCGGTTCAGCTTCGACTCGCAGTACGACCAGCGCTCGCCGTTCACCATCGCGAAGGTCACCGGGATGACGACGTCGACGTGCGCGAACTTGCTCCCCTGCCGGTAGAGCCTGCCGATGAGCTGCTCGAACTCCGCGTTCGTCCACGGGAGGACGTTGATGATGAGCTTGTTGCAGACATGCTGGAGGCCATCGACGCCCGTGCCGATTCGACTCGAAGCGATGAGGACGTCGATGGATCCGTTCGGCTTCAAGAACTCGCGCAAGGCGGTGTCATCGGTCTCGCCCGTCAAGAGCCCCGCCGAATGGCCCTCGGCCGTGATCGCGTCGAGCAGCTCCTTCGAGATGCCCTCGACGAGGTGCGTGTAGACGAGCACCTTCTCGCCGCGCGCGATGTTCGCCAGGATCGTGGGCAAGCGGAGGCGCGTCAGCACCTGCTCGAGATCCAAGGTCGAGCCCTGTCCCACGAGCCGGATGTCTTGCAGATCCGCACCGCAGTCGATCTCTTCGCGCCGGACCGTGAGCTGGATGGCGTAGTTGGGCTTCCAGCGCGTTCCGAGCGTCACGAGCCGCTGGTAGAGGCGCATGCAGTTCTGGACCGTGGCCTTGGTCTCGATGTCGTCATGACGGTGCCCGGTGATCAGCTCGACGAGGCTCTTCCCCTCCTGGAGCACGTTGATGACCGGAGTACCCGACATGCCGAGCACGCAGAGTTCCGCGTTCTTCTTCCCCGCCTCGAGCACGAGACCCTGAACGAGCCGCTTGCGCTTGCTCATCGCGGCGCCCTCGTCGCGCTGCTTCGCGTAGTGGATCTCATCCACGACCACGAAGTCGACGACGTTCTTCTCCAGGAACGCGACGAGCCGAGCCTCCGAGTCGGGCTGCTGGAACTGCTCGTAGTTCAGGACAAGGTAGCGCGGAGCGCTGGCGAGCGGATCCTTCCACTCCGGCGTCCAGGTCTTCTTCGCCACCTCGCAGCCGGAGAACGCGTTGTCGATCTCGCGGGCCCAGTTGTCCACGACCGCGTTCGGGCAGCAGATGACCGTCAAGCTCGCGTTGGCGACGCGGGTCGCCAGGATCGCGCTCAGGGTCTTCCCAGCGCCCATGCCCGACCAGTTGCCGAAGCGCCGCGCCTGTCGGATGCACACGGCGACGCGCCTCTGCATCAGGTTCGGTGGAACGATGGGCCCCTTGGGCACCGGCCTGAACGCGTAGCCCTTCGGCATCACGAGGGCTTCAGCGTCATCGAACTCGGCGAGGAATCGGTCCCGCACCAGCGAGGAGTAGACGTCGCCCTGGAACGAGGCTGCATGCTCGCGCGCCTCCTTCGGGTTCAGGTAGGCGTGCCGCCAGAGCTTGGCCTTCGCGCTGTCGAGGAGGAACTTCACCGTCTCGGCATCAGCGCTCGCGATGAGCGCGCTGTCGAGCGCCTGGAGGGCCTCGCGCGTCGTCACGACGGGGAGTTCCCCGCCGCTCTCGGCGTCCGGCGGGCCCTGAACGTCGACCTCCGCAGTCACGTCGATATCGGCCGCGTCTTCGGGCTCCGGTGCGCCGGGGAGCGTGAAGCGGTCGTCCGGCGCGTCCGTCTTTCGGCGCTCCGGCTCGGGCTCAACGAGCTGGAGGATGGGGCCATCGTCGTGCGGATCGCCGCCCCCACGGGCCATGAAGCCATCGACGAGCGACGGCTCACCGCGCAGGAACTTCTCGAGCTCAGCGACGGGGAACTTGCCGCTCGTGAAGGCCTTCACAAACGGCCGCGACGCCGGCTCCTTCAAGAGCCCGGCCTGCATCGCCAGCGCGAACTTCTCGCTCGGGTCGAAGGCCCCGACGTGGGCGAGAAGCGCCTGCACGAACTCGCGAATGTGCTCGAGCGACCAGCCCGCATAGCACATCGGGCAGCGAGAACCGCCCTTCGCCCGTGAGCGCACAGTGGCCTGGTAATCGTGGCCCTTCGGACAGATCCACCACGCCGTCATGATGTGATCGGCGTCGACCATCTGCGGCGTGACGGCTTCATTGCGGGCCGCGTGCCACTCCGTGGCGATCGTGGGGTGGGTGACGGCAAGCGAGGTCTTGGCGAGCCCGCACGTCGGACACTCCGCGTCGCGGAGCATGAGCAGCGGCGCGCGCTGGAAGTCGTGCCCTTCGATACAGCGCCACCAGCACGGCGCGGTCGAGGTCGCGTCGACCGTGCCCAGCGCCAGTTCCCCGTTCTTCTCCGGATGCCAGATCGCCGCGAGCGCTGGGCGCTTGTCCGCGAGCGAGGCGCTCGAACCCGCGACCTTGCACTGCGGACACGCAGGGTCGCGAAGCAAGGCGCGCGGCGCGCGCTGGAACGCGTGCCCACGCAGGCACGACCACCAGGCGGCCTTGTAACTCGTCACCAACACCGCCGACGCGGCGTCCGTGTTCCTCGTGACATCCCACAGCGGCCCGAGAGCCGGGTGCCGGGCAACGGTCTGAGACATGGCGGTTACTCCGAGAGCGGGGGAGGCTTGATGCAGTCGTCGCTGAGCCAGCGCGGATCCTTGGGGTCGAGGCTGGGCGGGAGCCCGGGACCGGCCACGGTCCGCCCCTGTTCCTCGTCTTCGACCAAGCAGCGATTCAGGTCGAGGAGGAACTCGGTCACATCCTGATCGGAGGGCATGCCGTACGCCTCGGAGACGGCATGATCGAGCGCGCGCTGGGCGTCCTTCAGCGGGTGAACACCATCGACCTCGGCGGCCTGATGGAGAGCGCGCAGCGACCAGCCGTTGGACTCCATGAGCCGCTCTCGGGTAGCGCGGAGCTCACGAGCCGCGGCGGCGACGCTCACGATGGCGGCCTCGGACACTTCCTGCGGCCAAGGGAAGGTCGTCCAGACCTCGTTCGTGTAACGAATGTCCTGCCGGACCTTTCCCCCCTTCGCCTTCAACCACGCCCAATGCGCATGCGACTGGATGACACCAAAGCTGTAGTCGTCATCGAAGGCGAACACCTGCATTGTGTTCGTCGGCACGAAGCGCGAGGAGAGGAAAGCGTAGATAGGACGCGCTTGTGGATTTGAACATGCAACGAATCGTTGCTTTGCCCCCAACTCAGTGAAGAAGTCGTCCCTGGGCCAGTGCGGACGCCACCACGTGCGTAGCCAGCGCACGTAGTGCTCAGTATGTTTCCCGCTCTCCGCGCGTTCCTTCACCAACGGGTATACGTACGCCTTGAGGTGCTCGAACGCCTTGCCTCCTGCTGCCTTCGCACGGCTCTCAGTATCGAATGCACCGAGATAGATGCTGTAGTCCGGGCTGATCGGCAACTTGCCACGAAGCATGTCATCGCCAGTTGCGACCGGCCGCACAAAGCTCTTCATGCCAACTGCGGCAACGGAGAATCCCTCATCGCCCGAGGAACGGAATGCTTCGTGCCCGAAGATGACGCCCATGCTCGTGCCGATGTGATTCGCACGAATCCCCAGTGCTTCACTGACATCGCTGTGCAGCTGGAGATGCGTTGGGATCCGGACAAGGTGATAGATCTCGCCGTCAACCTCCAAAGCATGCGGGCCGGGAACGGTCGCCTTGGCCCAGTTCACCATCGACACGTCGAGCGCAGCGTCACCGGGCCAGAGCACGGAAGAAACGGCGTTCGTGATCGTGCCGCCGCTCGCCGCGATGTGGTCGAGCGTCGCGGCGCGGGCCTTGCCGACGCGAATCCCGCTCGTACCCACGAGCCCCGCACGGCCCCCGGCCGGCAGGCGATCGTGCGCGCGGCGGAACCAGTGGCAGGAGAGGTCGACGACGCCGTCGACGCCCGACGTCTCCTGGAGCCGCTCGAGGTACTCGCGGCCGAGCTCGCGGCGGATCTTGCGGTCGCCGAGGATCGGCGGATTGCCTACGATGGCCTCGACCTCCGGCCACTCGGTGAACAGCGCATCCGCACAGACGATGTTCTTTTCGAGGTTGTCGAGCGGGAGCGACGGGTCGACCTCGAGCTCTCCCTGGAGCGAGACGTCGGCCGCCTTCTGCCGCCGGTCCTCGAACGCGATCTTCTTCGCGATGTTGAGCGTCACCTTGGCGAGCTCGACCGCAAAGTTGTTCGTGTCGATGCCGTGAAAGTTCAGCGTCGAGATCACGCTGCCCCAGCCGATGCCGTGCCCCGAGGGGAACTCCCGGAT
Organism: Myxococcota bacterium; assembly: GCA_052035985.1. Taxonomy (GTDB): domain Bacteria; phylum Myxococcota_A; class Polyangia; order Polyangiales; genus CAISKJ01. The sequence continues at coordinate 1,510 of JBPOHC010001021.1, read as the reverse complement.
GCGCGCGAGCAACTGCGTCTCGACGTTGTGGAGCTCGCGGAACGCGACATAGAGGAAGTTGCCGCTCCCGCACGCCGGATCGAGCACGCGAAACTTCGCGAGCGCGCGCCGCACTTCGAGCAGCTCCGCGAGCGTCTTCGCCTCGGCAATCCGCTTACGCCAGGGCTCGACGATGGTCGGCCCGACGACGCGCATGATGTCCTCGTGCGCGGTGTAGTGTGCGCCGCTCGCGTGCCGCTCGGCGTCGTTCATGATGCCCTGGAAGACGCTGCCGAAGATGTGCGGGTCGACGTACTTCCAGTTGGCCTCCGCGGCCCGCGTGAGCGCGGTAAGCTCGGCGTCCCCGAGCGGCAGCGTGACAGGCGCTGCGAAGAGGCCGCCGTTGAAGTACGCGACCGGGCGCGGCGGCTTGACGTCGCGGCTCCCCATCAGCGCGAAGAGCTCGCGCAGGCGTCGCTCGACGTCGCGATGCCGAGCCCCCTCATAGAGCAGCGTCGTGAAGTAATCCGGAGGCAGGAGGCCGATGTCCTCGGCGAACATCGTGATGATGCACTGGAGCGTGAACTGGGTGACCTCCGCCTCGCGCTTCGGGAACCTTGATCGGAGGCTCCGGAAGAGCTTCGCTACGAGGTCCGCGACCTCTCGCGAGACCTTGCCGACGTTGACGATCTTCGGGGTCGCGCCGGGGAACCAGTTTTCGCCGAGGAAGGCAAAGGCGTCGCTGTACTTCGGGAGATCATCGATGGGGGTCGCGAGGCGTGGCACCGAGCGGTCGCGCGCGAGGTCGTAGAGGCGCAGCTCGCGCTGGTTGGTCAGGACGACGAACTGCGGGCCGGGGCTCTGCTCCAGGCAGGCTCCGAGCAGGCCGTTCCACGCGGCGTCGAGCGCGACCTCCGGGGCCACGACGTCGACGAGGACGCGGCGCTCGCTCCAGACGGCCGCGACGAGGCGCGTGGTCCGCTGCCCGATCTCCACGACCGAGAGCGATGCCGGGATGTCGGCGCCGGGGGGCTCGCCGTCTCGCCAGCCGAAGCACGTGAAGAACGCCTTGACGAACTTGGTCTGGGCGTCGCGCCCGCCGAAACCTGCGGCCACCTCGAGCGTGAAGCGGCGCAGCGCCGCCTTGAGCGCACCGGCCCCTGTCGCGGCATCGGGGCGAGCGCTGGGCGAGCGCACGACCCGCGTGCCCGGCGCGGCCAGGACCCGCTTCACGAGCACGTCCTTCGTGCCCTTGTCGTGCACGCCGAGGGTCGTGCAGAACACGCGAAGCTCAGGGACGCGGAGAGCGTGGACGAGGTCGGGGAGCGGTGCTCGTGAGATCGCGGCGATCAGCGCCGAGCGCGAGCGGCGGTCCGTGGCCTCAAGCCCGAGCGCCTCGAGCAGCGCACGCAACCGGTCCGCGCCGAGCGTGTCGAGGCAAGCCGCTGTTTGCTCGGGGGTGAGCGATCCGTCCACGCGGCGGATGGAACCTCACCACGCGATGGCGGGCAAGCGTCATGCGGGCACACCA
>JBPOHC010000008.1:0-1685 GCA_052035985.1 Myxococcota bacterium | reverse complement strand
CGCTGACACCTCGCCCACCGAGCCGCTGCCCACGGGCGCGACCGGCCCCGGCAAGACGATCACCCGCGACGCGATTCGAGCGCCCATCGGCCGCGAGTTGGCGACTGTGGCGCGCGACATCTGGCGCAAGGGCGCAGTCGGGGGGATCCGCGGTGACTTCTCGGGGCCCGTCGAAGGCCGCCAGTCTCGGTTCTCCATTGGCCTCGGGGCTGCCGCGCCTCGGTATCCTAACGGCAGCTCGTCTCTCGACGTCGCTGCCAACGTCGGCCGCGGCGCTCAGCCTCCGCCCTGGGTCGTCGACTTCTGGCGCTCTCAGCTCGCGAACGACGCGTACGCCATCACATCACTCGCTGCGATCGATCACCGCGCGCTGTTCAAGGGAGCGCTCCAGGGGATCTCGAGCAACGCGGCGGTGACGCAGCTCCTCTGTCACTTCGACTACCTGCGCGACAGTCGCAACGCCCGCGAGCGCGCCACGGGGGAGGCGCTCTACACGCTGGCGCAGAAGATCGTGCAGATGAGCCTCCTCGACGGTGAGCTCAAGGAGATCGAGCGGCTCACCTTCACGCCGATCGTTCGACAGGGAGGGCACGACGTTCCGCTCGCGAGCATCAGCAGCGGCAACGCGTACCTCGTGCAACGGATGATCACGCTCCTCGGGCGCATGTACTCGCTCCACGTGCTGCGCGACGGTGATCCCGCGAAGCTCCACGAGGCTTCGGGGCTGCTCCTCATCGACGAGGCCGAGAACCACCTCCACCCCTCGTGGCAGAAGCGCCTGCTGCCCAATGTGAGAGAGGTCTTTCCCAACCTTCAGATCATCGCGGCGACGCACTCACCCTTCGTCGTGGCCTCGGTGCGCGACGCGCGGGTCTACGTCTGCCACTACGACCCGACCACCCGTCGCACGACGGTGCGTGAAGAGACTGCGATCTACCAGAACAAGCCCGTCGACGAGATCCTCATGTCGCCCGCGTTCGATCAGACGGCGCCCTTCGGTGAGCCCATCAGCACGCTCCTCGCAGATCGCCGCCTCGCGATGGCGAAGGGAGACGCCGCGACGCGCGACGAGATCGAACGGCAGCTCGTGGCGCTCAACCCCACGTACTTCGGCTACCTCGACCTCGATCGAAAGATCGAGGCGCTGCGCAAGGCGGGCTGATGGTTCCGCTGGTGCGTGGGCCGACGCCGCGACCCCTCGCGGAGCACGGCGACCGCTGGACCGAGACCTACGTCGCGGAGCGCGCCGCGAACCCGTCGAAGCGTCCGCACCCGGAGCGCTACGGCCACTCGGAGGTGCGCGTCGAGCTTCGTCGCATGAGCCTGGGGAAGTGCTTCTACTGCGAGCGCAAGCTCACCGAGGGCGAGCAGGAGGTCGACCACCACATCGAGGTCGCCGAGCGCCCCGACCTCGCCTTCGCGTGGGAGAACCTCTACCTCTCGTGTGAGGCATGCAATCGCAAGGCGCCGAACACGCAGATCCCCGTCGCCTCCTGCGTCGATCCGTGTGCTCCGAGCGCCTCGCCGAAAGAGCATCTGACGTTTCACCGGGAGTGCATCCAACCGCGCGCGAACTCCTCGCACGGGCGCAAGACCATCGAGAAGTACAGGCTCCACCGCGATGAGCTCGACCTCGCGCGCGCTCGCGCGCTCAACGAGTTCCACGAAGCGTTCGAAGCGGTGTT
>JBPOHC010000701.1:0-5878 GCA_052035985.1 Myxococcota bacterium | reverse complement strand
ACGGAGGCGGCGGCGCGGCGGGGGGCGTCGGACCCGGCGGGGTCACCGGGGGCGTCGGGGTGGTCGGAGGCGGACGCGCGCCGACGAGCTCCGCGATGCCCGCGTTGATGTTCTGGACCTCGCTCATCGAGAAGCCCTCGCGCTCGCGGACGATGGTGCCCGTGCGGTCGATCCAGACCGAGAAGGGCGCGGCGCGGCGGGTGTTGTAGACCGACACCACCTGCGTCTCGAGGTCCGTCACGATGGGGAAGGTGATGTTCATCCGGCGCGTGGTGGAGCCCGCTTCGGAGACCGAGTCGGGGCCGTCCATCGAGATGCCGACGACCATGAGCCGCCCGCCGTAGCGCTGAAAGAGCGCCTGGTACACCGGGAGCTCCTGGAGGCACGGCTGACACCACGTCGCCCAGAAGAGCACGACGATGGGCCTGCGACCGAGGTGGTCCGCGAGGCGAAAGCGCCCGCGGAAGTTCGCCCCCGCCGCCGCGGGGAGCGTGAACTCCTGCGCCGCGGTGCCCGGCGAGGCGTCAGCGACGCCTGCGAGCGACGCGATCGAGAGAGCTGAGCTGAGGGCCAGAGCGAGCGCGCGAGTGTTCATCGGTGGAGCCAGTTACGTATCACGGCGCGTCCGTATTGAGACCCGGAGACACTTCTCGCCGACCTCGACACGGTCCCGAGCCAGATCGAAGCGCCTCCCCGACACCCGGGAGCCGGATCGAACCGCCTCCCCGATACCCGGGAGCCAGATCGAAGCGCCTCCCCGATACCCGGGAGCCATTTGTGATCGCGCCATTGCGACGCGCGCGCGTCTGCGATACTTGAGCCCTCGCACCTATGCACGCCGCTCGTCTTGCACGAATTCTTTCTCGCTCCCTCTGTTCAACCCTGATCGTCGCGGCCCTCGCAGGGTGCGGCGACAGCACGGCGTCGCCCGACGCGAGCGCCCCTGCCGACGTGGTCACCCCCGTCGACGCGACGCCCGACGCGGCCCCCGACGTGTCGCCCGACGTGCCGCCGCCGCAGTCGTCGCTGATCTACGGCCCCTGCCGCGCCGACACCGAGTGCGCCGTGGGCCTCACGTGCCGCACCGAGCGCGAGACGGGCATCCCCGGCGGCATCTGCAACCGCGTCTGCATGAGCGACAAGGACTGCGTGCTGATCCCCGACGACGGGACGCCCCCTGTCGACGGGTTCTGCCCGCCCGCCGTGGGCACGGCGCCGAGGTACTGCCAGCGCGTGTGCGCCAACGGCATCGACTGCGAGCGACCGGGCTTCACCTGCCGCGTCTACAACTCGGGGATGCTCAACGAGACCCGCGCGTGCATCGCGGTCTGCACCGACGAGAGCTGCGTCGACGGCACGATCTGCGACCACGAGTCGGGGCGCTGCCGACTCGCGAGCACGATGCCCACGGGCCGCACGCTCGGTCAGTCGTGCGAGCCCGAGGTGCGCGCAGGCTCGCCCACGCCGCCGGCGGAGCGCATCTGCCGCTCGGGCGTCTGCCAGGCGGACTTCAACCCCGACTCGCGCGGCAATCCCTTCTACACCGGGTGGAACGGCGGGTACTGCACGGCGCGCTGCATCCTCCCGCAGGGCTTCAACAGCAGCACCTTCTGGGGCCCCGCGGGGATGACCGTCGACCTCCCGCAGGCGTCCTGCCCGACGGGCGGGATCTGCTTCCCGGCGAGCTCGCTCGCGCGCGGCGACCTCGGCGTCTGTTACAAGGGATGCCAGCAGAACTCCGACTGCCGCACGGCCGAGGGGTACTTCTGCCAGAAGACCGTCCAGCTCACGCAGACCACGTCGCGGCGCTTCTCCAACGGGTTCTGCATCCCTGTGAACTGCATGAACACCGCGACCCCCTGCCCGACGGGCCTCACCTGCCGACGGAACACCAACGGCTCCGGGTCGTGCATTCCTGCAATGATGGCGGCCCCCTGAAGGACCTCCCCTCGCGCGCGAGAGCGTGATGTAGTCTCGTCCGAACCGTCCTCTATTCACGATCCCCTCACGAGGAGATTTCACTGATGCGATCCGTGGTCATCTTCACCCTCGCCGCGGCGCTCGCGGGCTGCGGGTCTTCGAACACGACCGGCACCGGCACGACGGGCCCCGACGCCTCCGTGTCCCCTGACGTCGTCGCGACGCCCGACACGACGCCCGCGGCCGACGTGCCCGCGACGACGAACGTGTACCCGCCGGGTCCCTACGGATCGCGCACCTGCGCGCGCTTCGAACCCTTCACGCTCAACACCTGCGACGGCGAGCCCTGGCGCTTCAACCAGGACGACTTCTTCGCCTCCACGGCCACCGTGGTCATCATCGGCGCGGGCTGGTGCGTGCCCTGCCAGAACGAGGCTCGCCAGATCGAGACCGAGCTCGGGCCGTACCGCGACCGCGGCGTCCGCGTGGTGCAGGTGCTCGTGCAGAACCCCGACCGCACGGCCATCACCCCCGCGTTCTGCAACACCTGGCGCACGCGCTACGGCCTCACGATCCCCGAGCTCATGGACCCCGAGCAGGCCCTCCAGCCCTACTACCCGGGCCTCGCCTTCCCCGGGAACCTCATCGTCGACCGCCGCGGCGTGATCCGCTACCGCGCGTACGGCACCGAGACGGGCCTGACGGCGATCAAGCGCGCCCTCGACGACGTGCTCGCGAACCCCGACACCTGCACGCCCTGACGCTCGGCCCACCCCGAACCACTCTCGCGCGAAGGCAAATCTCCCCGTGCTCCACGGCGCGTCTCGCTCGTCTCGCGTCGCCGCCCTCGCCGCCCTCGCCGCGCTCTCGGTCGCTCAGACCGCGGGCGCGCAGGGCCTCGTCGCGAGGCTGCCCGGTCTCGGCCCCACGTCGTTCTCGTTCACGAACACGTCGATCGTCCGCTACCGCGGCATCAACTTCGACCGCAACGTCCACGACGACGACTTCTTCTCGCTGACCGAGCGCCTCGACATCGCCGCGCAGGCCGCCCCGTGGCGCCTCTACGTCCGCGTCGACGGCTACTCGCCGTGGAACCACGACACGACCTGCACGGGCGCCGCGGCCACGCAGTGCTACCTGCACTCGAACTGGCAGCCCGGCGAGCGCCCCTTCGAGGGCGGGCGCGACCCCGCGACGGGCGATGCCGCGAATCCCCCCACGGCGCGGCGAGACATCACCCTCGGCGGCCTCCTGCCCGAGCGCTTGAACCTCCGCTTTCGGCGCGGCGACGTCACCGTCGAGGGCGGCGACTACTACCAGGTCTTCGGTCGCGGGCTCGCGCTCGCGTTCCGCAAGGTCGACCCCATCGGCCTCGACACGACGCTCCGCGGCGGGCGCTTCGAATACGAGCGCGAGCGCCTCACGCTGCGGGCCTTCGGCGGCCTCGCCAACCCGCAGAACCTCGACCCCATCTCGCTCTCGATCTTCCCCGACCCCGACGACCTCCTCGCGGGCGCCTCGCTCGCGGCGCGCGCGGGCCGCGACGGAGACCTTGAGTTGTCGGCCCACGCGGTTCACGCCGACTTCGAACGCGACTCGAGCACCAACCGCCACGACGTCGTCGATATCGCGGGCGGGCGCTTCGAATTCCCCTCGCTCCTCGACGGCGCGCTGACCCTCTACGGCGAGGCCAACGTGCTGCGCCGCGAGAGCCGCACGCAGATCCGCACCGACGCCGACGGCAACGAGCGCTTCGGATCGCAGCGCTTCTCGTGGGGACGCGGCGTGTACGCGGCGGCGCAGCTCATCACCGGCCGGTGGACCATCCTCGCCGAGTGGAAGGACTACACCAACTACCTCCTCGCCCCGTCGCAGCTCGGCGGGAGCGCGCCGCGCGACGTGGCGCGCATCTACTCCACGGCGCCTTCGCTCGAGCGCGACGACCAGCGCATCTTCACGAACGCCAACACGCGCGGCGCGCGCGTGCGCCTCGACTACGCGTTCGAGGGGTCGCCGTGGATCCTCACGCTCAACTCCGTGCTCTACGGCTGGAGCGATCACTTCGACGAGAGCGGCACGCTCGTCGACCCTTGGGACTCGACCGACGGCTACCTCACCACGCACACGTACTTCGCCGTGCGACGCCGCTCGCGCCCCGTGACGCAGCCCGGTGAGCCCGGCGCGGCGGGCGGCGGAGGCGCCGCGAGCGGAGCCCCCGCGGGGGGCGCGACCGTGGCCGCGAGCGGCATGGGCGGAGGCGCCGTCACGCGCGTCGGGAGGGGCGATTTCAACCTCCTCGCGACGGCGGGCTACCGCAGGGAGTTCCACGCGGGGACGGCGCCGACGACGGGGGGCGCGGAGCCCGAGTTTCAAGCGGGGGACATCAAGCACGAGTCGCTGCAGTTCGACCTCGACGTGGCCTTCCCCGTGGGCTCGAACGACTCGCTCGAGCTGCGCGTCGACAACCGCTTCGAGCGCAACTTCGTCTTCGATCGCATCACGGGCTTCGACGCCGCGGAGCTCGTCACGGGCATGCGCGGCGGCGTCGCGCTGTCGTGGTCGCACGGCCTCCCGCTCGTCGTGAGCGCGTCGCTGCGCTGGGACAACACCAGCCGCCCGCCCGGCGAGCGTCTCCTCTTCGGCGACTCCGTCGGCGGGGTCTCCGCGTGGGGCCGCGCGCCGGAGCCCACGAACGCCTCCGTCGACCCGCGCCTCCCGACGCTCTACCCCTCGGCCGAGGTGCGGTGGAACTTCACCCTCAACAACTTCGTCCGCGTGTTCGGCGGCATGACCCCCGGCGGACGCGTCTGCTCCGGCGGCGTGTGCCGTGACGTCCCGCTCTTTCAGGGCGCCGTCGCCGAGCTCGTCCTCCGCATCTGAGCGACCCTTTCCAATGCACGCCTGGCTCCTCGCGCCCGACAACTTCACGCCGCCCTCTCGCACCCCGTGGGGGGGCACCGCGATCGTCGACCGCTACAAGCGCGACCTCGGCCTCCCGGCCGCGCGCGTCGGCGAGTCGTGGGAGCTCTCCGCGGGCCCCGAGTTTCCGAGCCGTGTCGCACACGGCCCGCTGCTCTCGGAGGTCGTCGGCGAAGACCCCGACTTCGCGCTCGGCGAAGAGGCCCCGCGCGGCAACACCTCGCTCCTCGTGAAGCTCCTCGACGCCGAGGACAACCTCTCGGTGCAGATCCACCCCTCCGACGACTACGCGGGCCTCGCGTCGGATGAGTGCGGCAAGCCCGAGAGCTGGTACGTGCTCGACGCCGCCGAGGGCGCCGGTCTCTACCTCGGCCTCGCCGAAGGAGCCTCGCCCGAGACCATGCGCGCGGCCCTCGCGGCGGGCGGAGACGTTTCGAAGCTCCTCGCGTTCGTGCCTGTAAAACAGGGTGATTTCTTCGTCGTCGAGGCGGGCACCGCGCACGCCATCGGGCGCGGCGTGACGGTCGTCGAGCCCCAGGTCGTGCGCCCTGGACGCAAGGGCGTCACGTACCGCTACTGGGACTGGAACCGCCGCTACGACGCCCGCGGCAACGCGTCGGTCGCGGGCGACGCGAGGCCGCTCCACGTCGACCACGCGCTCGCCGTCACCGACTGGTCGCGCGCGCGCGGAGACGCGTTTCTGCGAGAGATTCGCGTGCGCTCGGGCGACGCAGACCTCACCGCGCCGATGACCGCGATCGCCCTCTGCGGCCCTGCGAACGCCGCGCTGAACTCGCGCGACCTCGAGGTGACGAAGGTCTCGGGGCGCGGCGCCGTGAAGCTCTCTGCACGAGGCCGGTTGCGCGCCCTCACGGTGGTCGAAGGCAGCGTCGACGTCGTCGGAGCGCACGGCGCGGTAACGGTCTCGCGCGGTCGCACGGCGGCCATCGCGGCGCGCGCAGACGTGACGCTCGTGAGCGAGGCGGGCGCACACGCGCTGCTCTCGTGCGCGGTGTCGTAGCGCGACGTCAGGGCGTCG
>JBPOHC010001069.1:0-4863 GCA_052035985.1 Myxococcota bacterium | reverse complement strand
CGATGACGAGCGCGCGCAGGCGGGCCTCGGCGTGCTCGCCGAGCTCGCGCAGAAGACGCAGGTGCTCCTGCTCACCCATCACGCCCGGCGAGGTGAGCGTCGCGGAGCGTTTGCCCGACCACTCGCGGGCCACCCCTCCGAGGGGTGGGGAGCGGGCCCACGCGAAGCCGCGTTCGGCGCGATTGATTCGTGGGGTGCCGACGTCGAGCGCAAAGATGTGGAGGCGTTCGCGCCACACGGAGACGTTCGACGCCTCGCTCGTCGCGCGCGTCACGGGGGCGCGCTCGCGGCTCCGCCCACGGGCGATGCGAAGTGGTGCTCCGTCCACGACTGCGGTTTCAGTGCGCTCCTCGCGAGGTCGAGGTTGCGGGCATGGTGCGTGAGCAGAAGCACCTGCGTTTTCTGCGCGAGCTCGGCGAGCACGCCGAGGCCCGCCTGCGCGCGCTCGTCGTCGAAGTGGATGAAGATGTCGTCGAGCACCAGCGGCATCGGCTTCTGCGCGTCGAGGTGCTGCTCCAGGCTCGCGAGCCGCAGTGAGAGGTAGAGCTGGTCGAGCGTCCCATCGCTCAGGGCGTTCTTCACGTCGACCACCTCGCGGCCGCGCATGCAGGTGAGCTTCGCCTTGTCTCCGTCGTACTCGACCTGGAGCTGCTGGTAGCGCCCGAGGGTGAGGCACTCGAACAGTCGGCTCGCGCGGCGAAGAATCGTCCCCTCGTTCTTCTGCCGGTAGCTCTCGATGCCTCGGCGGAGGAGCGCCGTCGCGAGACGCAGCCGGGCGTACCGCTCCGCGTGGGCTCGCGCCTGCGAGAGCACCTGGTGAGCCTCGCCGAGCACGATGGCGGCGTCGTCGGTGCCCGAGAACTTCTTCTGCCGTTCACCGAGAGCGCCCACGGCCTTGTTGTGTTCCTGCTGCTCGCCTTCGAGGACTTTGAGCCGCTCGTCGAGCGCCGCAAGCTCCGACTCGACGCGGTCGCTGTCGGTCTCTCTCGCCGCGCGTTCGAGCGCGTCCAGAGACCAGCCCTCGCCGACCTCGGCGAGACGCTTCTCGGCCTCGACCTTGCGCGCCTCGATCTCGCGGGCCAGCTTCGAGCGCTCGATGGCAGTGTCCAGCGCCGCGGGGTCTTCGCACCCGAGGTCGCGGAGCAGCGCGGCGTGGCGGCGTCGTTCGACGTCGAGCGCGAGGGTGGCGTCTTCGAGCTCACGAATGTGATCGGTGACCTGCTCGTTGAGGGTGCGCCGCCGTTCCGCGTTCTTCGTGGCGGTCGTGTGGAGTTCGTCGAGCGCGTCGGCGCGTTCGATCGCCGAGCCCACCAGCGAGGGCGAGAACTCCGCCGCCAACGCGGCCACGCTCTCTTCGAACAGCTTCATCTGCTTGTCGATGGCCTTGATCCGCGCCTCCTGTCGCTCGCAGTTCGCCTCCAGACGGAAGATCTCCGCGAGGCCGTCCATGACGACGTTGGCCTGCTCGGGGAGCGCATCCGCAGGGAGTCGCAGCTTCGCGACGGCCTCGCCCCACACCGAACGCCACGCGGCGTGGTCCGACTCGCTCCCGGCGATCTTGCTTTCGAGGTCGCTGAGCTCTCGCAGCTCCTTGCTCAGATCGCGTTGCAAGGTCCTTCGGGTCGCATCCTGCTCGTCGACGGTCTTCAGCGTCTTCTCAGCGTGCAGGAGAAGCGTGAGCCACGGCGTCGCCTCGGGCATCGGTGCCCCCGCGACCCCGAGTGCGCTGAGGATCGAGCTCGCCTGATCTCGGAGCACGTTGCGCGACGCGTGGAGCTTCTCGGCGGCGTCGTTGCGCCGTCGGATCGACTCCACGAGCGACGCGTGATGCTTGCGCCAGAGGAGCATCTCGCGGGGCGTTGACGGCTCGACGCCGCCCCCGATCCAGAGCTGTCGCCACGCATCGCGGCGTTGTTGCGCGCGCATGTCGATCTCGATCTGTTCGCGCGTGAGCGCGGCGAGGTCTGCGACCTTCGCGGCCTCGTCTCGACGGAGGGCGGCGCACTCCGCCGCTCGCGTCGAGTCTCGTTGAAGCCCGTCGGCGAGCTCGTCGGCCACGCGTACCGTCGCGGCATACGCCGCCGCCAGGGGGATGTCCGCGCTGGATGCCTCGTCGAGGGCGGAGGGCGCGATGCCAGCGCTCCAGGCGTGCATCACACGCCCCCAGGCGAGGTCGCGGCGTGCCCTCGCCTCGACCACTCGATCCGGGGAGGAAGGCTCCCCCGAGGCTACGAGAGACGACAGTGTCGCGCGAACCTCACCGAGCTCTCGCGTGCGCGCCGTGATGCGCGCAGTGATCTCCCTCTGCGCACGTTCGTCTTCGGCGAGGTCGACCTCAAAGCGTCGGATCAACTCCTCCGCAGGAACCGGGATCGCGACGGCCTCGTCGGGCGTCCCTCGCCACGGAGCGAGCGCGGCGCAGGCGGCGGTGCATGCCGCGTCGAGCGCGGCGAGCTGCGCCTCGGACTCTCGAAGGCTCTCGGAGAGCCGCTTGTCGGGGCGCAGGTGCTCCCACGTGGCGCGCAGCACCGATGCATCGGCGAGCGGCGGCTGCGCGGCGAGCGCTGCCTGGTGCTGCGAGACGAGGGAGCGCTTCTCGCTCGCACGATCGCGGAGCACGAGGAGGCTCGACTGACGCTTGATCTCGTCTTGTTCGAGCTTACGGATGCGTGCGAGCGACGCCTCGTCGACGCGTACGGAGCTCACGTTGCGCGGGTCAATGTCACTCCACCCGATCTTCCGAAGGTGCTCACGCTGTTCGTTGCGGTACGTGATGATCTCCTTCTGAACGCCGGGGCGGTCGCGCTGCTCGGTCTTGTACTTCCCGAGGTCCTCTGTGAGCTGCTTGATGCGCGCGCTCGCGCCGAGCATCGACTCGTGGACTTCGAGCGCATCGCGATCGCGCGCCGCGCGTTCGAGGGCGTTCTCCGCGCGGAGGCGATTCTCCTCCGCCGCTGCGATGGCCTGGAGGACCTCGCGCCGCTGGGTCTCGATGTCGAGCGGGAGCCGGAGGACCTCACCGAACGCGTCGAGCTCACGCAGGGCGTCTTCGCGTTGCCGGACCCACGGAAGGGCTCGTTGTAGCCGTTCGAGACGGTGTCGCTCCGTACGCCGTCGGACGATCTCGGCGGAGAGCTCCTGCTGTTTCGCCGCTGCGGCCTCGATCTCGACCTGCATTGCCTGCCAGTCCTTCGCCGGGATCGTGAGCGACTTGGCGCGGCCGAGCTGCTCTCGGTAGGCGACGAGCGATTTCGTGATCGAGCCAGCATTGCCACCGGCCGAGAGGAGCTTCTCTGCTTCGGCGTCGAGGCGGAGGAGTGTCTGGTGCAGGGTCGTGCCGTCGAGTGAGGCGCCGAAGAGCATCTTTCCGACGTCGGTCTTCGCGTCGGCGAGCGCGGCGCCAGCCTGGCGGAGCTGCTCGTGGCTCAGCCCGAACATCTGTTCGAAGTGCTTTCGCTCCGTGATGCTCAGCCACGCGCGCAGCGCCGACTCGTCGACCGTCGTCCCCTTCGGATCGAGGAGCGTCGCGCGGTTGCCCTTCTTGCGCACGAAGGCGCGCTCCTGGCCGTCGGAGTGGCGGAGGGTGGCGCCGATGCGGAGCTCGCTCATCGGGTGCAGGTGCGCGTCGCCCGTCTGCATCTCGATGCCGTAGAAGAAGCCCGTGATCGCGCGCAGCGTGGTGCTCTTGCCCGCCTCGTTGGGCCCGTAGACGATGTGAAGGTTCGGACCGTCCGCGGGAAACACCAACGGACGACGCGTGAAGGGGCCGTAGGCCAGCAGGTCGAGCCGTAGGAACTTCACGACGCCTCACCTCCATCGAGGAGCATCGGGATTAGGAGCTGCTCCACGTCGGAGAGCGCGTCGCGCACGGCTTCCGTGCGATCGAACGGCGGCCGGTCGTCGGGGTCGACGGACGCGAACTTCTCCTGCATCGAGGTGAGCTCGGCGACGAGCGAGGCGAGCGCCGCGGGGTCTTCACGCTGCGCGTCGATGGTGCGAAGGAGTTCACCGAGCGGCGTCGGGCGTTGCCGCAGCGCCTCGATATCGATTCGCGTGCGCGTATCGAAGATCACCTTCTCGACCCAGAGGTCAGCGACCTCCGCGCCGCGTCCCCGGACCTCGTTCGTGTAGCGCTCGGTGTTGGCGATCAGTTCGCGGTGCGCCTCGCTCGCGCCGTGAAGGCGGACACGCACGGCGAGGGGCGTGGCCCCCTCTCCTTGGCGCAGCGCTTCGAGACTTTCGTACACGAGGTCGAGCGCGTGCGATGCGCTTCGCGCCTGATCGAGCGCGACGTCGCGCATGTGCCACCGCATCACGTCGAACTGGCGCGCGTCGAGAGTCACCTTGCCGTTGGCGACGGTGACGATCGTCGCGCCCTTGGGCCCCGTCTCGCGGATGTGCCGCCCCTGGAGGTTGCCGGGGAACACAACGTACGGATCGCTCCGTAGCACCTGTCGTCGGTGCACATGCCCAAGCGCCCAGTAGTCGTAGCCGCGATCGACGAGGCTCTGGATGCTGCAAGGCGCATAGACCGCGTGCTCCTTCGCGCTGCCGTCGGCGCTCGTGTGCAGGAGCCCGATGTTGAACATCCCGGCCACGGGCGACGGGTATTTGACCGAGAGGTCGTGGTGCACCTCCGCGTTCGCGTAGCTCTGCCCGTGGAGCGCGACGCCGAGCTCCGCGATGCGCACCGTCTCGGGCTTCGTCGACGAGAACTCGTGCACGTTGCTCGGCGCGTGGAGCGCCTTCGTCATGGAGTTCGCGGCGTCGTGGTTGCCGCGCACGACGAACACGCGGACGTCGGCCTTCTTCAGCCGGTTCATCTGGGCGTTGAAGAAGAGGCCGGTGTTGTAGTCCTTCCAC
>JBPOHC010000794.1:0-1699 GCA_052035985.1 Myxococcota bacterium | reverse complement strand
CCCCGTGAACCGGCGCAGGAGGTGACGGGCCGACGCGGTGGGGTCGTACGAACGAGCGACCTCGAACACGTACCAGCGGCAGTCATTGAGCCGGAAGAGTTGCATCGGTGCAGCCGCGCGCCGAGCCGCCGGGGAGTCGCCCCGCGTGTACTTCGGCGCGGGTTTGGGTTGCGTAGAACCCTGCGTCGACCGCCGCACCACGCGCTGCAAGCGCGCGGTCTCCCTGGCCGCGCGGGCGTTCATGAGTTTGAGCCCATTCGCGAGCGTGTTCGCGCGCAGCGCGTGGTCCTCGGCGTGGCAGAGCGGGCACCCCGCGAGTCCGCAGAGCGCCCCGTGGCTCGCCGAGGCGAGTTCGCCCGACCCAGGTTGTGACCTCTCGCACTCGGGGCAGACCAGGGCGCCGAGCTTGGAGCCGCAGCCCGAGAGGTGCCCGATGAGGTCGCGGAAGGCGTGGTTCTGCTCCGGGGCGATCGAGCCCTTCATCTCGCGACGAGCATCGTCGCAGGCGGCGAGCCACTCGTCGCGCGTCATGTTCCTGGCACTCTGATTGATCAACATGGGGGCCGACTCCTTGTCGGAAAGCGGTCCAGAGCACCGTGCTCCTTCACCGCCGGGTCCCCTGTTACGGGTCGCCTTTCGGCTTCCTCTGCGTGTGCGTCGCCACTGCGCAACAGACGACGCACGAATTCCTACGAACGAACGGCGTTTGGCCGCACCCCGCGCCGCAGCAAGACCGCGAGTTCGCCTTGCAAGATTCGATAGCGACACCATGATTTCTTCGGCACCACCGCCTCCTAGATGGCAGTCAATGACAATGACATCTACTGCAAGGCAGTTGAGTTGCTGGAATCGTGATTGATGGTCCTACTGCACGACAGTAGAGTCAGCGCGGTGGTGAACAAGCTCAACCGGGTCGGCAGGGGAAAAGCGCGCAGGTGACGTTTCGGGCTTCCGAAAGAGACCGTGGATCGTGCGCGTGCGGAGGACAACCGCGGCGGCGTGTGCGAGGCGGTGACGAGCGCCTCAAGAACGCGAGTTCACACATGCGCTGTTACATCCGCGCGTTCCCTTCCGTCGGCCGAGGTCGACGAGGTCGCGCAGCTGCGATTGCCTGAGTCGCCCGCTACGGCGTCGTCGAGGCGCTCGTCACGATGGCGCGGAGCACGAGCAGGAGTTGCTCACGGTCGAGGTCTGCGTTGCCCGCACGAAGGTGCTGCACGAGGCTCGCTCCGCCCTGTCCGAGCTCGTTGGTGAATGCGAGCTCCGCCTGAGCCGATGCCCTTTCCATCCACCGCCGAACGGCTGCACGGCAACGGCCCTCGCCGCGCTTGTTCCCGCGACGAGCGGTGCCGAACGGGGTGTCTCCCAGGCTCTCGCGAAGGCGATGCGTGAGCGCGTCGAAGCTGCACGCCAGCATCCACGCGAGCGCGCCCCGAGGAGTGCGCTTCGTCTTGGTGGTGCTCGCTGCGAACTTCGCGACGGCGTCCTCCAACGCGGCGAGATGCTCGACGGCCGACGCGAGGTTGGCCTTCGCGGGCGTGGGGGTGTGCCCCGTCGAACCGCTCGGCGCATTCCTGCCCGGCGCGTTTCCGCACGGTGCCTTCCCGCTCTGTGCCGCGCCGCCGGGCGTGCTGCTTCAGCGGCGCCCAATCCGTGACCCACCTCACGGCGATGGCGTGACCCACCTCGCGGTTGATCT
>JBPOHC010000120.1:0-12436 GCA_052035985.1 Myxococcota bacterium | reverse complement strand
TAGTCCTCCCCAGCAGAACGCACTCCGATGCAACGTCCCGACGAGACGCCTCGTGCGACCGACACGCGATCGCCCGCGCGCTCGTACCCGTGGCCGCTCGTCACCGCGGCCGCTCTCCTCGCGGGGGCGTGGGTGGTCGTCGCCACGGGCCCCGTCACGCAGATGGTCTACGGCAACGACGCGTTCGTGCTGTTCGACGGCGCGTGGAGGGTGCTCCAGGGGCAGCGGCCGCACGTCGACTTCAACTCGTCGCTCGGCTTCGGGATCTTCGTCGTCATCGCCGCGGGGCTGAAGCTCTTCGGACACGCCGTCGAGGCGCTGCCTCCGACGCTCGCGTCGCTCGGCGTGATCGCGGGCGCGTGGTGCTGGCTCGTCGCCGCGCCGAGGCTGCGTCACGCGCCGTGGCTCGCGAGCGCGCTCTCCCTCGTCGCCGGAACCTTCACCTACAGCGCTTATTTTCTAGACGACGATCCCGTCGGCGCGAGCTACGTCGGAGCCTACAACCACGGCATCCACGCGCTGCTCGTGATCCTCGCGGCCGACGTGATGCTCCGCGACACGGGCGCGACGCGAGTGCGAGAGGTCGCGTACGGAGCCTCGTCGGGCCTCATCATCGGGCTCTTCGCGATCACCAAGCAGACCTTTCTGCTCCCGTCGGCGGTGCTGCTCGTGATCGCGGCCACGCATCTGCGAAGAGAACGAGCGTGGTGGCTCTCGGTCGCGGCCTCGCTCGGCGCGGTGCTCCTCGCGTCGACGGTGTACCTTCGCGGCGATCTCCTCTCGGTGGCGCGGGATTTTCTCTTCGTAGCGCGCGCTCGCGGCCACACGGTCGGACGCTCGGAGCACGCGCCCTTCGTCTTTCTCATGCACCACCGCGGCCTCAACGTCGACGCGGGGAAGCTCGTCGAGGTGCTCCGTCTGGAGTCGTCGCGGCTCGCGGCGCTCGCGCTCTCGTGCGTCGTGCGCGTGTACCCCTTCGACGGGCTCCTGCGTTCGCCATCACGTCGCGAGGATCGACGAGACCTCCTCGCGGTCGCCGCCGTGCTCGCGTCGTCGCTGGTTGTGCTCGTGACGTCGTGGCACTGGGCGTACCTCCCCGCGATCGCGCTGCTCGGCGTCGCGCTCACGCAAGAGCGACGCGAGGACGTGTCGCACGGCACGGCGCCCCCCTCGCCCGACGCCCGCCGATTGCGCGCGCTCGTGACGCAGGCTCTCGCGCTCACGCTCTGCGCGGAGCTCGTCGGCAAGTCGGTCTTCGCGATGGCGATGGCCCTCAACGCGCGGGCCTACCGCGACGACCCCGCGACGGCGATCGACGCGCCCGCGACGCGGGGGATGCAGGTGTGGCGCGCGGGGTACTGCGAGTCCGACACCTTCGGCGCGCGCATGAGCGACGGGATCGCCGTGCTCCGCGGCGCCCACGATCAGCGCGGGACCATCTTCGTGATGGACTTCGTCAACCCGTTCTCCTTCGCGCTGCGTCGACGGAGCCCGCGGGGGGACGCGGTGTCGTGGTCGATGCGCGCGTCGTTCAACGAGCGCGTGTATCTGCCTGCGGAGCAGGTGTTTCACGACGTCGACCTGGTGATGGTGCCGCGCTGTCCGCTCGAGCCGTGGACCACCGAGCTCATGGCGCGCATCTACCGCGACACGCTCGACCGCGACTTCACGCAGGAGTCCGAGACGCGCTACTGGACGCTCCTGTCACGCCGAGCGCCGCGCGGAGGAGCGCGAGAACGACCCGCCGCGCCGAAGCCGCATCGGTGACTTCACCAGTCATGCTCCGCGGCGCCACGAAGTCGTGGCGAGGCACCGCGCCGGTGTACCCTCTGCGCCATGACGACGCGTCCGAAAGCACCGCGGCCCTCCGTGCAGAAGGTCCCCGCCGAGCGGCAGATTCCAACGGTCTCGGAGCTGCCTGTCACGAGGGCGATGTTGCTCGGCGTGCGAGAGGAACTCGCCGCTCGCCTCGATCAGCACACGGCCCAGTTTGCCGAGGTCCACGCGCGCTTCGATCGGGTCGACGCCCGCCTCGATCAGCACACGGCTCGCTTCGGGGAGGTCGACGCCCGCTTTGAGCAGATCGACGCCCGCTTTGAGCAGGTCGACGCCCGCTTCAAACAGATCGATGCTCGCTTCGATCGGGTCGACGCGGAGTTCCGAGAGCTCCGGGCAGACATGGCGGCGCTGCGTCTGGAGATGGTCGCGTTCAAGGCCGAGGTGCGCGCTGACCTCGCGCGGATCAAGACGATCGTCGAGGAGCAGGACGCGCGAAACCGCATCGTGATGGAGGTCGTGCAGGGCCATAACGCCCGCTTCGATCGCATGGAGGCGGACATCGCCGCGAGCCGCGAGATGTTCCGCGAGATCATGGCCGCGGTGGTGAAACCTCCGCCCGCGTAGCGCGACGTCTCGAAGCGCGAAGCTCCGCTCAGTAGAAGCCCTCGCGCCGCTCGTATCGGGCTGCGCGCTCGGCGTCGTAGGCGTCGGCGTCGCGCTCAGGTATCGGGCGTCCCAGGTGACAGCACCGCGCAGAGGGCGCGACGCACCGGCTCGCCGTCGTCAGCCGGTTCGCCCCGCGCTTCAAGGGCTCCGCGCAGCGGCGCGCAACGCGAGACGACCTCGACGAAGTCCGAGAGGTTCACGTCCCACTCGGCCTCGAGCATCTCGTCGATCCGCGTGTCGTCCTCGTCGCCCGTGAGCGGCGGGAGCTGCGCCTCCGTGAGCAGCTCTTCGAGCGCGAAGCGGTTGAAGCTCACGGTCCACCAGACGCGGGTCTCGCGGGTGAGGCCCTCGACTTCGGAGCCGTCACGCACGGCGTCACGGTACGCGCTCCCTGCGCGCGGAGCCTGGGTCTCCGCGGCGGGCGTCCATGTCCAGCGCAGCGAGCAGGTGCTCGTGAGCGGCGCCCGATCGTCGTGCTGCCACTCCGCGAGGAGCCTCGCGAGACCACGTTCGAAGGCCGTTCCCGCGCCGTGATCGTGGGTCGCGGGAGGCTCCTTCGCGACGCCGTCGGTGCGCCCCTCGGCCGTGAATCCGCCGTCGCGCAGTATGGCAGAGGCCCACGTGTACCAGAACGCCTCGTCGCGTCGCCACGTGCGGGTGTACGTGAACTTCATCGGCTCACGGAGCGCCGCGCGCAGGCTCGCGATCGAGAACCACAGGATCGCGAGACCGGCCGTGAAGAGCGCGAGCGCGAAGGCCGAGAAGATCACCAGCACGCCCGTCGTATGCGCGTGCCTCACCAGCATCGCGAAGAAGACCGCGAGGCTCATCAACGATGGACCGAAGAGCGCCGTCGCGAGGGGCTCCACCCAGTGACGCGCGCTGATCACCCAGTACGCGTCGCTGTCGCCGAGGGGGTGCGCGCACGAGGGGCAGCACGCTTCGGCCGAACGCGCAGCGCCGCACGAGGGACACATCGTGAGCGCCGCGCGACGCAGCGCGCGTGCGTCGCGGTCGCGGAGGAAGCGCAGCGTCGGCGCGACGCTGAGGCCGGTCAGCGCGAGCAGCGCGACGAGCAGAAAGGTCGCCGCGGGCCACATCACGAACGGCTGCGGACGCGTCCACATCGCGCGCACGATCGAGGCGCCCAGGCCGAGACAGAGCGCGACGACGAGCCATCCTCCGATGAGCTCGATCCACGAGACGCGTTGCGGCGGCGGCGGGGCCGTGAGGTCGTTCACGACGCGAGACTGTATTCGCGCGGATTCGATCGACGCAACCGTCGCTACGACGCGAGGACGTATCGCCAGACGAGCTGCGCGGCGAACGCGTAGAGCGTGATCGCGGCGCCCACGCGCAGCAGACCGACGACGCAGCCGACCTCCGCCTCGGTCGGCGGGCGCATCCCGCGTCCACCGACGAAGCCCGCGTCGGCGAGAGAGTACGAGGCCCAATACGCCGCGGCGCTCAGGGCCATCGCGAGGAGGTACATGCGCGCGGCGATCACGTGCGAGGTGACGCCGCTGCGGCTGGTCATGGGGATGACGTCGGTCCAGACACGACGCGAGCCCAGGAGCACGAGCGCCTGCAACACGAGCCCGGGCAGCGGAACGAGCTGGTGCCACGGGCGATCTCCGAACCACTGACGCATCGAGCGGACGGTACACCCGCGTCGCGCGTCGATCATCCGTTCGCGTGAGCACCTTCGCGCTGCGCCGAGATCGCCGCGCTGTCGAAATAGTTCGATGGCGCGCGTCGCCTCCGTTCCATAGGGTTCTGCGGTCACGTCGCCTCTCGCGACGCCGCCCACAGAAGGACTCGTCCCGATGCCCCACAGCCTCACGCGCGGCGCCGCAGCGCTGCTCGCCGCCCTCTCTCTCGCAGCGTGCTCGTCGTCACCTGCTCCGAGCGACACAGACGCATCGACGCGCGATGCCACGCCCGACGCGCCCGCGGGCGACGGCGGCGCGTGCGATGACTTCACGGGCGCCTACACCCTCGTGGGGACGTGCAGCGTGGCGGGATTCAGCCCCTTCCCCGCGGCGTGCATCGCGCAGACGGGATGCAACGCGCAGATCGTCGTCGCCACGGGTCCCACCACGGGCGCCGTCGCGGGCAACACGCTCACGTTCACGTCGATGGTCTCGGGCATCCCGCTCACCTGCTCCGCGACGCGCGGCGCGGGGCGCGCGCTCACGGTCCACTGTACGGCCGGAGGCGGTGCGGCGACCTGCGATGCGATGGGGACGCCCGCCGAGTTTCCCGGCGCCACGCGCTGGTGCTGCGACCTCGGCGCGCAGGACTGCGGCGCGGGCCAGCGCTGCAACCTCGTCGGCGCGGGGACGAACAACGCCACCGCGCTCACCGCGTGCATTCCCGCGGGCACGCTCGCCGAGGGCGCGACGTGCGCGCGGACCGACGGACGCTTCGGCGCAGACATGTGCGGCGTCGGGCTCAGTTGCATCCTCAGCGGTCAGACCGCGGGCCTCGTTCGAACGTGTCAGCGCGTGTGTCGGAGCAGCGCAGACTGCATGAGCGGCGCGTGCCTCTCTGCGAGCGACGCGCCGCGCGGAGGATTCTGCCGCGGGACCTGCACGCCCCTCGGAACCGACTGCGGCGAAGGCACCTGCCGCTACCTCAACACCTGGGGCGCCGAAATGCGTGACACGGCCCCCGCGATTCTCGCCACGGCCTGCCAGCCCGTCGGCGTGGGGATGGAAGGCGCGACGTGCACGAGCGGCGGCGATTGCGCCGCGAACCTCAACTGCGCGCGCCGCACGGCGGCAGACGCCTTCGCGTGCCGACGCATCTGCGACGTGGCGCACCCCTGCCCCACGGGGACGACCTGCAACGGGATGATGAGCGCAACGAACCCGATGGCCTCGGGGTCGTGCCTCCCGTAGTGACTCATCGCCGCCCGCGAGTGGCACGCTCGCTGCGTCGCTCGGGGCCATGAAGATCACCTTCGCAAGCTGGCTCTCGTGCTGTCTCTTCGCGCTCGGTGCGTGCGGCGATTCAACGCCGACGCCTGCCGATGCGTCGAGCGACCTCGCGGCAGACATCCCGCGCGACATGGCCTCAGACACGCCCGCCGACGCGCCTCCGCAGACCTGTCCGCCGGGCCCCGGACACCCCACGGGATCATGCACGCAGGAAGGCATCATCTGCGACTACAACGATCGCCGCCCCGAGTGCGGCGGCATTCGGATGACCTGCCGCAGCGGACTGTGGGCCGAGGTCTATCACACCGACCCCGCGGCCTCGTGCTTCGACTCCGGCGCGCCCGACGCGAGCGCCGACGCGCGTGACGATCAGACCACAGACGTGACACAGCCTGACGCAGCCGACGGCGGTGATGCGAGCGTCAACGCCTGCGAGTCGTCGCGCGGCATCTGCGTGTCGAGCGCCTCGTCGTGCGCAGCGGTGAACGGAACGGTCTCGACGGCGGGCGCTCCGGGCTGCCGCTTCTCCGATGGTGATGGCGTGTGCTGCGTTCCTCCCGCGCCGCAGGCGACGGGTGACGCGTGCGGCGCGCGAGGCGGCGTGTGCGCGCCCATCGCGGGCTGCAACTTCGTGCACGGGTCATTCGGGCCCCTCGATGGCGCAGGGTGCACGGGCGTCGGCGTGGTGTGCTGCCTCCCGCGCGCGATCTGTGGCGACGAGAACGTCACCTGCTGCGGCGCGACGGCGAGCTTCAGGCCCGCGTGCGACCGCGGGACGTGGCGGTGCACCATCTCGGGCACGACGCTCGTCCCCTCCGCGATGTGCCGCTTCTGAGCGGGCTCCACGAAGCCGCGCGCCACGTCCATCGCGTTGAGGCCCGCGCGAGCGTCATCGAACTCCGCGCGACGGTGCTTGCGAAAGAGCGCCGTCATGCGCGCCCGCACCTCGGGGGCCACGTCGACGCGACGGAGCGCGCCGAGCTTTGTCTCGCTCCAACAGATCAGCTGCGTGTCGAGCTGGAGGGCGATGAACTCGCCGCGCGGGTCCCCATCGCGTCGCAGCGAGTCGGCCAGGGCGCGCCGCGGCGCGTCGTCGTCGGGCGATCGGAACACGCTCTCGAGGAGGTCGGGCTTCATGACCTCCATTCGCTAGACGCCTTCGCTCGACCTGGGAACCCGCCGACGCTCTCCGCGCCGCGCGGACCAGCGCTTCCCGTCGATGACGGGCGTGAACGGGCTGCGCAGCCCGCGGGGCGAGCGTGCCCCAGGGCCGCCTGACGCCTCAGAGAATTCATCGCACGCGGCGGCGCCCGCGATCGTTCTGGATTGCGCGCCGCGCGCAGTCTCGGAGAGGATGAAATCCTCGCCCGCCAGCGCGCCTGCGCTGCGCCGCAGGGCTTGTCGCGTCGAGGGTCCCATGCACCGTCGCCTCACTCCAGCCATTGATTTCTTCGTGCACGAGCCGACGCTCGTCCCCCACGTCCGCACGCAGCTACGCTTTCTCGTGAGCTGCTTGCTACTCGGCGCCGCCGTGGCGCTGGCCGCGTCGGTCTTTGAGCTCATGATCGGGGCGGTCTTTCAGTCGGCGTTCATCCTCTCCTTCGCGATCGCCTGCGCGGGCCTCTTGCTCGCCGCGCGGTCGCGGGTCGACGTGCGCAGGCTGTGGATGCTGAGCATCGCGATGCTCGGGTGCTTCCTCTCGGTGCAGTGCATGCAGACTGCGCGGCTCGACGGGGGAACGCTCAAGTGGTTCGCGCTGCTGCCCCTCGTGCTGCTCCTCTACCTCGACGGCTCCGGCGTTCGCGCGTCGGACGAGCGTCGCGACGGCGCGATCTGGACCGGCGCCGCGATGGCCATCGGCTTCGCCGGTCTCGTCACCCTCGCGCACGTCGAGGGCTGGGCCGCGCGACTTCGCCCCGTGGCTCCCTCCGAAGCGCCGTGGATCGAGCAGCTCGTCGACTTCGTGCTGTTCACCGTCAGCGTCGCGGGCCTCCTCTCCGCGCACAGGCTCGCCGTCCGCCGCCTCGAAGAGGAGCTCAGCGCGCTGCGCTCGATGCTGCGGGTGTGCGCGTGGTGCCGACGCATCCACGACGACGACGAGGGTTGGGTCAGGATGGAGCGCTACATGGCGAGGCACTCGAACCACCTCACGACGCACGGGATCTGCCCCGAGTGCGAGCGTAAGGCGCAGGCCGAGCTCGACGAAGTCTGAGCGCTCGCGCGGCTTGCGGTCCCACGCGAGGGTGCGCGGACCTGTACCTGCGCGACGATTGCTGCGCGCTCGCGCGAATCAGCCCGCGCGCGGTACGATGGCGACATGAAGCTTCTCTTCGCGGCGTCTGCCGTGTTGCTCGCGGCGGCTTGTAGCGGCCCCGCGCCGTTGGGGCCCAACGATGGCGGCGTCGTCTACGTCGACACGGGCGGCGTCGTCGACACGGGCGGCGTCGTCGACACCGGCGTTGCGGAGGACACCGGCGGCACGGGAGACTCGGGCAACACCGGGCCCATGCCCATCGACCCCAACGTGGCCGTGCCCGCCTTCGACGCCGCCACCCTCGCGAGGATGCGTGAGCTGCGCGCGCTCGGCGCCTCGCGCGGGATGCGCGCGGACGTGTTCGCGAAGATCGGCGACTCCATCACGGAGTCGGCGAGCTTTCTCTCTGACATCGGGCACGGCTGGTACGAGCTCGGCGGGTACCGCGGGCTGGAGCCCACCGTCGCGTACTTTCGCCAGACGACCTTCGCCGATGGGAGCAACTCGTTCACGCGGGCGAGCACCTGCGCGATGGGAGGTTGGGTCGCGTCGTACGCGCTCTCGGGCGATCCGACGAGCGCGCTGCGCCGCGAGATGGACTACACGCGCCCCGGGTGGGCGATCGTGATGTACGGCACCAACGACCTCGATCACGTCTCGCCCACGGAGTTCTCGGGCACGATGGCCCGCATCCTCGACATCATCGAGTCGTACGGGAGCGTCCCTGTTCTCAGCACCATCCCCGACCGCCTCGACCGCCCGGAGGCGGGGGCGCGCGTGGCGAGCTTCAACGACGCGATCCGCGCGCTGGCGACGGCGCGCCACGCGCCGCTGATGGAGTACTGGCGCGCGCTTCAGGGGCTGCCCGACCGCGGCGTCGACCGCGACGGCATCCACCCCTCGGCGTACGCGCCGAACGGCAACGTCGCTTGCGGCATCCTCACGCCCGCGGGGCTCCAGTACGGCTACAACGCGCGCAACCTCGTGACGCTCCTCGCGCTCGATCGCCTCCGCGCGGCGCAGTGACGCTGGCGACGCGCGCTCCTACGCCTCGTCGAGCGTGCTGAGCTCCCGGTCCGCGAGCCTCAGCCGCAGGGCCAGAGAGCGCGAGAGGCTCGCGAAGAGGCTCTGCCCGAGGCGCGGGTGCTTCGCCGCGACGTCGTCGAACCTCGCGCGAGAGAGCACGTAGAGCTCCGTGGGCACCTCGGCCACGGCGTCGGCGGTGCGCGCGCCTCCGTCGAGGAAGCAGATCTCGCCGAAGAAGTCTCCGCGGCCGAAGCTCGCGACGTGCAGCCGCTCGTCGCCCACGGGGAGCTCGATGCGCACGCTCCCGCTGCGGATGAAGAAGATCTCGTCGCCGTCGTCTCCGTGGTGGAACACGTGCTCGCCCTCGCCCACGGAGCGCGGCTCCATGCACTCCACCATGCTCGCCACGGTCTCGGGCTTGCGGCCCTGGAACATCGGCATGTCCTCGAGCTCGAGCCGTGACTCGCGCACGGCGGCCGCGTGCTCCTCGGCGATCACGCGGTCTTCGGCCCACGCGAGCGCGTCGGAGAGCTGTTCGAAGAGAGTGGGTTCGGAGCCACCGTCGAGCAGGCCCACATCTCGGAGGTATCGCGCCGCGTCGCGCTGCCCCGCGAACGACTTCGGCAGGTGGCAGAACACGATGCTCGCCCCGCGCTTCTTCATCTGGTCCCGCATCTGCGCGAGGATGTGGACGGCGGTGAAATCCACCGCGTCGACGCGGCGCATGTCGAAGATGATCGTGCGGCGCTTCGTGAGGTCGGGCTGAAGCTCCGTGCGGAGCTGATCGGTGGTGCCGAAGAAGAGCGCCCCCGAGAGCTGCACCACCAGCGTCTCTTCGCCGCGCTCCACCAGGGCCTCGACGTGCTGCGGCAGGCGACGGCGCTTCGAGAACACCTCCGCGCCCGTGAGCCTCCGCCGGATCACCGGCGCGCGAGACTCGTTGCGGATGAAGATCAGGATCGAGAGCGCCACGCCGACGCCCGACGCGGTGATGAGGTCGACGCCCACGGCCACCGCGATCACGGCGACCACGACGGCGAAGTCGAACACGGTGGCCTTGCGGCGCACCCACGCGAGCGCGCCGAAGTCGAACATGCGAAAGGCCACGACCGCGAGGATCCCCGCGAGGGCCGCGAGGGGCGCCCACGCCACCACGGGGCCGAGCACGAGGAAGGCCACGAGCACGAGCGCGCCTTCGATCACGGCGCTCCAACGCGTCTGCGCGCCGCTCGCGAGGGCCACGAGGGTGGGACCCGACGTGCCAGCACCGGGCATTCCGCCGATGGTGGCAGAGACCGCGTTCGCGACGCCCTGACCGATGAGCTCGCGGTTCGAGTCGTGGCGGCCGCCCGTCATCGCGTCGACGACGACGCAGGTCTTGAGCGAGTCGAGCGAGAGCACGACGGCGAGGGTCATCGCGGGTCCGAACACGAGCTTCGCGTCGGAGAGGCGCAGCCCCCCCAGCGCGGTGAGACGCGCGCGAAAGGCTTGAAAGAAGGCCGATCCGCCGCCGCCGAGGGGGCCGATCACGAGGCTGTTGTGCACGACCGTTCGAAGCTCGGGGCGCGCGAGCGCGAGGGCGAGGTAGGTGAGCACGCCCGCGGTGAGCCCGACGATCGCGCCGGGGACGGCCTTCGTGATCTTCGCGGAGAAGGTCATGGCGACGATGGTCGCGCCGCCGACGACGAGCGCGGGCCACTGCCAGTGCGAGAGGTCGAAGAGGCCGTGCGAGAGCGCCACGCCGCTCTGGAGCCCCAGCAGCGCAGGGAGCTGCTTGAGAAAGATGACGACGGCGACGCCGCTGAGGTAGCCCGTCACCACGGGGTACGGGATGTACTTGATCACCGTCCCCGCGCGCGCGGCGCCGAGCCCGAGCTGAATGGCCGCGGCGAGCAGACCCACGAGGGTCATGCGAATGAGCACGTACGAGGCGTCCCCCGGGTGCGACGCTACGGTTTGGAGCGCGAAGGCGTTGAGCACCGCGACCGCAGGCGCGCAGGGCGCCGAGACGAGCCTCGCCGTGCCCGCGACGAGGGGCACCACGACGCCGAGCGCGACGGCGCCGAGGAGGCCCGCGAGCGCGCCCGCGCCCGCGCCCGCGAGGGGGCCGTAGACCGCGACGCCGAAGGCGATCGAGGCGGGCAGCGCGACGAGCGTGGCCGCGATGCCTCCCCATACGTCTCCGACCCGGGGCAGCCGCGGAGACTGCGAGGCAGAAGGGGTGGAGTTCATGAGACCTGACGCGATGGTCCGCCCGTTGGGCGCCGCGGAGCAACAGCCGAAACACGACGTCCGCGGGATCGTCGGGCGCGACGGTGTGAGCTTCGCGCGCCGTCGTGACGCGCCGTTGTGGTCGTGGTGCGCGCTCTCGAAGCCATCGCGGCTCGCCGCGGTCCGTGAGATGTTGCGGCGATGGAGCGAGACGCGTTCGGGCCGTTCAAGGATTCGCAGCGGCAGATCTGGTCGCAGTTCTCGCCCGTCGAGCTGCTCACCGCGCCGTGCGCGCCGAAGCTCCTGCGCTTCGCCGGGGTGACTGCGGGGCAGCGACTCCTCGACGTGGGCACCGGAACCGGCGTGGTCGCGCTCACCGCCGCGCGCGTGGGGGCAGCGGTCACGGGCGTCGACCTCACGCCCGCGTTGATCGATCGCGCGCGGCTGAACGGGTCGATCGCGGAGCGGCCCGACATCGCGTGGCACGAGGGCGACGTCGAGGCCCTGCCCTTCGAAGACGCGTCGTTCGATGTCGTCGTGAGTCAGTTCGGTCACATGTTCGCGCCGCGCGCCGAGCTCGCCACGCGAGAGATGCTGCGGGTTCTGAAGCCCGGCGGGACGCTGTGCTTCTCGACCTGGCCGCCCGAGCATTTCGTGGGTCGCTTCATCGCGCTCACGAGCCGCTACGCGCCGCCGCCTCCGCCCGGCTCCTCGTCGCCCGCGAGCTGGGGCGACGTCGCCATGGTGCGCCAGCGGCTCGGCGAGGCCGTGAACGAGCCTCGCTTCGAACGCGGCGTGATGCGCTTCAACGCGCTCAGCGCGCTCCACTACTGCCGCGCGGCGGAGGAGACAATCGGGCCCGCGCGCGCGCTCGCGCAACGAGGCGACACCGAGACGCTTCAGCGCTTTCGCGCGGAGCTCAAGGCGCTGGCCGAGGAGTATTTCGAAGACAACTTCATCCGGCAGGACTACCTGCTGACGCGCGCCGTGAAGCGGTAGCCGCGGCGCGTGCGACGGCGCTCGACGCCGCGCGGGCCTACGGCGCCGCCGCGAAGGTCGCGTCGAACTGGCCGAGCGCGCGGAGCAGCTCGCGGACGGCGTCGCGACGCTGCGTCTCCTCGCCCGTTCCGGTGCGCGCGACCACACCGACGAGCGGCGCGAGAAAGACGTGGAGCCTGGCGTGCGCCTCCCCCTGCGTCGTGCACTGTTCGAAGATGCGGTTCCACGCGGCGCGCAGCGACGTGACGTCACCCGCTCCGCCCGCGGCGAGCACCGCGGCGGCCTCGCGCTCGAGGCGACCGACGTTCTCGACCGTGACGCGATCGAGCAGAACGCGCGCGCCGGCCTGCGCTGCCGACGCCGTCACCGCGCTCGCCTCGTGATCGTGATGATCGCGCTCCGCGCCGTGAAGAAGGGTGTGGGCGTCGAAGACGAGCCCGGCGACGACGGCCGCTGTGCAGGCGAGCACCACGCGATGCCACGTCCGCGTGACCTCTCCGCCGCCGTCCGCGAGAAAGCCGCCCGAGGTCATCGCCTCTCCCTCGTCGGCGCGAATCGC
>JBPOHC010000382.1:0-13558 GCA_052035985.1 Myxococcota bacterium | reverse complement strand
GCTCGGGCGTGTGCCGCGACGTCTCGACGGACGTCAACAACTGCGGCCTCTGCGGCAACGTGTGCCCGTCGGGCACCGTCTGCTCGCGCGGGACCTGCACCGTCACCTGCGCGACGGGCACCTCGGTGTGCGCGGGGACGTGCCGCGACCTCCAGACCGACAACAACAACTGCGGCACGTGCGGAACGGCCTGCGCCGCGGGCCAGGTGTGCTCCGCGGGACGCTGCACCACGACCTGCGCCACGGGCACCACGAACTGCTCGGGGACGTGCCGTGACCTCCAGACCGACCGCCTCAACTGCGGCTCCTGCGCGACGGTGTGCGCGAGCGGACAGGTCTGCACCGCGGGACGCTGCGTCACGAGCTGCGCGAGCGGACAGACCGACTGCTCGGGCACGTGCCGCGACCTCCTCACGGACAACAACAACTGCGGCGCCTGCGGCCGCTCGTGCGCGTCGGGCCAGGTGTGCTCCTCGGGCGTGTGCTCGGTGACCTGCGTCGCGGGAACCACCAACTGCTCGGGCGTGTGCCGCGACCTCCTCACCGACAACCGCAACTGCGGCGCCTGCGCGCGCGCCTGCGCCGCCGGACAGGTGTGCTCCACCGGGACGTGCGCGGTCTCGTGCACCGCGGGGACGACCAACTGCTCGGGCGTCTGCCGCGACCTCGACACCGACAACAACAACTGCGGCGCCTGCGGCGTGGCCTGCGCCTCGGGCCGCGTGTGCTCCGCGGGGACGTGCAACGTCTCTTGCCTCGCGGGCACCACCAACTGCTCGAGCGCGTGCCGCGACCTCCTCACCGACAACAACAACTGCGGCGTCTGCGGCCGCGTGTGCGCCGCGGGGACGGTCTGCACCGCGGGCTCGTGCAACGTCTCTTGCCTCGCGGGCACCACCAACTGCTCGGGCACCTGCCGCGACGTCGCGAGCGACAACAACAACTGCGGCGCCTGCGGCCGCGCGTGCACCGCGGGCCAGGCCTGCGTGTCGGGCACCTGCTCGGTCACGTGCAGCACCGGGCTCACCAACTGCTCGGGCGTCTGCCGCGACCTCACGTCAGACCGCTCGAACTGCGGCGCCTGCGCGATGGCCTGCCCGTCGGGCCAGGTGTGCATCGCCGGGGCCTGCGCCATCTCGTGCCCCACGGGACAGAGCGCCTGCGGCTCGGCGTGCTTCGACCTCACGAGCGACCGGAGCCACTGCGGCACGTGCTCGACGGTGTGCCCCGCGGGCCAGATCTGCGCGGGGTCGGCGTGCGTGACGAGCTGCGCCACGGGCCTCACCGCGTGCGGAACGACCTGCCGTGACCTCACGAGCGACGTGAGCAACTGCGGCGCCTGCGGCCGCGCCTGCACCACGGGCCAGAGCTGCGTGTCGGGCACCTGCACCCTCGTGTGCCCGACGGGACAGACCAACTGCTCGGGCACCTGCCGCGACCTCCAGGTCGACAGCTCGCACTGCGGGACCTGCACCACCGTGTGCGCCTCGGGACAGGTGTGCTCCGCGGGGTCGTGCACGGTGACCTGCGCGAGCGGCCTCACCAACTGCTCGGGGAGCTGCACCAACCGCAACACCGACCCCAACAACTGCGGCGCCTGCGGCACCGTGTGCCCCGCGCGCGCCAACGCGTCGGCGACCTGCGCCGCGGGCCTCTGCGGCTTCATCTGCAACGCGGGCTTCGCCGACTGCGACCGCAACCCCTCGAACGGCTGCGAGGTCAACACGGGCTCCGACACGAGCAACTGCGGCGCCTGCGGCACCACCTGCTCGATCACCAACGGCGTCGCCGCGTGCGCGTCGGGCGCCTGCCGCGTGGCCTCGTGCAACACGGGCTTCGCCGACTGCAACGGCGTCGCGACCGACGGCTGCGAGATCAACACCACGTCGAACGCGTCGAACTGCGGGCGCTGCGGCACGGTGTGTCCGGGCGGCGCGGCGTGCGTCTCGGGCGTGTGCTCGTCGGCCAACTGCCGCGTGGTGGGCGGCATCCGGTGGTGCTACCGCGCGGGCGGCTGCGGCGAGCCGTGCAACACCGTGTGCTCGGCCCTCGGCCTGCCCTTCACGATCAGCGACGCGACGTGGTTCGCGGCGCAAGACAGCATGAGCGAGTGCCAGGCCATCAACGACGCCTTCGGGCTCGGCGGCACCGTGAGCATGTCGAGCTACACGTACGCCTGCCTCGAAGACAACGGCGGCTCGCACCCCACGGGCACCCTCGTGGGGCCGCTCCTCTGCTCGGTCCACGCGCCCTGCCCCAGCAACCACCGCACGAACATGGACCAGCTCGGCGCCCCGTGCTCCTCGAGCTCGTCGCGCCTCTCGGTCTGCCCCTGCCAGTAACACCCCGCACGCGTCCCTGAATCCGCTCCATCGCGGCGGGGGTTGTCGATACACTCCGCCGCGATGCAGCCTGCGCCCGAGAGCGAGCGTGTCGACCGTCGCCGCGCGGCGGCCGTCATGGTGGCCCTCCTCGCGTTCGCCCACGGACCACTCTGGACAGGCCACGTCGTCGGGTCGCGCGACGTCGAGTTCGCGCTCGCGCCCATGCGCTACGTCGTGCACCGCGCCCTCCATCGAGGAGCGCTCCCGCGGTGGAACCCGTGGATCGGCGTGGGCACCCCCGTCCCCGCGAACCCGCTCTACGGCACGCTCTATCCGCTCAACTGGCCGGGCTTTCTCACCGACTCGGCCTGGGTCGCCTCGGCCACGAGCTTCGCCCACGGCGTGATCGGCGCCTTCGGCATGGCGCGCCTCGCGGTGACCTTCGGCGTGAGCCCCTGGTCGTCGATCATCGCGGGCCTCGCGTGGGCCATCGCGGGCCCCACCCAATCCGAATGGACCGCGGGCGCTCGCCTCGCGGGATGGGCCTGGATCCCCTGGGCCGCGGTGTTCGCCGTCGGCCTCCTGCGCAGGGTCCGCGGCGGTGAGCGCAAGCCGTGGGGCAGCGCCCTCGGGCTCGGTCTCTCGCTCGGCCTCGCGCTCCTCAACGGCGAGGTCTTCATCGCGATGTTCGCGGGCGGATTCGCGCTCGCGACCGCGCTCGTCGAAGCGCGCACCGAGGGAGCGCCTCCGTGGCAGAGACGCTCCCTCCGATCGCTCGCAGTCTTCGCCGTGATTTCTGGCGCGCTCGCGGCGCTCCTCGGATCTCCGTCGCTCCTCCCCGCGGTGATGGCCTCGGGCGGGACGCAACGCGCCGCAGCGCTCTCCGACGCGGCGGCGACGCACTGGTCGCTGCACCCCCTTCGCACGCTTGATTTCACGGTGGTCGGGGGCTGGTCCGTCGCCAACGCGGCGGCGCACGACGCCCTCACCGAGCGCGTCGTCGGACAGTGGCCCCTGCTCCAGTCGTACTACCTCGGCGCGACCGTGCTGGCCCTCGCGCTCGCTGGCATCTCTCGTCAGCGAAGATCACTCGGCGTCGCGCTCATCGCAGCGGGCGGTCTCGCGCTGGCCTTCGGCGCGTACACCCCGGTCTACGCCGTCGCCCGATGGATCGTTCCTCCGCTGCGCTACATGCGCTCGCCCGAGAAGCTGCTCTGCCTGGTCGTCCCCGCGGTGGCGCTCCTCGCTGCGATGGGACTCGACCGGCTCCGCACCGAGCGGAACCTTGCCCGTCCTCTCGTCCTCGCGGCGGCGCTCCTCGCGCTCGCGGCCTTCGCGCCGGGCATCCCCGACAACCTCTCGCTCTTCTTTCGCCTCGGCGCGGTGCAGGCGCTCGTGCCCGTGGCGCTGCTCCTCGCGGCCCTCGCGGCGCGTCATCGTCTCCCGCGCGCGGCCCCCATTCTGATCGCGTGCGTGGTGACGCTCGACCTCGCCCACGCGGCGCTCCTCGCGACGCCCTGGCGCGACGCCTCCGACGACCGATGGAAGCCTCCCCTCGTCGGCACCCTCGCCCGCTTCGCGCCCGCGCGTCATCCGGGTCCCGTTCGCATCTGGCGCAGCGACGCCATCGACGACTCGCTCGACGCGCTCACGGGCGTCGACCGCGCGCGACGCCTCCGCGCGACGCTCCGCGCGAACACCAACGTCCGCTACGAGATCGGTCAGCTCCCCGGCTACGACGTTGCCCTCTCGCCCGAGCTCGACCCGCTCATCGCGCGACGACGCGTCGACGTGGCGCGGCTGCTCTCCGTCGACGCCGTGCTCCAACCGCTGCGACGCGCCGACGCGCCCCCTCCGCGAGGACTCACGCCCATCGGTCTCGTCCACAACGGCGCGCAGCTCTACGCGGTCGAGTCATCGCTGCCTCGCGTGTACCCCGCGGGCGCATCGACGGAGCTCACCGACGTCACAGCCCGTGTTCGCGCGCTCGATCCTTCCGTGGTCTCGGGGCGCGAGGCGCTCCTCTCGGCGGCTTCTGACGGCGCCACCTCGGGTGACCTCTCCCCCGCGGGAACGTGCTCGCTCACAGGCGTTTCCGATGGATCGCTCGAAGCCCGCTGCACGCTCGACCGCGACGCCTGGGTGGTCTTCGTCGAGCAGTGGGCGCCCGGTTGGGAGGCAACCGTCGATGGCGCTCGCGCCCCCCTCCGCCGCGCCAACCTCCTCGTCCTCGCGACGCGCGCGCCCGCAGGAACGCACCGCATCGCGCTCCGCTACACGCCCCCCGGACTCTCGCTCGGCCTCTCGCTCGGCGCCCTCGGCGTCGCCCTCGCGTCGGTGATGGCCTTCATGCGCCGACGTTCGCGCGAAGTCGCCGCGTAGCACGACTGTCCCAGAGCGACCGGCGTACGCGCCAGCAGCGCGAACGAACGCCCCAAAGGACCGGCGGTCACGACGCTGGGGGCGATCTCAGCGCGACGCCCCGGCGTCCTGACGGCCGCCGGTTTGTTGTGAGCCACGATCAACGCAAGGGACCGGCGGCGGTCACGACGCCGGGAGCGATCTCAACACGATGCCCCGGCGTCCTCACGGCCGCCGGTTCCTGCTCGGTGCTCCATCAACAACAATCTGGGGCAGCAGAGGTAGTCATCCCAACGGTTGGCACACACGCGGCGCAGCGCGCGGCAACTCGCGTTGGCGCACGCTTACATTCGCGCGCGTTTGTTGGCGCGCCCGCGGCTTGCACTGCGCATCGCCCATGAGAAGAGCGGCTGCTCTGGTTGCCATGTTCCCGCTGGTGTTCGCGGCCCGTGACGCGTGGGCGCAGCGCGCGCCGGTGAACCCCTCCTACGACCGACGGATGCACCTCCAGACCTACGCGCACGCGGGCGTGGTCGCGGGGCGCCTCGGGGGTCCGTCGTACGGCGCGACGGCGCGGCTCTTCTGGCCCACGGGTCACGGCGCGATGCTGCGCGTCGAGCGCGTGCTGCTCTCGGGTCCCGCGTTCTCGCCAGGGTGCGACGCGTGCGATCGGACGCAGTTCACGCTCTTCGACGTCGCGTACGCCCACCGCTGGATCCTCTCGCGCGGCGCGTCGAGCCAGTGGATCGCGTCGCTCGTCGAGGGCGTCTCGATCGGTCCGCGTCAGCGTGACATCGGCGTGCAGAGCCGCGCGTCGCGCGTCGAGAGCGGGCTCATCGACGGCGGGGTGATCTTCGGCGCGAGCATTGATTACCGCTACGGGAGCTTTCTCATCGGCGTCGACGCCGACGTGAGGCTCCTCGCGACCTTCGGTCACACGGCGGTGAGCGACGACACGCTGGTGGGGCTGCGGCTGAGAGTCGGAGGGGACTTCTCGTTCCGCCGGACGCGCTCGCGCTGAGCGCGCCGACGGTGAGAAGGTACGAGCTCAGTGGCCCTTCGAGGCCCCCGCGAGGAGGCCCTGGAGCACGGCGCCGAGGTCCGTGGGACCGTGCACGGTGCGGTGCGTCCCTTCGAAGCGGATGCGGCCCTCGATGAAGCCCGCGGTCATCTCGCGGTAGAGCTCGGCGATGCCCTGCGGCATGCCGTAGCCCGTGAGCGTCGGCACCATCGCCTCGATGGGGAACGCCTGCGCCTTCACCTCGCGCCCCGTGAGCTTCGAGAGGATCGCCGCGGCGTCGTCGAGGGAGTACGTGCGGTCGGCCGAGAGCTCGATGATCGAGCTCGCCGTGGCGCCCTCGCGAAGAGTCTTCGCCGCCACGTTGCCGATGTCCTTCGTCGCGATCATCGGGAACGAGAGCGCCGTGGGCTGAAAGCCCGGGATCACGCCCTGCGCGAGCATCCCGAGGGAGCCGCCGAGGTTCTCCATGAAGTACGCCGCGCGGATGAACGTGCTCACCGTGCCGCTGAGACCGCGGAGACCTTCTTCGACGGGGTGAAGCCCCGCGATGGGCCCCGTGCCCGACGGGAGCTGCGCGCCCACCGACGAGAGCAGCACCACGTGGGGGATCGCGCTGCGCTTCACGGCCTCGACGACCGCCGCCCCGGTGCGCTTCTGATACTCGCGGAAGTCCGGCGCCGCCATGTTCGGCGGAACCAGCAGGTACGCGCCCTTCGCCCCGCGCAGCGCGCCCGCAAGCGCGTCGGTGTCACCGAGATCGGCCACGGCCACCTCGGCGCCGCGC
The DNA here is from genome assembly GCA_052035985.1 of Myxococcota bacterium. Taxonomy (GTDB): domain Bacteria; phylum Myxococcota_A; class Polyangia; order Polyangiales; genus CAISKJ01. Next base: position 7,068 of record JBPOHC010000382.1, on the reverse strand, counting down.
GCCCTCCACGACTCGCCCTTCGCCGCGTCGCGCACGATCACCCGCACCGACGCGCCCGCGTCGAGCAGCGCCGAAGCAGCCACAGAGCCCGTGTTCCCAGAGACCCCAGCGATCACGTAGTCAGCCATTGGTGCACTCCACTCCTCTGCGACGCCCGCGTGGAAGGTCCCGCGAGTTCGTCGACGGGATGCATCTTCGCCACGAAGGGGTCATCTGTACAATGCATGATTGATATACTCGTCATGCACGCTATGAATCTCGAATCCATCGACCTGAACCTCCTCCGGGTGCTCGACGCGCTCCTCGCGGAGCGACACGTCACGCGCGCCGCGAAGCGCGTCGGACTCTCGCAGCCGGCCGCGAGCCACGCCCTCTCGCGGCTGAGAGACGCCCTCGGCGATCAGCTCCTCGTGCGCACGCCGAAGGGCCTCGCGCTCACGCCCCGCGCGACGGAGATCGCCACGCCGCTGCGCGCGGCCCTCGCCTCGCTCGAACAGGCCGTCGCGGGCGCGGGCTTCGACCCGGCCACGGCGAAGCGGACCTTTCAGATCGCGACGATCGACTACGGGAGCTTCGTGCTCGTGCCGGGGCTCCTCGAGCGCGTGCAGCGCGAGGCGCCCGGCGTCGACCTGTGGGTTCGCGCGGTGCGAGAAGACCCGTGTGAGCAGCTCGCGTCGGGCGAGGCGGACCTCGTCGTGGGACCGCTGCCGATGATCCCCGCGCGCGCGTCGATCCACGCGCGAAAGCTCTACGAAGAGCGCTTCGTGTGCATGGCGCGCAAGGGCCATCCCCGCGTGCGCAAGGGGCTCGACGTCGCGACGTGGGCCTCGCTCCCGCACATCCTCGTGGCGCCTCGCGGAGCGCCCGGCGGCGTCGTCGACGAGGTGCTCGCGAAGCACGGCCTGGCGCGGCGCGTGGCGCTGGCGGTCCCGCACTTCCTCGTGGCGCCGCACGTGGTGGCGGGGTCTGACCTCGTGCTGACGATCGGATCGCGCGTGGCCGCGGCCTTCGTCGAGATGCTTCCTGTGAAGATCTTCGATCCTCCGGTGCCCATCCCCGGCTTCGAAGTGAAGCTCGCGTGGCACGAGCGGACGCACAACGACCCCGGCCAACGCTGGCTCCGCGCCCTCATCGTCGACCTCTACCGGGACACAAACCGACGGCCGTGAGCACCAGCCCGCGAGCCCCGTCCCTCCGCCCGCTGCGACCGATCCCCTCGCCGGAGCCTCCAACCTCCAAGGCCCCCGTTCTGACGCGCCACTTCTGCGCTTGACGCACTGCGCGCGCTCGCAACGTAACGGGGCTGCGTGTAGTGTCCGCCGCCCGAAAGCGCAGCAAACACCTTCCAATGACGCACACGCCTCTTCACTTCACCGCGATGCTCTCTGAACGCCCCCTCAGCCCCGACGCAGAAGCCTCCACGGCTTCGACGCACGCGCTCGGCATCCCCGGGTTCACCTGGGACTCGATCCGCGACGTGGCCTCGCTCCCGAAGCTCACGGCGGCCTTCGACGCGTACGCGCGCGCACACCTCGACGACCCGGCCTGGGCGCAGCTCGCGCGCTACCGCTCGACGCGCGGCGTGGGGATGTCCCCCGAGGAGCTCTCCGACGCCCTCGTCCGCTCGGCCCCGACCGTGGCGGGCTTTCTCGCGAAGCTCTTCAACATCGAAGACGGACGCGACCGCCTCCGCGCCGACGTCACGCGCGACAGCGTGGTCTTCGACTTCAAGCGCGAGTTCATCAAGAAGCGCACGGCGAAGCGCAAGCGCGCCGAGCTCGACGCCCTCGACGCCGACGCCCGACGCGCCCTCGACCGCGACGCGCGCGCCGTCCTCTCCGCCGCCACGGCATCGCCCGACCACTGGAACGACGAGTTCGAAACGGCCAGCGCCGTGGTTCCCCTCCTCCGCGCCGAGGATCACCTCCGCAAGGCCCTCGCCCGCGGCGGCGTGACGGCCGGCGCCGAAGACCTCGACCGCGCGCGAGACCTCGCAGAGAAGCTCCGCGCGACGCTCGGCGACGCGATCCCCGCGGGTGTCACCTCCGAGACTGAAGCCGTCCAGGTGTACGGCGCCGCGCTCGACGTGATCGACCGCTGGTGCCTCCTGCGCATCGTCGACCGCGCGTACGACCACCACTGGGTCTCGCTGCGGCTCCCCAAGACGCTCGACCACCAGAACCTCGTCGCGCTCCGCAGGCCGCGAAAAGAGCTTCAAGAGGCCATGATCGGCGCGCACGAGCGCCGCGAGCGCGACGGCTTCGCCCTCACCGATCGGAGGGCCACCTCGCGCGTGGTGCAGAACGAGGTCGACCTCTGCCTCTACTGCCACGACCGCGACAAGGACAGCTGCTCCAAGGGCCTGCGCGACAAGAGCGGCGCGGTGAAGCCCAACCCCCTCGGCATCATGCTCACGGGGTGCCCCCTCGACGAGAAGATCTCCGAGGCGCACTTCCTCAAGCAGTCGGGCGACTCGCTCGCGTCGCTCGCGGTGATCATGGTCGACAACCCCATGCTCCCGGGCACGGGTCACCGCATCTGCAACGACTGCATGAAGGCCTGCATCTATCAGAAGCAGGAGCCGGTCAACATCCCCCTCATCGAGACGTCGATCCTCACCGACGTGCTCGCGCTGCGCTTCGGCTACGAGGTCTACGACCTCCTCACGCGGTGGAACCCGCTGCGTGTTCATCAGCCCGAGGCGCTGCCCTACAACGGCCGCAACGTGCTCGTCGTAGGCATGGGCCCCGCGGGCTACACCCTCACGCACTACCTCTCGAACGAGGGCTTCGGCGTCGTCGGCGTCGACGGGCTCAAGATCGAGCCGCTCTCGAAGCAGCTCCTCGACGGCCCCATCGAAGACGTCAAGAGCATCACCGTGGAGCTCGACGAGCGCGTGCTCCTCGGCTTCGGCGGCGTGAGCGAGTACGGCATCACGGTGCGGTGGGACAAGAACTTCCTCACGATGATCTACCTGACGCTCGCGCGCCGTCGCGCGGTGTCGATCATCGGCGGGGTGCGCTTCGGCGGGACGCTCGACCTCGACGACGCGTGGCGCCTGGGCTTCGACCACGTCGCCATCGCCGCGGGCGCGGGCAAGCCCACGCTCGTCGACATCCCCAACGGGCTGCTCCGCGGCATCCGTCAGGCGTCGGACTTCCTCATGGCCCTGCAGCTCACGGGCGCCTACAAGAAGTCATCCCTCGCGAACCTGCCGGTGCGACTGCCCGCGGTGGTGATCGGCGGAGGGCTCACGGCCATCGACACGGCGACGGAGCTCCGCGCCTGGTACGTCGTCCACGTCGAGAAGACGCTGAGCCGCTATGAGACCCTCGTGCGCGAGCTCGGCCCCGAGGGCGAGGCGCGCATCCTCACGCAGTGCAACGCCGAGGAGCGAGAGATCCTCGACGAGTCGCTCGCCCACGGACGCGCGGTCCGCGACGAGCGCGCTGCCGCCGAGCGAGAGAACCGCGCGCCGCGCTTCAACGCGCTCCTCGACGCGTGGGGAGGCGTGACCGTCGCGTACCGCCGCACGCTCCACGAATCGCCCGCGTACCGCCTCAACCACGAGGAGGTCGAGAAGTGCTTCGAAGAGGGCGTGGTGATCGCCGAGCTCCTCTCGCCGCGCGAGGCCGTCGCCGACGACTACGGCGCGGTCAAGGCCGTGCGCTTCGACCGTATGGAAGTGCGTGACGGCAAGCTCGTCGCGACGGGTGAAATCGCCGAGCTCCCCGCGAGGACGGTGTGCGTCGCCGCGGGCACGTCACCGAACGTCACGTACGAGCGCGAGCTGCCGGGTAACTTCGAGATGAACCCGAAGACGCGGTCGTTCAAGCAGCACCGCATCGAGCGCGACGCCGCGGGCGTGGTCACCGCAGTGGCCGACCCCAGGGGCTTCTTCACGTCGTACGTGGGCCCGCAGGGACAGACCGTGAGCTACTACGGCGACAACCACCCGGTGTACGCGGGCTCCGTGGTCAAGGCCATGTCGTCGGCGCGCGACGGATATCCCTACGTGAGCGCGCTCTTCGCGCACGAGCGATCGACGCGCACGGCCGACACGCAGCCCGCACGCGACGCGAAGTGGCAGCGCTTCAACGCCTCGGTGCTCGACGCGCTCTCGGCCACGGTGCACGAGGTGAGGAGGCTCACGCCCACGATCGTCGAGGTGGTGGTGCGCGCGCCCCTCGCCGCGAGGAAGTTCCTGCCCGGACAGTTCTATCGGCTCCAGAACTTCGAGTCGCTCGCGCCCGAGGTCGAAGGAACGCGCCTCGTCATGGAGGGCCTCGCGCTCACGGGCGCGTGGACCGACCCCGAGCGCGGCCTGCTCTCGATGATCGGTCTCGAGATGGGCGCGAGCTCGCGCATGATGGCGCTGCTGCGCCCCGGCGAGCCCGTGGTGGTGATGGGCCCGACCGGCGCGCCCACGGAGATCCCTCACAACGAGAAGGTGATCCTCGCGGGCGGCGGGCTCGGCAACGCGGTGCTCTTCTCGATCGGCAAGGCGCTGCGGGCCAACGGCTGCGAGGTGCTCTACTTCGCGGGCTACCGCGACCCCGCGGACCTCTTCCGTCAAGACGACATCGAAGCGTCCGCAGATCAGGTGATCTGGGCCTCGGACCGCGGCCCCGCGATCACGCCGCGGAGGCTTCAAGACAGCTCCATCGTGGGCAACATCGTGCAGGCGATGCAGGCGTACGTGCACGGCAAGCTCGGCGTGCAGCGCATCGCCTTCAACGAGTGCTCGCGCGTGATCGTGATCGGGTCAGACCGGATGATGGCCGCGGTGCGCCAGTGCCGTCACGAGCTCCTCAAGGAGCACTTCAAGCCCGACCACGTCGCCATCGGGAGCATCAACTCCCCGATGCAGTGCATGATGAAGGAGATCTGCGCGCAGTGCCTCCAGCGCCAGATCGACCCGGTGACCGGCAAGGCCAGCGTGGTCTTCACGTGCTTCAACCAGGATCAGGAGCTCGACCACGTCGACTTCTCGTTCCTCAACGCGCGCCTGAAGCAGGGCGCGGTGCCCGAGAAGCTCGCGAACCTGTGGCTCACCCGCCTCCTCGCGCTGCGCGACCTGCCGCGGGTCTGAGCGCCTCCTCCGCTTCGAAGCTCTCGCTCTCAACTTCGTCTTCGACTCTCACGCCCGTCACGCCCGTCACGCCTCCGCCGCGCAGCGATGCGATGCGCGAGGCGAAGGCGGGCGCGGCGTCGAACTGCACCCAGACCTTTCGCGCGCGTCCCTTCGCGTCCTTCCACTCGACGCGGAGGGCGCGCTTGACGCCGGGCGTGAGGTACGAGCGCTCGCGTCGCAGAAGGGCGCCCTTGAGCGTGTGCTTCGGTCGCCACCACTCGGCGGCCTCGGCCTCGACGGCGGTGATTTCTGAGAGGGCGATCTCGTCGGTCCAGAGCCCCCTGTGCACGAGCAGGTGCGAGGGCGTGAGGGCGATGCGCGTGATGTGATCGGTGAGCAGCGCGAAGAGGAGCGCGATGTTGTTCGCCGCGAACCACGCGACCATCATCCCGAGGATGAGCGCGATGCCCGGGACGTCGCGGCGCTCCCACATGAACGAGAGCGAGGGCCACGAGACGACCATCGCCATGAGCATCACGGCGAGGGCCGTGGCGGGCACCCAGCGCGGCTGCCGCTGCCGCACGCGGAGGAGCGCGCGATCGGCGCTCATGTAATGGCGCTCGTAGTCGTCGGGCGAGGTCAGCGTGAGGTCAGACTCGTCGGCCATCGCGCGACGATCGTAGCGCGCTCGGAGCGCGCGGTGGGCGATCGGAGGCGTTCCCGCGCAACGGAAACGCGTCTTGTTGTGACGCGTCGCAGGGTGGTGGTGCGAAGGGCGGTCAGACCGCGGCTGCGTGGCGCCGCCGCTGCCGATACCACTCGCGCACCTTCGCGACGATCTCGTCGACGGACTCGTCAGTGAAGGGCAGGAGGTGTTCTGGGCGCTCGGTGACGAGGCCATCCGCGGAGCCGTCTCGCACGGGGCGACGGATCCACGCGAAGTAGCCTGTGTCCGTCGTCATCGCGACGCCGATGAAGCACACGGGGAAGGGAGCGTCCTTGTCTCGCTCGGCCTCCCGCTCGACGTGCTGCAACCACTCGCCCCGGAGCGCGACCTCTCCGGTGCCGAGAACGCGTCCGAGCCCCTCGGGCTTGAGCGTCGCCTTCACCTCGATCGCGAAGACCTGACCCGTGTGAGCGTCGCCGTCGAGGAGCTCGACGAAGAGGTCCCACGGCTCGACCTCCGCGCGCACGTCGAGGTCGGTGCGCCGCGTGAACATCACCTTCGCGAGCAGGGCCGCTCGCCACCCGTACTCGAACATCTCCGCCTGGGTCGTCACGATCTTGCGCTCCAGTTCGCCTCTTGGAATTGCGACGTCCAGTTGCGGGGCGAGAGATCGTCCCAGAAGGCGTGCACCTCATCGCGCAGCGCCACGAGTCGCTCGCGCGTCAGCTCGTACTCGTGCGAGATGCTCGACATGCCTGCGAAGTTACCTTGCACCGCGACGATGTACACCCTCGCGTCAGGCTCATCGACACCGAGGATGTAGGTCGGGACGGGGTACGCAGCGAGCGCCGCGACCTTCTCCCTTGCGGTCCCAGGAATCTTCAATCTGCCGTTCGGTTGATAGCCCTCGCGCGAGGTCTTCACCTGCGCAAGAAAGAAGCCTCGCCGCCCCCCGGGTGTCGGTTCCACAACCTCCGTGAGCAGGTCCGCGGAGGGCCATTTGTCGCCCAGAAAGACGGGTCGAAATAGCTGTGCGTCCTCATGGAACGAGGTCAACCTGAGAAGGCAGATCCACTCCCCTCGCGCGCCCACCTCGTTCGAACTCATCGCGGTATCAGTGAGTACCACGCCACGCGCGGCGACAACAATTGCGCCGCGATAGACACGCGGCCGCATGTCTCGGCTACGGCTGCCAGAGAGCGCTGAGCTCGAGCTCGATGGCGTCGAAGGGCTCCGCGCGCACGGCGCTGTCACCGCGAAAAACGGCTGCGACGACCCAGCGCGCGCCTTCGAGACGAAAGACCTCCAGCGTGCGGAGCTCGGGGTC
>JBPOHC010000043.1:0-57511 GCA_052035985.1 Myxococcota bacterium | reverse complement strand
GGCGAGCGCAGCTCGGCTCGTGACCGTGGGGAGCGGTCCTTGGGCGAGAGGCGCGCGGGGCCTCGCGGAGAGGGCCGCGATGGCGAGCAGCGCGCCGCCGCAGGAGATGACCGCGACGGCGGCGCGTCGTCGCGTCGGGGTGCCGCGCGCTTGGGGAGCGCCTCGTGGCCCGTCGCCGGTCTCGCCCGAGAGCGCCGCGCGCGCGTCGCGGAGGCACGCGCATCGACGGAGGGCGAGGCTGAACTCCGCCGCGTCGGAGAAGCGCGCCTCGGGGGCGTGGGCGAGCGCGCGGTGCACGACGGCGACGAGGTCGTCGGGCAGCTCGGGACGTCGCGTCGAGAGGGCTACGATGGGTGCGCCCGAGACCAGCGCGGCGAGCTGCGCGGCGTCGCCTTCGGCCTCGTGCGGAAGCGCGCCCGAGAGGGCGTGGTAGAGCGTCGCGCCGAGGGCGTAGAGGTCCGCGCGGGCGTCGAGGTCGCGCGCGCCGCGCGCCTGCTCGGGGGCCATGAACGCGGGGGTCCCGAGCCACTGTCCGCTGGCGGTGTCCGCGGTCGAGGCGTCGCGCGCGCGAGCGAGGCCGAAATCGATGAGCCGGGACCGCGTGCGCCCGTCGGGTCCGTCGACGAGCATGATGTTCGACGGCTTGAGGTCGCGGTGCATCACGCCCCGGGCGTGCAGCGACGCGAGCGCGTCGAGGCACTGCGCGGCGATGTCGGCGACGGCTTCGGGGCCCAGGCGGCGCAGCGGCGCGCGGTCGACGCGCTGCTGCAGCGTCTCGCCGACGAGGAACTCCATCACGAGCAGCGGGCCGCCGTCGTCGTCGTGGTCGAGGCCGAGCACCCGCACCACGCCGTCGTGCGCGTCGACCGCTGCGAGGGCCCTGGCCTCACGGAGGAACCTGCGGCGAAACCCGGCGTCGGCGGCGAGGTGCGGGTGCGGCACCTTGACGGCCACGGTGCGTTCGAGGGCCGCGTCGACGCATCGGTAGACGGCGCCCATCCCGCCGCGACCGAGGAGCTCGATCACGCGGTACCTCCCGATGGACTCGCCGTTTCGATACACCGTCGCTCCGACACGTCGCGCGGCGCCGCGCGGCGGAGGGCATCGTCGCACGCGCCGCTGCGAGCGTCCAAGCTCAACCCGACTTCGCGGCGGGCGGGAGGCCCTCGACGGCCTCGTCGCCGAGCTCCTCCGCGAGCATGGCTCGGAACCGCGCGCGCATCCTCGCGTGGGCCTGCTCGTCGATCGGCGCGGGGGGCTCGCGCAGCGCGTCGAGCGTCGCGCGCGCGGGCTCGGGGAGCGCGTCGAGGGGCGGGGGCGTGGCGGGCGTGGTGCTCAAGGTCGCTCCGTGCGTTCGGCGTTGTCTCTCAGCCGCGCGACGGCGCGCTCGAGGAGCGCGTAGACCTGCCGCGGCGTCATGGCGAGCTCGGCGGCGATCTCCGCGGCCGTGTGGTCTTCGACGTAGTACCGCACCACCACGTCGCGGAGCGTCGGCGGCAGCTCGCGGAGGCGTTGGAGCGCCTCGAGCACCGCGTCGGCGTCGGTCGCGGTCTGCTGCTGCGCCGCGCGCTCCTCGCCCGCGTCGTCGGGCGCGAAGTGGGCGCGGCGGTGCCAGGCCGACGCGCGGTAGTCCCTCGCGACGCGCCAGCAGATCTCCGCGAGCCAGGTGGTCACCTGCGCGTCGCCGCGAAACTCGTCGAAGCGCGTGACGACGACGCGCCACACGTTCATCGCCTGGTCCTCGCGGTCGGCGGGGTTGCGCACCCCGTGGCGATACAGGCGCTTGAGCACGTACCCGTTGTGCCGTTCGAACAGCGCGTCGAGCGCGAGGGCGTCTCGCCTGGGGCTCCCCCGGGTGGTGGTTCCGCTCGCAAGGTCCATCGATGGAGGCTCCGACTGCGCGCCTGTATCGCACACCGCGCGAACGCGCGCGACCGCTCTGCGAACTCGTCGAGGGCGTCCTACTCGGCCACGCCCTGGACGAGCGCCGTCGCGAGCGCGGTCGTGGAGTCGCCCGGCGCGTGCAGCGTGAAGCGATAGGCGTGGCCCGCCTGGATCCACGGCGCCTGCTGCGAGCCCGACGCGCCGCTGGCGAAGAGCGTCGAGGGCGCGCCGTTGTGGCTCACGCGCACGTCGGCGTACGCGAGGCCCGCCGAGCTCCACGTGAGTGTCGTCACCCCGAGGCCGCCGGCGGGCACCGACACGACCTGGGGCGACGCCCTGAGCGTGTTGGCGGCGAGGACCCCCTGCACCGTCACCGACGCGAGCGGCTGTCCGGTCGTGCCGCGCGCGTGGACGCTGAAGAGGTAGCTGTGTCCGCCCTCGATCCACGGCGCGCGCTGCGTGCCCGACGCGCCGCTGGCGAAGAGCGTCGAGGGCGCCGCGTCGCGGCTCATGCGCACGTCGACGACCGAGCTCGAAGACCAGGTCACGCTGGTCGTTCCGACGGCGCCCGGCGCGAGCGTGAGCGTGCTCGGCGACGCGGAGACCGTCGCCGAGGGACGAGGCGTGCGGAGCTGAATCTGGCGCTGGTAGCACTGCCACCCCCAGCGCGTGTACGGGAAGATGTTCAGCGTGGCGTCGACGCAGACGTTCACGTAGATCGTCTGGGGGCCCGTGGGGAGCACCCGCACGAAGACCTGATTCAAGTTCGGAAAGCCGGCGACGCTCTCGACGCGCGCGCTCGCCCCCGCCGAGACCCCCGTGACGAGCACCGATGAGTGAACGCCCCCGAGGCACTGGAAGGTGTTGGTCCCCGCGACGAAGAGGACCTCGTCGCCCACGTTGGCCTGCACCACGCTCGACGGCGTGACGAAGGGGTTCCAGCACGTGGTCGCGGCGACGCTCTCGCCGTCGATGTCGGACGACGCCGCCGCGGGCGCGGCGCCGGGCGCGTCGACGGGCGCGCCGATGCAACCGGGCAGCGCGAACGAGAGGGCGATGGTGCAGAGCGTGAGGCCGAGGCGAGCGGGCTTCATGGGTGTGGTCGATCCTTCGGAGGGTGAGATTCGGGGCCGCGAGGTGTCGTGACCTCGAGGTGTGAGTGGGTGCCTCGGGACGAAATTCCCTCCCCGATCGACGGTTCGCTCCGTTTCCGACACCGCCCGCCCCCGGGGAGCCTCCGTCACGCCGGCGTCGCGCTCGTTTTCTGGCGACGACGCTCACGGAGCGCCACGAAAATGCCGTTCAACCGGGCATGCGCCAGGGTGATCGTTTCGAGAACTACGTCCTCACGGAGCGGCTCGCGGAGGGGGGCATGGCCGACATCTTCCGCGCTCGCCGCGTCGGGTCCCTCGACATCTCGCGGGAGGTTTGCATCAAGTGCATCCGGCCAGCGCTCTCGGCCGACTCCGAGTTCGTTCGGATGTTCGTCGACGAGGCGCGCATCGCTTCGACCCTCCGCCACAGCAACATCGTCGCCGTCGACCACTTCGGCTCCTCCGAGGGGACGCTCTTCATGTGCTCCGAGTGGGTGCACGGCGTCGACGCCAGGAGGCTCCTCACGCGCCTCGCCGAGACCGGCCGCGCGATGCCCGTCGACGCGGCGCTCTTCATCGTCTCCGAGGTGCTCAAGGCCCTCGAGTACGCGCACGGCAAGATCGACGGCGGCGCGTGGCTCCAGATCGTCCACCGCGACGTGAGCCCCCACAACGTCATGATCAGCTACTCGGGCGACGTGAAGCTCACGGACTTCGGCATCGCGCGCGCCACCTCGCGGCTCCACCAGACCCGCGGCGACATGATCAAGGGAAAGCTCGCGTACATGGCCCCCGAGCAGGCTTCGGGCGACGCGCTCGACCATCGCGCGGACCTCTTCGCCGTCGGCGTGGTGGCCTACGAGATCCTCACGGGGCGTCGCCCCTTCAAGGGCGAGAGCGACATCGACGGCGTGCAGCGCATGCTCCGAGGCGAGCGCGTCGCGATCACGTCTCACCGCCCCGATGTCTCCCCCGAGATCGAGCGCTTCGTCGACACCCTCATGGCAACGTCACCCGACGAGCGCTTCATCGACGCGGGCGTCGCGCTCGACGAGCTCGGCAAGCTCCCCCACGTCGCCTCGGGGGCGAGGTCACTCCAGCGCCTGCTGCGCGAGGTCTACGCCGACGTGCCCTTCTCGACGCTGCCTCCGAGGCTCGCGTCGACGCTCGTGCCGCAGAGCCCCGTCGCGGCCGCCTCCGTCGTGCGAGGGAGCGACCTGACAGAGCTCGCGCGGCCCGTCGCGAAGCCCGCCGCGGCGCCAGCCTCGACGGAGATCTCGTACAAGCCCCGCGCGCTGCGGGGACCTGTTCCCGTGTCGGTGCGTCGCCCCGTGACCATCGCCGAAGGAGCGGCCGTGAAGCGCGCCGCGAACGACCCCGACAGGCAGACCGAGGTGCTCCCTCGCGGCGGTCGGGTGTTCCCGTTCGTGGCCGGGGTCGCCGTCGCGCTGTCTGTCGTCGCGATCGCGTCGCTCTTCGCCCCGCAGGCGGCCAGCGTCTCGATGAACCACACCGCGGGCGCCGTCAGCCTCGCGAGCGCCCATCGAGGCCGCGACGCCGGAGCGACGCCTCGTCAGTGAGATTCGAACGAGAAGTGGTTCTCGTAGTCTTCGGCGGTGAAGGGCTCGACCGGGTGCGAGCGGATCACGTTCTCGATGCACGGCCCGACCGGCGGCTCCGCGAACGCGGCGGACACGTGGATCTCGACCGCGCGCCCCGTGACGCCTTCGTAGCGCACGGCGACGTGCACGTGGCGACGACGGTGGTTGTCCGTGATGCACGCCTGGATGTCAGGCGTGAGCTGCTCCTCGAGCGTGTCCATTTCGTCGGAGTGAGGGCGCCGATGTCGGCGCGTCGGCGCGGGGGGCTCCCCGGCGTCGACCGGGCCCTGCTGCGCGACGGTCTCCCCTGCGTCCGCGGGGGCCGCTGCGACGGTCTCTCCAGCGTCGGCCGCGGCGCTCATCGCGCTCGCCGCGTCGACGGAAGGGGTCACGTCTGCGACGGCGAGCGTGGTCGCGTCGGACTCGACGGGGACGACGTCGACGGCTTGCGCGATCGACGCGTCGGCGCTCGACGCGGCCGCGATCGACGCGTCGGGCTGCGGCGCGATCGCAGGGAGAGTCGGCCGTTGTGAGGGCGGGCGTCGGACGATGCTCACCTGCGAATCGGTCTCCCTGCGGTCGGAGCTCCGACCGTAGAGCCAGCCCGCCGCGAGCACGCCCGTCGCGACGAAGAGCGCGACGCCCATCGTGACGGCGATGCGAAAGCCACGCTTCGACGAGAGCGGCGGCGCCGGCGGGGGCGGAACCGTGGGCGCCCACGCAGGCACCGACGGTCGCAACACCGGGGCGTGGGGCGGCGGCTGCGGCGCGAAATGCGGCGCGGGCGGCGCGGCTTCGACGGGCACGACCGCAGCGGGCGAGAGCGCGTCCGCGGGGGACTCCACCGAATCGAAATCGTCCTCGGCGTCGATCGAGGGCTCCACCGCGGGCAGCGGCGGGGGCCTCGAAGACACCGTCACGCCGAGCGGCGTGACCGGCTGCGGCACCACCGGAAGCGTCGGCATCGGAGGAGACGGGCCCGGGTCGGGCAGCGGCGGCGGATCCGAGTGAACCGGCATCGTGACCGGCGCGAAATCGTCGTCGGACACGATGTCGAACGTGTCGGCGGTGACGACGCCAAAACCCTCCGCGGCGGCCACCGAGGCGGCCTCCGCGGCGGGCGCGGCCGGCAACGTCGGCGGCAGGCCGTAGTGCTCGGGCTGGAACGTGGGCGAGCTCGCGTCGGGCGTGGGGCGGTCCGACGGCGGGATCGAGTCGTCGGGCGCGTCCTCGAGCGCAGGGGGCCTCGCCGTAGGCGCGTCGTTGGCTTCGTCGAAGCCGATCCCGAGCGAGGCGTTCACGTCTCCCCACGACTGATCGCTCAGTCGCTCACCGGGAGGCACGGAGGGGGCGAGTGAGATCTTGTCGTCGAGGGGCGCAGGTCTCGTCGGCTCAGACGCGACGGGCGCGACGTCGTCGGGCGTCGGCGCCTCCGTCGGCGCGCCGACGACGGCGAGCGGAGGCAGCGGCGTCGAGGGCTGCGGGATCGCGAGAGGCGCTTGCGGGGCGGTCTGCGGCGACGTCGGCGTGCCCTGCGGCGGCGTGGGTTGGTGCGGCGCCGAGCGGGGCGGAGTCGGGAGCGCGGTGCCGAGCTGCGTGGCGACCGACGAGATCATCGGCGGTGTGATCGGGACCGTCCCCGCGGGGAGGGTCGCGGCGAGCGCAGACATCTCGGCGCTCGAAGGCACGGCGGGCGAGGCCGGAGGGCGAGCACCCGTCACGACGGGCGTTCTCGCGCGCATCGGGGAGGCGTCGATGGGCTCCGTGCCTGGCGGTCGGATGCGGGGGACCTCGACGCGTTGCGTGGTCTCCGAGAGCCTGCGGCTGCGCAGACGGTCGACGCCGGCTTCGTGCGACTCCGCGAGAATCGCAGCGGTTCCGGGAGGTGCGACGGGCGGGCCGAAGGGCGCTCCGCCGCGCGTCGTGGGGGCGCCGGGCGTGCGCTGTTGGGTGCGCGGCGAGCCGATGCCGAGGAGCGTCGACTTCATCGCGTTTCGCTCGGCGCCCTCGGGCGCGCTGTTTGGCGCGACGCCGAGGAGCGTCTGCTTGCGCGCGTCGTCCTTCGAAGCGACCTCGACGGCCTCGGGGCGAGGGCGGGGGATCGCCGCAGGCATCCCGCGGCTCGAAGGGTTCGCGGTGAGCACGCGGACGAGCTCTCTCGCGAAGGCGCCCGCGGTCGGGTAGCTGGCGTCGTCGCTCCACGCGCGATGGAGCACCGCGTCGATCTCCTGCGCGCCCGCCGCGCGAGACGCCTTCACGCTCGGGCGCGGGCCTCGGAGCACCAACGCCTCGGTGTCGACGTCGGTCGCGCCCTCGTGCGCGGGCCTCCCGGTGAGGCACTCGTAAGCAACCGACGCGAGCACGAACACGTCGCTCGACGGCGTCGCACGGCCCAGGAGCTCTCCCGGTGAACGGTACGCGGGGGCGGTCATCGACGCGCCGTCGGGCAACACCCGCGCGCTCGCAAGCGCCTGCGCGAGTCCGCACTCCTCGACCCAGACTCGGAGCATGCGATCGGCGACCGCGATGTTGTCGGGCGTGAGCGAGCGATGCACGAAGGGCGGAGCGGCCCCGTGCATCGCGTCGAGCACCGTGGCGACCTCGGTGACGAGCCGTCCGATCTCGCCGGACTTGAGCTTGCCGCTCTTCTGGATCATCTCGCGCAGCGACGCGCCGTCGGGGCGCTCGGTGATGACCACCAGGCCCGCGGCCTCGCGCACCACCGCCACGAGCGCGGGCACCGCGCGCTGACGGAGCATCGCCACGCGCTGGAGCTCGCGGTTCACGACGCCCACCGCGTCGATGCCAGGACCCGGCAATCGCACGACCCTCGCCGCGAAGCGCGCCGTGGGCGAGGTCTCGGCGCGCGCGGCATACACCGCGACGTAGGGACCGCGACGCACGCAGCGATCGATCACATATCGCCCGGCGATTCGGGTACCGACCGGGAGGTCAAGGTCTTCGACGCTCATCAGAACACCTTACCGCAGCGTAGATCAGCGAAAGGCCGCGATGCCAGAACTCTCGCTCGTCGCGAGATAACCCCGTAACAGAGGGAGCGCCGCACGGATCGCGCGTCCTCTGTGAGACAGGGCGTTCTTCGTCTCCGACGGGAGCTCCGCCATCGTGGCGTCGCAGCCGTCGGGGACGAACAGCGGGTCGTAGCCGAAGCCGCTCGTTCCCGCGGGCTCGAAGGCGATGGAGCCCGCGCACTCGCCGTGACGCCAGAGCGCTCTCGCTCCGAGCGGACCCGCGACGTCGGCCAGCGCGACCACGCATCGAAAGCGCGCTCCGCGAAGCGCAGCGGGCACACCCGCGAGGCGTTCGAGGAGGAGCGCGCGGTTGCGGGCGCTGTCGCCGTGTCCTCCCGCGAAGCGCGCGGAGAAGGCCCCTGGCGCGCCGGAGAGCGCGTCGACGGCGAGGCCCGAGTCGTCTGCGAGGCTCGGCAGACCCGACCGTCGCGAGGCTTCGAGGGCCTTCGCGACGGCGTTGGTGACGTAATCGTCGGCGGGCTCGTCGAGGTCGTCGATGCCCACGTCACGCAGTCCCACGAGCGTGAAGCCCGGGAGCAGCTCGCGGAGCTCGACGAGCTTGCCCGCGTTGGCCGTCGCGAGGAGGAGCGGACGGGAGGTCATGGCTCGGCGGGCGTCCCTTCGCGCTCTTCGAGTCCGCGCAGCAGCACCGACTCGACGGTCGACGGCAGGTGCATCGCGCGCACGGCCGTGACCGAGTCGGGCTGCGGCCCCGGGAGGCAACGGCACGCGCGCATGAAGTGTCGCCCCGCGAGGCGCGCGATCGCCAGGAGCTCTCGCTCCGCGGGCGTTCCCTGCGCGGGTCGGCGACGGAGTCTGCGCGCGGTGACCATGTCGAACGAGGCCCTCGCCGCGAGGCGTCCCGACGCGTAGGGGTCGGCCATCGCGAAGCGCCACACGGCGTTGTCCGACGAGAGAAAGCGATCGAGCGACGCGAAGCACGCGCGCGTGTCCGCTGCGCCTCCCACGACACCGCGCAGGTCGAAGGGAGCCGCGGGCTCGACGCAGAAGGTCCCGTCGTCGCGGCGCAATCCGTGGAGCGACTCGGTCACGTCTTCGAGCGTTCGAATGTCGTCCGCGACAGGGATTCTCCCCGCCACCGCGACGCGCGCGCGACACGCCGCATAGGCCCTCGTCGCGCCGTCGACGTCTTCGAACTGCACCGCGTGGATCACCTCGTCGCACGCGTCGCGCGGCGTCCTCGGCGCGTCCGTCGCGGCGTCGCGCGGGGCAACGTTCGCGGTCGGAGCCGACGGGGTCATCACAGTCGGCGAGACCGAAGCCGCGACGGGCGGGGCGCTCGGGGCCGTTCGAGCGCGCGCGCCGCTCGACGCAGCGACGGCCGATGACGGCGCGCCCGCGGGTCCGTCGGACGCCGCGTCTCCGCGGTGCTGAGCGAGGGCCACCTGGGCGACCCCCGCGACCACCAGCAATGACGCAATGACGACCTTCGCCCGCATGAGCCGAGGATATCTGTCCGTCACGCGTCGCACCAAATTCGCCGCCGATGCGATACAACGCCCGCCGCCATGTTCCGACGCGACGCGAAGCTCCTCCTCGGCGTGATTCACCTCGATCCCCTCCCTGGCTCGCCGCGCTTCGGAGGAGACCTCCCCGCGGTGATCGACGGCGCCTCTCGCGACGCCGAGGCCCTGGCGCGCGCGGGCTTCGACGCGGTGATCGTCGAGAACTTCGGCGACGCGCCGTTCTTCCGCGGCCGCGTGGGCGTCGAGACCGTCGCGTCGATGGCCGTGATCTGCGACGCCGTGCGCCGCGCCTCGTCGCTCCCGCTCGGCGTGAACGTGCTCCGCAATGACGGTGAGAGCGCCTTCGCGATCGCCGCGGCGACGGGCGCGCGCTTCATCCGCGTCAACGTGCTCGTGGGCGCGCGCGTGACCGACCAGGGGCTCGTCGAGGGCGCCGCCGCCCCGCTGCTCCGCGCGCGGATGCGCATGGGCGCCGCAGGCGTCTCGATCGCCGCCGACGTCGATGTGAAGCACTCGGTTCCCCTCGGCGCGAGGGCGCTCTCGCCTGAAGACGAGGCGCTCGAAGCCGTCGAACGTGCCCTCGCCGACGCGGTGATCGTCACCGGGAGCCGCACGGGCGCCGAGGCCGACGTCGCCGTGATCGAGCGCGTTCGAAAGGCCGTCCCGCACACGCCCGTGTGGCTCGGGAGCGGCGCGCGCCACGAGACCGCCGAGGCGTGGCTCCGCTACGTCGACGGGATCATCGTCGGGAGCGCGCTTCGCGCCGACGGTCGCGCGGGCGGACGCATCGACGCAGAGCGCGCGAGGACCTTCGTCGCGGCCTGCCGTTGAGCGCGTGTTGGACGCCGCGCCCTCCGGCGCGCGATGATCGCCCCCGATGATCCGCCGAAGGAACAACTACGAGCCTATCGGCACGGCGCACATCGGGACGCTCCTCGCCGAAGCGCTGCGTGATCCGAGGCGCATCCGTGAGGCCCTCGGCGTGTGGCCCGCGTGGGAGGAGGCTGTCGGACCCGAGATCGCCGCCGCCGCACGTCCCGTCGCGCTGCGTGACGGCGTGCTCACGCTCCATGTGAAGCACCCCGTGTGGCTCCAGGAGCTCCACCAGCAACGGCATCAGCTCCTTCGCCGCGTGCAGCGTCACCCCGCGGGCGCGGCCGTGAAGGAGCTCCGCTTCAAGGTCGGCGCGATGCCTCGCGTGGCCGAGCCCGCTGCGCCTCCGCCCGATCCAGTGCGTCCGGGGCCGATCCCCTACGAGGTCACGCGCGCCATTCGCACCGTCGACTCGCCGCAGCTCCGGGGCGCGCTCATCCGCATCGCGTCGCGGTGGGCCGGGCTCCAGCGCGATCGCAACAACTCGTAGCTCAGCTCACCGTGCCAAGGAGCGCTACGAGCGCAGCGCCGTAGCGCGCGACGCGCACCTCGCCGAAGCCGTCGATCGATCGCAGCTCGGCGAATGACCGCGCGCCCCGTGACGCCAGGTCCGAGAGGCAGTGACCCGGGAGCACGACCTGAAGGTCGACGCCTCGTCGCGTGGCCTCCTCGGTGCGCCAGTGCGAGAGCAGCGCCTCGCGCGCCTTGCGGAGCCCGATGTCTCCACCCGATCGTTCGGATGCGAACCATCTCCGCTCCGTCGGCGGAATGTCGCCCCGCGCGACCCCGCGCGCCACGGCGTCTGCGATGGCGTCCGCGAGCTCCATCGCGCGGCCCTGGAGCACGCCCATCGCGCGCACGTCGGCGCCCTTCCGCGGACGCGACTTCGAAACGAGCACGAGCGAAGCGTTCGAGAGCACGCGGCCCGAGGGCGTGTCCCAGGTCTCCGCGGCGCGCTCTCGCACCTCGCAGACCTCGCGCAGAATCGAGCGCCCGATCGCGCCGAGCTCTCTGGCTCCCTTGACCCGCGCGTAGGTGGGGCGCGTCGATCCGTCGGGGGCCACGTCGTCGCGGTCGTCGAGCGCGTGCCGCAGCGCGTACTCGGCCTCCTCGCGCACCTCGGGCTCGATGTCGGCCGCAGCGGCCTCGGCCTGAAGCGTCGCCGCGAGCCGACCGAGGTCTCGCACGTCGCCCGCGAGGTACGCGATCTCGCGTTCCTCGAGCGGACGCTTCGCCCAGTCGTGCTGCTGGAGCGACTTCTCGAGCGCGAGCCCGAAGCGCGACGAGAGCAGCGACGCGAGGCCCGTCTCACGCATCCCGAGAAAGCGCGCGAGCACCGACGTGTCGATCACCCGGCCGAGCGTGATCCCCGCGTCTTTGAGCAGCCGCGCGTCGAAGCCCGAGTCGTGGAGGATCTTCTCGGGGCCCTTCGGTCCGAGCAGCGGCGCGAGGGGCGAGAGGTCGGTCACCGCGAGCGTGTCGACGAGCACCACGTCGTCGGCGGGTCGGTCGGCGTGGGCCACCGCGAGCTGCATGACGCACAGGCGGCCCCGCCACGCGTGCATCCCGTTGCTCTCGCAGTCGAGCGCGAGCCTCTCGGCAGATCGTAGGAGCGGAAGCGCCGCGTCGAGCGCCTCGGACGAAGACACGAGCTGTGGGTCGCGCACGGGAGGGAGCGCCGCTTCTACCACGGCCGCAGCGCCGTCGAGGGGGCCACGTCTCGAACGAATCCCGCCGCCCGCAGGGTGAGCGTTCGCCCGAGGCCCGCCCGCGCCCCCTCGATGTGCGCCGTGAGCGCGTAGCGGTCTCCGCGCGCCGAAGGGATCGTCGCGAAGGTCACCGTGGCCCTCGCCGTGTGGTCCTTCGTGTCGAGCGCGAGCGCGTCGGGCAGGATGATCCTCGCCTCGGCCGAAAGCTCGACGCCGGGGGTCACTCCGAGGGCCTGAACGCGCAGCGCGACGAGGGGCTCGTCACCCGCTGGCGCCAGGGGGCGCGGCCACCCCTGCGAGGGATCGAGGAGCCACAGCGATCCGCTGTCGTCGAGCCACGCGCCTCTGCGGTGCGCGAGGAGCCGCCACGCGCGAACGGACGACGCGTCGGCGCCGGGGTCGACGAGGTCGAGGGTCACGTCACAGTCGTTCGCTGCGTCGCCGCGTCGGGGAGAGAGCCACTGCGCGAGGGCCGTCACGTCGCGGGTGCAGGCGTCGCGAAAGGGCTGTTCGACGCGGGCGCAGAGGCGCGCGTCGGCGTGGGCGAGGGCGAGGCAACGGACCCGCTCGGAGCCAGGCGCCGCGGCGCAGAGCGACGGATTGTGGGAGGCCACGGCGACGCACACGGGGTCGCGTCCGAGGAGGCCCGGGGTGTTCGGGCAGCGCTCGGGGGTTGACGCCGAAATGGCGGCTCGCACGCCGCAAGACTCACGCAGCGCGCTCGACGAAATAGCTTCGCAGAGCGAGGGATTTCGCGTCCGAGGGGCCGCGTCGAGGCGGCATCCGTCTTCGAGGAGCGAGGGGATTCCCATGACCTCGATGGCGCCCGCGATCTCTGCGGGGAGCCGCTCGCGGGCGCGGGCCACGCAGCGCGCGATCTCGTCAGGGAGCGGTGTCTCCGGCGACGTGGGCTGCTCGGTGACGGGCCGAGGATCGTCGGGCCGCGGCTCCGCCGACGGCGGGCGGAGGGCGAGGGGAGGGCGCGGTGGCGTCTCGGGCGGTGAGGGCGCCGAACGCTCGCACGCGGCGAGGAGGGCGATCAGCGCGGCGTGGCAGAGCGGACGCATCGAGGGTCTCGGGTTCTACCTCAATGCGCGGCGCCGACGATTGTTTTGACCCCGCGGAATGCGTGCACTTACACTGCCGACGCTGCTCATGGGAACGGATCCGCTGTTCGCACGATTCGGTCGAGAGTTCCCCGAGGGGCACGTCCTCTTTCGCGAGGGCGACGCGGGGTCGGTGATGTACGTCATCCACACGGGGCGCGTGCGCATCAGCCGCGCCTTCGCGTCGGGTGAGCGAACGCTCGCCGTGCTGGGCCCTGGCGACTTCTTCGGCGAGATGGCGATCCTCAACCAGAAGCCGCGCACCGCCACGGCCGTGTCCGTCGAGCCCGTGCAGCTCGTCGAGATCAACGCGCGCACGCTCGAAGCCATGGTGCTCGGCAACACCGAGATCGCCGTGCGGCTCATCACGCGGCTCGCGCGCAGGCTCGACAGCGCCAACGAGCTCGTGGAGCTGCTGCTGCACCCCGACCCCAGGGTGCGCGTCGTGCTCGCGCTCACACGCCTCGCCGAAGAGCTCGGCCAGCACGGAGACGACCTCGTCGCGGTGCCCGTCACGATCGGCGAGATCGCGCGCGCCGCGGCGCTCAAGGACACCGAGGTCGAGCCCGTGCTCCAGCGGCTCGCGCTCGTGCGCATGCTCTCGACGCTGCCCGACGGCGGCTTCGCGATGCCGACGCCTACGAAGCTGAGAGAGTTCCTCGAGTACATCGACACGGGCGGGCTCACCGAGCGCGCGAAGGTCCCGTCTCGCATGCCGCTGCCCGTGCAGGGCACCGAGGCTCCGCGAGGGGGACGCTGAGGGTACCCGCCATGGAGCTCCAGGTGCTCGGCTGTCACGGCGGAGAGACTCCGCGCCACCGCTCGACGAGCTTCGTGCTCGACGGCGTGCTCGGCATCGACGCGGGCGCGACGACCAGCATGCTCGCCCTCGACCGCCAGATGGGCCTCGACGCGGTGATCGTCTCGCACGCCCACTTCGACCACGTTCGCGACCTCGCGACGCTGGCCGACAACCGCTGTCAGGGCGCCTCGAAGCCCCTCGTCGTCGCGGGCACGACCTTCACCATCAGGGCCCTCAAGGAGCACTTCTTCAACAACGTGCTCTGGCCTGATTTCAGCCAGATTCCGCTCGTCGACGCGCCGGGGCCCACGATCGTCTTCCGCGAGCTCGAGCCCGAGGTGACCGAGGTCGTGGCGGGCTACACCGTGCGGCCCGTGCTCGTCTCTCACACGATCGAGAGCGCGGGCTTCGTGATCGAGCGCAACGGCGTCTCCATGGCCTACTCGGGCGACACGGGGCCCACCGACCGCTTCTGGGAGCTGCTCTCCGAGACCCCGAACCTCGGGGCGATTCTGCAAGAGGTGAGCTTCCCCGATCAGTACGAGTGGCTCGCGAGGGCGTCGGGGCACCACACGCCGCGCACGCTCCAGCGAGACCTCGCGAAGCTCCATCGGAGAGACGTCCCGGTGCTGCTCTATCACATCAAGCCGTCGTTTCAGGCCGAGGTGGAGCGAGACCTCGCGGCGCTTCGAAACGACGACCTCCAGGTGCTCTCGCTCGGAGACGAGTTCCTGCTCTGAGCGTCGCGCGGAGCCTTGAGTCGAGGCCCTGAACCGCCGTTGAACTCCTCGCGAAGAGGAGCAACGAACGCGCGCCATGATCAATCCCGTTCCTCGCAAGGTGGTGTCTACGAACCAGGGGCTGGTAGCTTCGACCGCGATGGATCAGTCCCGGCTTCTCACCTGGGTAGAGCCCTCGATCGTCGCGGGCTTCACGCCGCCTCCATTCGACCCCGTCTGCGCGCGCGCCACGCTCGACGCCGCGGGGCGCAGCGCCGACGACCACGCCCGCTTCCTCCAGCGATGGAACGGCTGCTACGCGTTCGACGGCGCGCTGCACGTCCTCGGCGCGCGCCCCGAGCCGCCCAACCAGTCCCTCGACGCGTGGAACCGCGCCGACGGGTGGCGTCAGGCCTTCGGGCTCCTCATCGAATACTGCTGGTTCTTCGCGGAGACCGCGTTCGGTGACCAGTTCGGCTACCGCGACGGCAAGGTCGTTCGACTGCGCGTCCTCGAGGCCCGCATCGAGCCCGTCGCGACGAACTTCTCCGAGTGGATCGAGGCGGTCTTTCTCGATCCCCACCGCTGGCTCTCCATCGACCTCTTCGAAGCGGCCGTGCGTCGCCTCGGCCCGCTCCCCTTCGGCGGACACTTCAGCCCGCCCCCCACGTGGACGCAAGGGTCGGGGCTCCACGCTGAGCACCTCGACGTGATGCCCGCGCGCGACAACCTGGAGCTCCGGGGCGCCGCGTCGATCTTCGCGAGCACCGTGACGCGCCCCGCCTTCGGCCGCGTGCGCTAGGCCGCGACCGCGTTTCGAGGGCCCCGCGACGCGCGACGGTGTGATACTCCCGTCGCCGTCAGCGCCGCGATGCCCACCGACCTGCCCCCACGACCACGCACGGGACTCGAACAGACCGAGAAGGTCTCCCTCGGCGCGGGCGTGTTTCGCAAGTGCGACGGCTGCGGCGAGACGCAGCTCGCAGAGGCTTTCGAATACGGCGTCTGCCCCCGCTGCGGTCACCACGGTCGACTCTCGGCCGACCAGTGGATGCAGCTCCTCCTCGACCCCGGGAGCTTCGAAGAGGAGGGCGCCTCGCTCTCGCCCGTCGATCCCCTCGGCTTCGCGGATGGTCGCTCGTACCCCGAGCGCGTGAAGGGCGCGCGCGCCTCGTCGAGCGCCTCGGAGGCCGTGCGCGTAGGGCTCGCGACGCTGAGCGGTCGGCCCATCACGTTCGGAGCCTTCGTGTTCCGCTTCATGGGCGGCTCGATGGGCAGCGTGGTCGGCGAGCGACTTACACGGATGTTCGAACTCGGCGCGTCGCTTCGGAGGCCCGCCGTGGTGCTCTCGGCCTCGGGCGGCGCGCGCATGCAGGAGGGCATCTTCTCGCTCATGCAGATGGCCCGCACGGTGGCCGCGCTCGGTCGGCTGCGTGACGTGGGGATGCCCTTCGTCTCGGTGCTCCTCGACCCGACGACGGGCGGCGTGGCGGCCTCGTACGCGCTCCTCGGCGACGTGAACATCGCGGAGCCCCGCGCGCTCATCGGCTTCGCGGGCCCGCGCGTCATCGAGCAGACGATCGGTCAGCGGCTCCCCGAGGGCTTTCAGCGCAGCGAGTTTCTGCTCGAGCACGGCATGATCGACCGCATCGCCGAGCGGAGAGAGATGCGCGCCACCATCGCCCGCGTCCTCGCGCTCCTGCTCGATGACTGAGCGGCGGAGGGCCATCGACGCCTTCACCGCGCTGCTCGATCGCGGCATCGTCCCGGGCCTCGACGCCATGCGCGACGCCCTCGCGCGATCGGGCGATCCGCAGCGCGCGATCCCGTGCGTTCACGTCGCGGGGACCAACGGCAAGGGCTCGGTCTCTGCGACGCTCGACGCGGCGCTCACGGCCGCCGGGGTCACCACCGGGCGCTACACGTCGCCGCACCTCCACCGCTTCGTCGAGCGCGTGTGCATCGCTGGAACGCCTATTTCGGAGGCGTTCGCGAGCGATCTCGCGGAGGCCATCACGCGCGAGCTCGACGACGGCGCGCTCGGCCCGCTCACGTTCTTCGAAGCGACGACGCTGCTCGCGTGGCGCGCGTTTCGAAGCGCGGGCGTCGACCTCGCGGTGCTCGAAGCGGGCATGGGCGGACGCCTCGACGCGACCAACGTGTGCGCGCCCCGCGTCACGGTCATCACGCGCATCGCCCTCGATCACACGGCGTTCCTGGGCTCGTCGCTCGCAGAAATCGCGCGTGAGAAGGCCGGAATCCTCAAGCCCGGCGTCCCCTGCGTGCTCGGCCCCGACCTCGCGCGCCCGTCCTCGAGCGAGGCTCGCGAGGTCATCGAAGAGGTCGCCCGCGCGGTGGGCGCTCCGCTCGTCGACGCGCCTCCCTACGTGCGAAACGGCGCGCTCGTCGAGGTCGCGTGGCGCGGTGAGACCCTCACGCTGCGACCGTCGCTTCAGGGCCCGTGGCACGCGGAGAACCTCGCGACCGCTGTGGGCACACTCGGTGTGCTCTGCGACGCGGGGATCGCCGTCACGCCCTCGTCGATCGAGAAGGGTGTCTCCGCGGTGCGCTGGCCAGGGCGCATGGAGCGCATCGATGACGTGCTCTTCGACGCGGCCCACAACCCCGACGGCATCAAGGCCCTCGTCGACGCGTTGCCCGACGCGCTCGGTGACCGTCACGTGGGCGCGATGATCTTCGGCGCCTCGCGCGACAAGGACGTGGCCTCGATGCTCGCGGCGCTGAAGTCCGTCGTCGATCCGTCGCGCTGGTACTTCGCCGCCGCCGCGATGGAGCGCGCAGCCGACCCCGAGTCGCTCGCCGCGGCGCACGGTGGAACGGCGTGCCTCTCGCCCGAAGATGCCCTCACGCTCGCGATGTCTCGACGCGCGCCGGGGGAGGTGGTGCTCGTGTGCGGGAGCATCTTCCTCGTGGCCGCGGTGCGGGCCGCGCTGCTCGGCATCACGCAAGACCCCTCGATCCCGATGTAGGGGATCGGGCGCGTTCCGTTGTACTCACGGCGTATGCGATCGATCGTCCTCATGGCCGCGCTCGCGGGGTGCGCCGCGAAGGCCGCGCCCGCGCCTGTCGCGCCCGTCTCGGATGCCCGAGAGATCCTCCGTCGCGCCGCGCATCGGCGGTGGCAGGCGCCGCCATCGATCGCGCCCGACCTCGTGCGCTCGATCTCCGACGAGGTGGGGCCTCGCCTCGCGGGCTCACCCGGAGACGCGCGCGCCGTCGCGTGGGGGCTTCGCACGATGCGCTCCCTCGGGTTCTCGAACGTCCGCGCCGAGCCCGTGCGCGTCCCCCATTGGGAGCGCGGCGTCGAGCGCGGTGAGCTCACCGGAGGCCAGGCCCGTCCCGTCGCCGTCACCGCGCTCGGCGGCAGCGTCGGAACGCCCCCCGAGGGCATCGAGGCCGAGGTCGTCGAGGTCACCTCGCTCGACGCGCTCGAGGCGCTCCCTGATGCGTCGGCGCGCGGTCGCATCGTCTACGTGCACGGCGTGATGCGGCGCACGCGCGACGGCTCGGGCTACGGTGAGGCCGTGCCCGTGCGCGGTCGCAGCGCGTCGATCGCGGCGCGCAAGGGAGCCCTCGCGGTGATCATCCGATCGGTGGGCACCGACCGCTCTCGCGCGCCGCACACGGGCCAGCTCCGCTACGACGACGCCGCGCCGCGAATCCCCGCCGCCGCGCTCTCGACGGCCGACGGAGACTCGCTCCATCGGCTCATCGCGATGGGCGGAGATGCCGTGCGCTTCAGGCTCACGCTCGGGTGCCGCGCGCTGCCCGAGTCTGACAGCGCCAACGTCGTGGGCGAGGTGCCCGGGAGCGACCTCGCGCGCGAGGTGGTGCTCCTCGGCGCGCACCTCGACTCGTGGGACCTCGGCACCGGCGCCCTCGACGACGGCGCGGGCGTCGCCATCGTGCTCTCGACCGCGAAGCGACTGATGACCGAGCGCCCGCCGCGGAGGACCGTGCGCGTGGTGCTCTTCGCCAACGAGGAGAACGGCATCGCCGGGGCGCGCGCCTACGCCGCGCAGCACCGCGACGAGCTCGCGCAGCACGTCGCGGCGCTCGAGGCCGACGCGGGTGACGGGCGCGTCTACGCCGCGCGATACGCAGGCGCGGAAGAGGCGAGGGGAGTGTTTCACCGCGTCGTCGAGCACCTCGTCTCGATGGGCGTGCGCGTGAGCGACGAGCGCGCGCATGGCGGGGCAGACCTGTCGCCGCTGGCGCCCGCGGGCGTGCCTCGCATGGACCTCTCGCAAGACATGTCGCGCTACTTCGACGTGCACCACACGGCCAACGACACGCCCGCAGAGCTCGACGAGCGCGCGATCAACCAGGCCGTCGCCGTGTGGACCGCCGCCGTCGGAGAGCTCGCCTCGATGGACGAGACCTTCGGCCGCGCGCCCGTCGAAGCGCACTGAAAAGAAGGGCTATCGAGAGGTCCCGTCGAAGAAGCTGATGAGGGCGAAGCGGCGCCCCGCGGTGACGGGCGTGACCTCGTGGAGCAGCGTCGCGGAGTAGACCACCGCAGCACCCGTGGGCGCGTCGAAGGTGGCGCCGAACTCGGGGAGCACGAGCCTCCCGCCCTCGTACTCGCCGTGCGAGAGGTTCACGCTGAGCGCGAAGCGGCGGTGTGCGGTGGGCGGGGTGCCATCGTCGCGGTGCGCTTGAAAGAAGCCTCCGTCGCGCGCGTCGTAGCAGCCCACGCGGAGCCCCTCACAGCGGCCCGCCTTGAACTGAAACGCCTTCAGCACCTCGGGAAACACCCTGCGCGTGAGCCGATCGGTGACCTCTCGCACGAGCTCCGCGTCGTCGAGGACGTGATCGACGCGACGCTTGATCGACGTGTCCTTGAGCGCCGCCGCGCCGTCGGCGCCGAGCGCGGTCACCCCGCCCTCGGCGCGCGATCCGTCACGCCACGCCGCGAGGAGGCGCTCGACGAGAGCCGGTTCGAACGCGCCAGGGACGAGGAGCACCGGCGCGATCATCGAGGCCGCGGGCGACTCGGCGACGGGCGGCTTCGTCGCCGCTGCGAGCGCGGCCGAGGTGTCGGCGCCGACGTACTCGACGCGTCCCGCGGGGTCGACCACCACCATCGCGGGCGCGTCACCGTGAACGCCGCAGCGGGCTCGAACGGCGCCGCTCGGGTCTTCGAGCGCGGCCCACGCGTCGTCGTCGGTGAAGCCGTCTCCGACCACGAGCCCCCCGACAGAGCGCATCGCGTCGAGGAGCGCGCCCGCCGCGTCGGAGGGCTTCGAAGCGAGCACGAGGGTCCACCAGCGGCCTGCGAAGAGGTCGGGGCGAACGTCACCGAGCGAGGCGTGGCGCGCGACGAAATCGGGCAACAGATCGCCGACCGTGAGAGCCGCGGGAGCGCGCGGCGCGAGGGGTGTCGTCGTGCGGCGGAGGGCGCGCACGAGCGCGTTGCCGTCTTCGAAGCCGCGGCGGTGCGCGTCGCGTTCGAAGTCCGCGGGGGCGGCCGTCCCGAGGGTGCGCTCGTACCACGCGTTGAGGAGCTCTTCGGCGGGCGTCCAGTCGTTCTCGGCGGGCGCGTCGCGGAGGGTGCGCGCGCGGTTCCACGCGAGCTCGGCGCCCTCGGCGACGCGGAGAAAATCCGCGGTGTCGCGGGCGCCAGGGGCGTTCGCGTGGAGGGCCAGCGCGCGCATCGTGGCCTCTTCGGTCATGAGCCGGGCGAAGGTGTCTCCGTCGACGCCGCGATCGGCGCACCACTCCGAGAGGTCGTCGGTCGTGCGGAGCCCGCGCGCCCTTCGAAACGCGATCGCCGTGGTGCGCACCGACTCCGCGGACGCCTTGATTCCAAGGCGCGTCGCGAGGGCGAGCATCCGCGAGCGGAGCTCGGCGCCCTGCGTGATGGCGAGCCGCTCCTCGTCGGGCATGAGCCTCACGAGGTCGTGGAGGAGTTCTTCGAGGGGAGGTCGATCGGCCATGGCGCGCGGAGGCTATCACCTCGCGCGGCGCATGTTTCAGCGGTCAGTAGCCGCGGCGCATCACGACGGGCTGGCCCATCTCGAGCTCGTGCGCGACGCCCGTGACGAGGCACACCGCCGTGCGCGGGTGCGTCGCCACCACGAGGAGCTCGCCGATCACCTCGACGGGGAGCTCGGCCTCGGTGGGGTCGGGGCTGCTCGGCGGCGCGTCGGGCTGACCGTCGCCGTCGCGGTCGATGGTCATGCGAATGACCCTGCCCTGACCGTGCGTGCTCTGCGTCCAGGGGTCGCCGCGGCGCGTGAGGAAGAAGCGGTTGCCGAGGTGCACGCCGTCCTGCTCGCCGCGGTCGACGATGACCACGTACTGACCGCCCACGATGGTGCGCGGCTGCGGCGTCGCCACGATGTGACCCGCGAGGTCGCGGTCGTTGGTGACCGGCGTCACGGGCTCGAACTGCCGCTGCACGAT
The DNA here is from genome assembly GCA_052035985.1 of Myxococcota bacterium. GTDB lineage: Bacteria > Myxococcota_A > Polyangia > Polyangiales > CAISKJ01. The sequence continues at coordinate 36,775 of JBPOHC010000043.1, read as the reverse complement.
GGCCACGCGCTCGCCGCGCTCGATGGGCTCGATCGACTCGGTGATGCGCGCCGTGGCGATGTGGCGCTCGCGGTCCCACGCGTCGACGACGACGGTGCCGAGCACGCGCACCACGCGCCCCGCGTCGCGGTCGGAGCCGCGCGCGGCCTGACCCGCTTGATAGATGGTGTACGCCTCGCCCACGTTCGGCGCGCGGCTCTCGAAGCGGAGGTACACCTGGTCGCCCTCGGCGAGCATCATGTTGTCCTCGGGGGCGCCGTAGATGGTCCCCGAGGCGTTGATGTCGTCGAGCGTGGCCCACGCCTCTTCGCGGAGGAACACCGTCCCGCGGGGCACGCGCGGGCGCACCGTGAGGAGCCCCGTGCGGTTCGAGATGCGCTGCGACTGGGTCACCGGCGCGACGCGCACCTCGGAGTGCTCCAGCAGCCGCACCTGGTCACCGGGAAAGATCCAGTGGGGGTTGGTGATCTGCGGGTTGCGTCCCCACACGGCGGGCCAGCGCCAGGGGTTTTCGAAGTAGTACCCGGTGATGTCCCACAGCGTGTCGCCGTGCTGCACCGTGTGGAACTCCGGCGTGTACTCGGTCTCGCGCACGCGCGAACCCGCGGGGCGCATACCGCCGATCGTGCCGAGCGAGATCGTCGCGCGGGGGGCTCCGTTGAGCTGCGCGTTGGTGGCGTTGTCCGTGACCGTCACCTGCGCCGACGCGAGCGACGGCGCCGCGAGCACGAGGCCCATCCAGGGCAAGCCTCTGAAGACCTTCATCGTCATTCCCTCTCACCACGGATCCGGCGCGCGGCCTCGGAGTCCGGGAACTCTACGTTCAATCGTTGCGCGGCGCGGTCGGCGGCGGCGCGGTCGCCCAGTCGACGGTAGGTCACCGCCAGCTTGTAGAGCGCGTCGGCGACCTTGTTCCCCGCGGGGAATCGCGCGACGAGCCCTTCGAACTCCTGCACGGCGCGGTGCCTGTCTCCACCTTGCAGAATGCACTCGGCCCGCCAGTACATCGCGTTGTCCGCGTGCGGGTGCGCGGGCCATCGCGAGAGGAACTCCCCGAACGCGTCGACGGCCTCGCGGCACCGCCCCGTGCGCGCCATCGCGAGCGCGCCGTCGTAGGCCGTGAGCGCGCGCGGATCGAGCGTCCCGCTGCCCTCGGTGATGGGCACCATGGGTGCTTCGAGCGAGGCCCCCGGTCCGCGCGCGCCACCGGGCGGCGCCGTCTGCTGCGCGGGCGGCGCAGGGAGTCGACCGGGCGGCGGAGGAGGCACGCCCATCGAGGGCAGCGGCGGCGCGGGCGCGACGGGGAGGCGCTCCGTCGGAGGCAGCACCGAGAAGCCCGCGGGGTCCGCCGGACGATCGCCGCGCGACACGCGGATCGTGGGTCGGCTCGACGCGTCTTCTTCGTCGGGCTGGTTGGGGTTTCGCGTCGTGTTGTCGATGCGAATGGGCTCGTTTCGAGGGCGATCGGTGCCGAGGCTGATGACCCGACGGCGGTCCTCGCCCTCGACGGCGTTGCGGGCCGAGCGCGCGGTGTCCTCGGTGAGCACGAGCCGTGAGCTGATCTGATCGATCTGCGAGGCCATCCGCTCCTGGTCAGACCGGAGGCGCCGCACCTCGGCCTCGAGGGAGGTCAGGGCCTGATCGTTGGTGCCGGCGCACCCGGTCGCGAGGGTGCCTACCGAGCAGGCCGCGATCGCGAGCGCGAGGATGGTTCTTTCACGCATTGGCTTCCGCACGAGCGTAGAAGGCGCCTCCCTCGCGGCGCAAACATTCGGCTGTCACAGGCACGATCGCCGGAGCTCCGCACGCAACCGCCGGGCGCCTCGCGACGAGAACCGGTGCCTCTATGAGCACCCTCGAACCGCACGACGTAAGCACCCTCGCAACGGCAGACCGACTCACGAGCGCGCGCTGGCGCGAGCTCTGGATCGACGGAGACCCCACGGCCCTCTCCGCCCCCCTCGTCGCCATCGTGGGCACGCGCGACGCAGACCCCGTGGGCCTCGCGCTCACCCGCTCGATGGCCGCGGAGCTCGCGCGCAGAGACGTGCGCGTGCTCTCGGGCGGCGCGCTCGGCATCGACGCGGCGGCGCATCGCGGCGCGCTCCTCGGCCGCGGACGCACGGTGGTGGTGCTCCCGAGCGGCCTCGAGCACTGGTACCCGAAGCGTCACGAGGCGCTTTACAAACAGGTCATCGCGGGGGGCGGCGCGCTCGTGTCGCAGTTTCCGCCCGAGACGCCGCCGACGCAGTGGACCTTCCCCCGACGCAACGAGCTCGTGGCCTCGCTCGCCGACGTGATGGTGGTGGTGCAGGCCCCCGTGAACTCGGGCGCGCTCCTCGCGGCGGAGTGCGCGCGAAGGCTCGGGCGGAGGGTGATGGCCGTGCCCGCGGCGCCCGGTGATCGCAGGGGCGCGGGGTGTGTTCAGCTCCTCCGCGCGGGCGCGCTCCCGTGCACGTGCGCGGACGATGTGCTCGCGGCGCTCGACGCGCGAGAGGGGCCGCTCGGGCGGTGGGCGAAGGAGAATCTCGCGACGCGTCGGCCGCGACGGAGCCGCGCGAAGAGCCCTTCAGACGCGGTGAAGCGCGCGTCGGAGCCTCGCGAGCGCGCGCACGAGAGCGAGGAGCTCCTTGCGGATTCTGCTGGAGAATGCGACCTCTCGGCCTCTCTGGACGCCGAAGGTCGCCTCGTGTACGAATCGCTGTCCGTCGTCGCCCGGCACGTCGACGAGCTCACCCGCCTCACGGGGCTTGCGGCTGCGAGCGTCCAACGGTCTCTGCTGACCCTGGTGCTCGCCGGGCTCGTCAGCGACCGCGGCGGCGGGAAGTACGTCCGCGGTTGACGCGGCGTCGAGCGCGACACACCGTACCGCCCCCCGAACGCCTCCCCGCAGACACAGTCCCCCACCGATCACCTGTCACTCTCGCAGAAACGCCACCGAGGATCGCGCATGAGCAAGGCTCTCGTCATCGTGGAATCGCCGGCAAAGGCCAAGACCATCCAGAAGTACCTGGGCAAGAACCACGTGGTCATGGCGAGCAAGGGGCACATCCGCGACCTGCCGAAGTCGGGCCTCCAGGTCGACGTCGAGAACAACTACGAGCCGCACTACGAGGTGCTCGAGGACCACAAGTCGCTCGTGACCGAGATGCGCAAGGCCGCCAAGGAGTCGGACCACATCTACATCGCGACGGACCCCGACCGCGAGGGAGAGGCCATCGCGTGGCACATCGCCCACGAGCTCCGCAACGCCAAGAAGCCCATGCAGCGCGTGGAGTTTCACGAGATCACGAAGAAGGGCGTGCAGCACGGCATCGACAACCCGCGCGAGGTCGACGAGGAGCGCTTCAAGGCCCAGCAGGCGCGGCGCATCCTCGATCGGCTCATCGGCTACGAGCTCTCGCCCGTGCTCTGGAAGCGCCTCGCGCGCCGCGTGAACGGCCACTACCTCTCGGCCGGTCGCGTGCAGTCCGCCGCGCTGCGGCTCATCGTCGATCGCGAGGACGACATCCTCGCCTTCGTGCCGCAGGAGTACTGGCCCGTGGGCGTCGAGCTCCTCGGCGTGACGAAGCCGTCGTTCACCGCGACGCTCGTCGAGTCGGGCGGCAAGAAGGTGGTCACCCCCTCGCGCGACCGCGTCGTGAAGGCCGCCGAGAAGGTCATCTCGACGAAGGCCGAGTCCGACGCGATCACCGCCGACCTGCGCGACGCGAAGTACAAGGTCGCCTCCGTCGAGAAGAAGGAGCGCCGCCGCCGCGCGCCGCCGCCGTACATCACCTCGTCGCTCCAGCGCGACGCCGCGAGCCGCCTGGGCTTCTCGGCCTCACGCACCATGCAGGTCGCGCAGCGGCTCTACGAGGGCATCGACATCGGCGCCGAGGGGCCCGTCGGTCTCATCACGTACATGCGTACCGACTCGACGCGCCTCTCGAACGAGGCCGTCGACGCGGCGCGCGAGTACATCGTGAAGCGCTTCGGTAAGCAGTTCACCCCCGAGAAGACCAACGTCTTCAAGACCAAGAGCTCGGCGCAGGACGCCCACGAGGCCATCCGTCCGACCTCGACGGAGCACCACCCCGACGCGGTGCAGAAGTTCCTCAAGGCCGACGAGCGCAAGGTCTACCGCCTCATCTGGGAGCGCTTCATCGCGTGCCAGATGTCCGACGCCGTCTACGACGCGACGACGGTCACCATCGACGCGCAGGGCGCCGCGAAGCACCAGCTCCGCGTGTCGGGTCAGGTGCTCAAGTTCGCGGGCTGGCTCGACGCGCAGGGCGCCACCGAGCGCGCCGAAGAGGTCGCGGGCGAAGAGGTCGTGCGCGAAGACCACGCCACCGACGTGCGCGAGGAGGAGAAGACGCTCCCCCCGATGGCGCAGGGCGAGGCGCTCAAGCTGATTGATCCGCCGGGCGTGAAGTCCGAGCAGAAGTTCACGCAGCCCCTCGCGCGCTACAACGAAGGCACGCTGGTGAAGGCGCTCGAAGACCTCGGCATCGGCCGACCGAGCACGTACGCCGAGATCGTGAGCAAGGTGCTCTCGCGCGACTACGTCGAGAAGAAGGACCGGCAGCTCGTCCCCACGAAGCTCGGCACGGCGAAGACGCACGGGCTCAAGGCGCGCTTCCCCGAGGTGGTCGACTACGAGTTCACCGCGCGCATCGAGAAGGACCTCGACGAGGTCGAGACCGGCAACGCCAACTGGGTGAAGCTCGTCGACCGGATCTACAAGCCCTTCAAGGCCACCGTGCAGGTCGAAATGGCCGCCAAGGAGCCCGGCGAGGGGTGGCCTCGCGCGACGCCCTCCGATCGCATCTGCGACAAGTGCGGCTCGCCCATGGTGCGCCGCTGGGGACCCAACAGCGACTACTACGCCTGCACGGCGTACCCGAAGTGCAAGAACATCGTCGATGAGGTCCCCGCGAAGGCGCCCGAGGTCTTCGCCGATCGCAAGTGCCCGCGCTGCGGCCGCGACCTGCTCATCAAGACGCGTCGCGGCACCGACGATCAGTTTCTCTCGTGCGCGGGGTGGAAGAAGACCAACCCCGACTGCGAGTACACGTCGCCCATGCCCTCGGGCATCACGTGCCCCAAGTGCGGCGGAGACCTCGTGAAGATCGGCACCGCGAAGGGGCGAAAGCCCTTCTGGGGCTGCGAGAACTTCCGCAACGAGGACGCCGCGAAGAAGTGCGACTACCGGCTCTATCAGACCCCCGTGAAGGAGCCCTGCCCCGACTGCCACTCGAACTTCATGGTGCTCGCGGGCGGCAAGTCGAACCCGGTGATCAAGTGCGTGAAGGAGGGCTGCGGCTACTCGCGTCCGTACGATCCGCCGAGCGCTGAGACCGAGGGCGGCGGTGACGATGGCGAGGCCGAGGCCGAGACGAAGCCCAAGGGACGCAAGACCGTGCGCCCCAAGGCCAGCGACGACGCCGCGAGCGCGTAGTCACACAGCGCGCACGTACGCGAGACGCCGCGGATCGGAGCTGACACTCCGGTTCGCGGCGCTTCTCTTTCGAAGGGGTCTCAGACCAGCAGGCCGGGGGCGGGGAAGTCCGTGAGGAAGCGCCTCACTTCGTTCGCGATCGCGTCGAGGGCCGTGTTGTTCTCGGCCTGGCGCACGGCCTCGTCGAACCAGTGGGCGACCGCTTCCATATGCTCTTCGCGAAGTCCGCGCGAGGTGATGGCGGGCGTTCCGAGGCGCACGCCCGAGGGGTCGAAGGGCTTTCGCGGGTCGTACGGGACGGTGTTGTAGTTGAGCTCGACGCCCGCGTGGTCGAGGGCCTTCGCGGCCTTCTTGCCGGTGATTCCCTTCGACGTGAGGTCGATGAGCAGGAGGTGGTTGTCGGTGCCTCCGCTCACGAGCGAGTAGCCGCGGTCGGTGAGGGCCTTCGCGAGGGCCTTCGCGTTGGCGACGACCTGGTGCGCGTAGCGCTTGAAGTCGTCGGTGGCGGCCTCCTTCGCGGCCACGGCCACGCCCGCGATGGCGGCCTGGTGCGGTCCGCCCTGGAGCCCCGGGAACACGGCCTTGTCGATCGCCGCGGCGTGCGTCGACGACGTGAGGATCATGCCGCCGCGAGGTCCGCGGAAGGTCTTGTGCGTGGTGCTGGTGATGACGTCGGCGTGTCCGACGGGGGAGGGGTGCGCGCCGCCCGCGATGAGCCCCGCGATGTGCGCCACGTCGGCGACGAGGATGGCGCCCACTTCGCGCGCGATCTCGGCGAACGCAGGGAAATCCCAGATGCGGGGATAGGCCGTGCCGCCGCAGAAGATGAGCCGCGGCTTCGACTCGCGGGCGAGTCGGCGCACCTCGTCGATGTCGATGCGGTGGTCGTCGCGGCGCACCGAGTAGGGGACGCTCTTGAAGTAGCTCCCCGTGATCGACACGGGCCAGCCGTGCGTGAGGTGGCCGCCGTGCGGCAGTCCAAGCCCCATCACGGTGTCGCCGGGCTTGCAGAACGCGAAGTACACCGCGAGGTTCGCGGGCGAGCCCGAGTACGGCTGCACGTTCACGTGCTCGACGCCGAAGAGCTGCTTCACCCGGTCGCGGGCGAGCTCCTCGACGGCGTCGATGAACTGCTGGCCCTCGTAGTAGCGCTTGCGGGGATAGCCCTCGGAGTACTTGTTCGACAGCGACGAGCCGCAGGCCTCGAGCACCGCGCGCGAGGCGTAGTTCTCGCTCGGGATCATGCGGAGCTTGTCGCGCTGACGCTCGTCTTCGCGTCGGATGAGCGCGGCGATCTCGGGGTCGCGCTCGGCCAGAGAGGGGTCACGAGAGGGGGTCGTCACGGCGTGAACGGAACGCTCCTTTCAAGAAACAGGTGATTGCTTACGTCGCCGATCGAGGCGGGCCGCGGACTCTACTACAAGCAGAGCGTTCCCAAGCGGCGCCTCGCTGGTGCAGAATGCGCCGACAGAGGGACATTCTTCTTCATGTACGAGGTGGAGATGCGCCAGAGGCTCCGTCAGAAACACCGTCTTGGGGCGTCCGCGATGCTCGTCGTCGCGCTCGCGCCCGCCGCCGCCTGGGCGCAGCAAGCGACCGATCAGATGGCCGCGCCCGCACGTCCCGCACCCGGCGTGGCCGCGCCCGCGCAGCCCGCACCCGGCGCGCAGGTCGCCGCGCAGGCGCAGCCCGTCGACGAGGCGAGGCAGCAGTTCGAACTCGGCGTCGCGGCCATGCAGCGGCACGAGTGGCAGCGCGCGTTCGAAGCGTTCGAGGCGTCGAGCAGGCTCCGTCGCTCCGCCGCCGTGGCGCTCAACCTCGGCGTGGTGCTCCGCGAGATGCGCCGCTTCATCGAGGCCCGCGTGCGACTCACGGAGTTCAACGAGCTCGCCTCTGCCCAGCAGCACCAGCAGCACGACGCGCAGGTGCAGCAGATGCTCTCGGAGATCTCTCGCAGGCTGGGTCGCCTGAGGGTCGTCGAGCTCGCGCCGCCGACGGCCACCCTCACGCTCGACGGGCGCCGCGCGCAGCTCAACGACATGGGCGAGGCCGTGCTCGACCCGGGCAGCCACACCGCGCGCGTCGAGGCCGCAGGCTTTCAGCCTCACGACGAGACCATCGAGATCACCGAGAGCACCACGCGCGACCTCCGCGTGACGCTCGTCGCGGCGCCCGTCGAGACGCCGCATCCGGCGCAGCCCCCGGCGGTCGATCCGCGCGTGGCGCAGACCCCCGTGGCGCCCGCGCAGGCGTCGCGCCCGGTGTACACGCGCTGGTGGTTCTGGACGGCCATCGGCGTCGGCGCCGCGGCCATCGGAGCCGGCACGGCCATCGCGCTCTCGAACCGCGTGAAGGACCTCCCGCCGGCGTCGGCGACGGTCACCGCGATTCAGATCGGAGGGGCGCCGTGAGGTCACGTCTCACTCGGGCCCTCGCGGTGCTCGCCCTCGCGTCGACGCTCCCCTCGTGCGCGAAGGACGCGACCGGCTTCATGGTGAACGTGTCGGTCGGGACCGCGTTCATGGGGTCGACCTCGTTCAACAGGGTCGAGGTCCTCGCCTACGACGCTTCGAACGCGATGGCTGCGCCCACGTTCATCGCGAGCACGACCTACAACGGCGCCGTGACGTCGCTGCCGTTCAAGGCCACCGTGGGCTACTCGGGGGCGCACCGCCGCGTGCTCGTCGAGGTCAAGGTCTACTCGACCGGGAACGCGATGGAGCCCGCGGCGATCGGGCGCGCGACCGCGAGCTTCGTCGACGGCCAGGTGCTCATCATGCCGATCGAGGTGTCGTCGGAGTGCCGAACGAACCGCGGCATCCTCCCCGGTGGGATGCGTCCGGCCTGTCAGATGACGGCCATTGCCTCCTGCGGCCCGCCCCTCAGCGCGTGCGAGCCCTGGCAGACCTGCCGCGGAACCTCGCCGATGCAGGCGGCCTGCACCGACGCTGCCGTGAGCAACCTCAGGAGCTTCTACTGACGGCCGCCGGCGCCCTCGCGCCGTCCGCGCGACCGCAGTAGTCTCGGGAGATCTTATGAGCGACGACGAACTTCCCGACCGCTCCGGCGAGGTGATCGCGGGGCGGTTCAAGCTCACGAAGCGCCTCGGCGCGGGCGGCATGGGCGAGGTCTACAAGGCCCTCAACGAGGTCGTCGGTCGCGAGGTCGCGATCAAGATCCTCAAGCCCGAGTACGCGCGCAGCCCCGACGTGGTGCAGCGCGTCCAGCGAGAGGCGCGCGCGGCCAACGTCGTCCGCCACACCAACATCGTCGACGTGCTCGACGTGCTCGACGACAACAACGGCGCGCCCGTCATCGTTCAAGAGCTCCTCATCGGCGAGGACCTCGCGAGCTACATGCGCAACCGCGGCGGCGCCCTCTCGGAGGCCGAGGCGCTCGACCTGATGACCCCCGTCGCCGACGCCCTCGGCGCCGCGCACGCCGCGGGGATCATGCACCGCGACCTCAAGCTCGAGAACGTCTTCCTCGACCGGCGCACGGGCGCCCTCGTGCCGAAGGTGCTCGACTTCGGGCTCTCCCGCGGCATCGGCGAGAGCGCCCTCTCGCGCCTCACGGCGACCGGCGTCGCGATGGGCACGCCGATGTACATGTCCCCCGAGCAGGTGCAGGGGCAGCGCGACATCGACCAGCGCACCGACGTCTGGGCCCTCGGCATCATGCTGTATGAGCTCGTCGCGGGCAGGCTGCCCTTCGACGGTGAGTCGCTCGGCGCGATCTTCGTGAAGGTCTGCACCGCCGACCCGCCGCCGCTCCGCACGCTCGCGCCCGGCGTCTCAGACGGCTTCGCGGGCGTCGTCGAGCGCTGCCTCCTCCGCGATCGCGACGCGCGCTTCGAACACGCGGCCGCCCTCGCCGCGGCGCTCCGCGCGGTGCGCAGCGGCGCCTCGCTCAACGTCTCCGCGACGTCGCCCGCGACGCTCGACGGTCGCGAGCAGACCCTCGCCGCGAGCGCGGATTCGCTGGGCCCCGCGTCGACGCCTCCGTCGCCCGTCGCGGGCGCGACGCTCAAGCCCGTCGGCGCGGCCGTTCCCGCGGCGTCGCGCCCGATGAACACCCAGTCGATCGGGCCCGCGGTGTCGGTGGTTCCGCCGCCGCCTCGGCGCAGCCCCAAGGTCGTCGGCGCCGCCGCGGTGGTCGCGTGCGCGCTCGTCGCCCCCCTCGGCGGGGGCGCGATGCGACGCTCGAACGGCGAAACGAACGCGGCCATCGCGTCGCCTCGCGCGGCGGTTCCGCCCGTGCCGACGCCGGTGATCCCCTCGACGCCCGCGGCCCCCGTCGCCGCGGGGACCACGCAGTACGAGCCTCGCGCGACGCCTCCGCCCGCGCCGACGGGGACGCCCTCGTACGATCAGCCTCCGCAGCCCGCGCCGACCACGCCCGCCGCGCAGCCCGCGACCACCGCCTACGACCGCGCCGATGATCCGCCCGCGGACCCGCGCGCGATGCGCCGCGGTCGTCGAGGCCGCGCGCGGATGCGAGAGGTCCTTCAGCGCGTGCGGGGCGGGCGTCACGGCGCCCCTGCGGCGCAAGGGGCTGGCGCGGGGACCACGGAGTACGACAACAACTGAGGCGCGCGCCAATCGGTTGACCGCGCCATCGCGTTTGGCTATCTCTCCGCACCCCATATGATCCCCGAAGCCCGTAGCCACTTAGAGGATCTCGCCCGCAGGGCAGAGAACCTCGGGAGGCATCTTTGACCTCCCGAGACTGAAGAAGCGCATCGAGGAGCTCGACGCGATGTCCGCCCGCCCGGGCTTCTGGGACGACGCGGTCAAGTCGCAGAAGCTCCTCAAGGAGCGCGCAGAGAAGGAAGGTCTCATCCAGTCCGTCGAGTCGCTCTCGAAGGACGTCCGCGACGCCTCGGAGCTCCTCGAGCTCGCGGCGATGGAGAACGACGAGCACGTCGCCAAGGAGATCGAGGCGTCGCTCGAGCCCATCGAGCACCGCACGCGCAAGATGGAGCTCGAGCAGATGCTCGCCGACGAGGTCGACCGCGCCGACTGCGTGCTCGAAATCAACGCGGGCGCCGGCGGCGTAGACGCCATGGACTGGTGCATGATGCTCCTGCGCATGTACACGCGCTGGGCGCAGACGCGCGGCTTCGAAGTGACCGTGCGCGACCAGACCGAGGGCGAAGAGGCCGGGCTCAAGAGCGTGTCGGTCTCGATCAAGGGGCTCTACGCGTTCGGCTATCTGAAAGCCGAAAACGGCGTGCACCGCCTCGTGCGCATCTCTCCCTTCGACGCGAACGCGCGGCGCCAGACGGCCTTCTCGGGCGTCACCGTGGTGCCCGAGCTCGACGACGACTTCGAGATCGACGTGAAGGAGGGCGACCTCGAGGTCGACACCTTCCGCTCCGGCGGCAAAGGGGGTCAGAACGTCAACAAGGTCGAGACCGCGATTCGCATCACGCACAAGCCCTCGGGCACCGTGGTCAAGTGTCAGAGCGAGCGCTCGCAGCACGAGAACCGCCGCATCGCGATGAAGACCCTCAAGGCCCGCCTCTGGGCCATGGAGCGGGCCCGCCGCGACAAGGAGTTCGAGAAGTACTACGAGCACCTCACGAACATCTCGTTCGGGCACCAGATCCGCTCGTACGTGCTCGCCCCCTACCAGATGGTGAAGGACCTCCGAACCGAGCACGAGACCGGCAACGTCTCGGGCGTGCTCGACGGCGACCTCGACCCCTTCATCGAGGCGTATCTCCTGGAGCAGATGCAGAAGCGCTCCAAGGCCTCGTAGGTCGCCGCCCTCACTCTCCTCTCCCTCAGAACGACGCGAAGAATCCCAATGAGCGACTCTCACCGCAGCATCGACGAGGTGCGCCGCGCCAAGGCCGAGGCGTGGCGCGCCGCGGGGCACCTGCCCTTCGGCAACGACCCGGGCGCGCTCGACCCCATCGCGAAGATCCTCGCGGCGCACAAAGACCACGACATCGCCACGCTCGACCGCGACCACGCGTCCGTCGAGTACCGCGTCGCGGGCCGGGTCATCTCGCTGCGCGACACGGGCAAGCTCGTGTTCATCAAGCTCCGCGACGGCAGCGGCGAGGTGCAGCTCTTCCTCTCCGCGAGGGAGCTCGGGGCCTCGTTCGCGCTCCTCAAGGAGCTCGACATGGGCGACATCATCATGGTGACGGGCCGCCCCATGCGAACGCGCGCGGGCGAGCTGTCGGTGATGGGTCGCACGCTGCGTCCGCTCTCGAAGAGCTTCAGGCCCATTCCGAGCGAGTGGTACGGCCTGGGCGAGGTCGAGACGCGCTATCGCCAGCGCTACGCCGACCTCATCGCGAACCACCCCGACGTGGGCGACGTGTTCCGCGCGCGGGCGCTCATCGTGAAGGCGCTGCGCGAGTGGTTCGACGACCGCGACTTCGTCGAGGTCGAGACCCCGACGCTCCAGAGCATGCGCGGCGGGGCCAACGCCAAGCCCTTCACCACGCACCACAACGCGCTCGACATGGACCTCTACCTCCGCGTCGCGCCCGAGCTCTACCTCAAGCGGCTCATCGTGGGCGGCATCGACCGGGTCTACGAGATCGGTCGCGTGTGGCGCAACGAGGGCATCTCGACGCGGCACAACCCCGAGTTCACGATCCTCGAGTTCTATCAGGCCTATGCCACCTACGAGGTGCTCATGGGCGAGACCGAGGAGCTCGTCTCCCACTCGGATCAGCGCCTCCTCGCGCGGTATCCGAAGTTCTCCGAGGGCCGCACCTACTCGCTCGCGCTGCCGTGGAAGAGGGTGCGCATGCTCGACGCCATCACGGCCGCCCTCGCGAAGCGCGCGCCGGCCCTCGCAGAGCGCTGGGCCGCGGGTGAGGGGCTCCGCGCGTGGGAGTCGACGCGCGACGCGTTCATGGCCGCCGAGGGGCTCCAGAAGGAGCACCGCGACTACCTCAAGAAGTGCTCGAGCGCGGGCGAGCTGATGTTCGCGCTCTATGAGCTCTTCGCCGAGCCGCACCTCGTCACCGACTACCGCACGGGCGACGGCGAGAAGAGCGTGCCCGTGTTCGTCACGGACTACCCCTTCGACGTGTCGCCCCTCGCGCGCCGCAAGGACTCGGACAAGCAGACCGCGCAGTACGGAGAGGCCTTTCCGGTCACGTTCACCGACCGATTCGAACTCTTCGTGGAAGGGCGCGAGCTCGCCAACGCGTTCTCGGAGCTCAACGACCCCGACGATCAGGCCGAGCGCTTCCGCGCGCAGCTCGTGAACCGGGAGAAGGGCGACGACGAGGCGATGGACTTCGACGCCGACTACATCCGCGCGCTCTCGTACGGAATGCCTCCCACGGCGGGCTTCGGCCTCGGCGTCGATCGGCTCGTGATGCTCCTCACGGGGCAGAAGAGCATCCGCGACGTGGTGCTCTTTCCGCTGCTGCGCCCCGAGGTGGTCGACCACGGCGAGAGCCCGCGCGAGCCCGACGCCGCGCCGACCACGTAGCGCGCCGGAACCGACACCGGCGCGATGGCGATCGACCTCCTCCTCCTGTGGCTCATCGTTCGGCGGATCAAGTCGCCGGGCGCGCGCACGGCCCTCATCGCCGCGTGGATGGTCCTCTCGCTCGCGCTCGGCGGCGGCTTCATCGCGGCCTCGTTCCGCACCGCGCCGCACGCCTTCGACACGTCTCCCGCGGGCACGCTCGTGGCGCTCCGTGTGGGCGGCGTGCTCGCGTGCCTCCAGGCGTTCTTTCTCTCGAGCTTCCTGTGGCTCCCGAAGCTCTTCGACGCGCTCGAGGCCACCACCGCCGAGGCCCTCGTGGCCGTGCGTCAGCTCCGCTCGCGCAAGAGCGGCTTCCTCACGGTGATCTCGTTCCTCGCGTTCTTCGGCGTGGGCCTCGGGGCCTTCGCGCTCTGCATGACCATCTCGGTCATGGGCGGCTTCGGCAACGACCTCAAGCGCAAGATCCTCGGCAACAACGCCCACGTCGTCGTCGACCGCGAGCGCGGAGGCTTCGCCGACTGGGAGCCCCTGCTACGTCAGATTCAGCGCGTCCCCGAGGTCACCGCCGCGACGCCGCTCGTGCAGGGCGAGGTGATGGTCACGTCGCAGACCAACCTCTCGGGGGTCATCCTCCGCGGCATCGATCCCAACTCTGGCGGCGTGGTACGCACCCTCCGTCACGACCTCATCCGAGGGCGCGTCGAGTACCTCACCGATCCGTCGCGCCTCTCGGGCGTCCCCGCGGCCGAGCGCAGGCCCGTCGCCGCGCGCGGAGAGGACGACCCCGCGCCGCCGTCGACCTCCGTCACCCGCGTCACGCAGCCCGAGCGAGAGCGCGTCGAAGGCGTCGATGCGATCGGTGACGTCGCGCCGCCGTCACCCGCGGCGCCCGACGTGCTGCCGGGGATCATCGTGGGGCGCGAGCTGGCGAACAACCTCCACCTCTCGGTGGGCGACGAGGTGCGCGTGGTGTCGCCCTTCGGCTCGCTGGGGCCCCTCGGGCCCGTGCCGAAGACGAAGCTCTTCCGCGTCGCGGGGATCTTCTACTCGGGGATGTACGAGTACGACACGAAGTACGCGTACGTGCTCATCCCCGTGGCGCAGCGCTTCTTCAACTACCAGGGCAACTCGATCACGAGCATCGAGGTGCGCGTGCGCGACGTCGACCAGTCTGACGCCATCACCGCGCGCGTGACCGAGCTCGCGCGCGCCCGCTCGCTGCGCGTCCGCGACTGGAAGGAGCTCAACCAGAACCTCTTCCGCGCGCTCAAGCTCGAGAAGCTGATGATCTTTCTGCTGCTCACCGTGGCGATCATCGTGGCCAGCTTCAGCATCGTGGCGACGCTGCTCCTCCTCGTGACCGAGAAGGGCCGCGAGATCGCCGTGCTCAAGGCGATGGGCGCGAGCGACGGGTTCATCACCCGGGTCTTTCTCGCCGTGGGGACGCTCATCGGCGTCGTGGGCGCGCTCCTCGGCACCACGGGCGCGCTCTTCACCTGCGTGCTCATGCAGCGCGTGGGCATCCCCCTCGACCCCGAGGTCTACTACATCGAGCGGCTGCCCGTGACCATCGCGCCGGGCGACTACGCGCTCGTGTTCGTGACCTCCGTGGGCATCTGCCTCGCCGCCGCCACGGTGCCCGCGTGGCTCGCTGGCAGGCTCCGCCCCGTCGAGGGACTCCGCTTCGGTTGATCGTTCCGCAGGCACCGCAGGCAAAGCGCACCATGACCACCGCCCTCGTCGAGATCCGCCAGGCACGCAAGGTCTACGAGCACGAGGGCAAGGCCCTCGAGGTGCTCAAGGGCATCGACCTCACCATCGACCCCGGCGAGATGGTGAGCATCGTGGGCCCCTCGGGCGCGGGCAAGAGCACGCTCCTTCACCTCATCGGCACGCTCGACATGCCCACCTCGGGCACGGTGCTCCTCGACGGCAAGGACGTCACCGCGATGTCGTCCGGGGGCGTCGCCTCGCTGCGCAACCGCACCATCGGGTTCGTGTTCCAGTTCCATCACCTCCTGCCCGAGTTCAGCGCGCTCGAGAACGTGATGATGCCCGGCATGATCCACGGCGGAATCCCCCGCGCGCAGCTCCGCGAGACGGCCACGCGCCTGCTCCGCGAGGTGGGCCTCGAGCACCGCGTCACGCACCGCCCCGGCGAGCTCTCGGGCGGCGAGCAGCAGCGCGTCGCACTCGCGCGCGCCCTCGTCCTCGAGCCCAAGCTCCTCCTCGCCGACGAGCCCACGGGCAACCTCGACACGGCCAACAGCAGCGCCATCCACGCGCTCTTTCACGAGCTCAACCGCAACCACGGCACCACGATGGTGATCGTCACGCACAACGACGCGCTCGCGCGCAGCATCCCGCGCGTCATCGCGATGCGCGACGGCTGCATCGAGTCCGACGAGCGCGTCGAGACGCGCGGCTCCTACCGCGACCCGGCGGTCGAGTAGCGCCTCGCGTCGATCACGGCGCGGAGGGCCATCGCCGCGATGAGCTCCGAGAAATGCTCGACGCCGGGGTCGCGCGATTCGATGTCTGCGGCAGGCGACTCGCTCGCGACGCGCACGAGGGTCGAGACCTCGACGATGTCGACGTCGCGCCACCCTTCCGTCGGGAGCCCGAGCTCCGAGAGCACCGCCGAGGGGTCGTCGTTCTCGGAGACGATCTCCCACGCGTCGCGCTCGACGCGCTCGGCCTCGTCGCTCGACTTCGCGGGCGTGCGGTACGCGCGGCTCGCGTCGCTCCTCTCCGGTGTTTTCACGGGTGACGCGTGGGCGGTCCAGGTCACCGATCGGTCGTGTCGGAGCGCCACGCGCGCGTCTTCCGCGCAGCGCGCGATGGCCCACGCGAGGCTGCGTTCGAAGGCCGTCGCGTCGCGCGCGTCGAGGGGCGCGTCGGGCCCGATGACGCGCCACATCGCGCCGCGCATCACGGGCCCCGTGTCTTCATGCACGAGCGAGATCGAGGCCGAGCGGGCCTCGTCGCGATGCTTCCACTGGCGGGCGTAGGTGAGCGACGGGGCGCGCGCGGGCCTCGGTTCGAAGAACGAGCCGATGGCGCCCGCCGTGCCGATGAGCCCGACGCCGCCGATCAACAGCGCCAGAAGCCCGATGAAGAGCCTGCCGAGGAGAGGCCCCGCGGAGAACGCGTAGGTGCCCATGAAGACGCCGAGCGAGAGGATCGCGCCCGCGAATCCCGTGCCGATCACGAGGGCCGCGCGCTCGTTGGGCGCGACGGTCCAGTAGGGCGCAGGGTCTTCGAAGGGGTGCCCGCAGCGGTCGCAGGCGCGCGAGCCTTCGCGGAGCAGCCCGCAGCCCAGGCAGCGCCCTTCGAAGCGCTCCAGGGCGCGCAGCTCGCGGCGCTCTCGGATGAAGCTCGCGAGCGGCGAGAGGGAGGCGAGTCCGATGGAGCCGAACATCAACGCCGCGAAGGCGCGCAGGCTCCACCGCGTGATCGGGGGCTCGTGCATCGGCGCGGAGAGGATCATCACCAGGAGCCAGAAGAACAGGGCCGAGAGCGCGAGTCCGCCGACGATGATCACGCCCCGCTCGGCGTTCAAATAGTTCTTCGTGACGGGTCTCATGGCGGCGCGGGCGTGTGTGCGCCGCCGCGCCGCGGGCGTGAAGGGGAGACGTGCGCTCAGACGTCGCGCGTGGTCTCGGTCGGCGCGGCCGGGGGCGGGGCAGGAGGCGTCGGAGGCGTCGCCGCGTCGCCGCGCGCGAGGCGCTCGCGGAGCCGGTCGCGCAGGGCCTCGAGCTCGCGACGATGCGACCACGCGAGGGCCGCGACGCACGCGATCCAGGCGAGCGCCGCGGGGACGAGCGTCCACGTGGTGATGTAGAGCACCGCGGGGCGGAACGGTCGCTCGCGTGTCACGAGCTCGCGGCGGGGATAGACCGCGCGCTCGAAGGCCGGGAGCGTCAGCGCCACGGGGGTGACGCCCTGGAGCCCGCCGTCGGCCGCGCTCTGCGCGAGCATGTTGCCGAGCGCGCCGCCGCCCATGCGACCCTCGGCGTTTCGGTGGCGCGAGCCCGTGCCGCCCTCCGATCGCTCGTAGTCCGCCGCGGCGGGCGTCGCGCTCGACACGTCGCTCCGCGAGGCCGAGCGCGAGCCCATCGTGAGGAACGCGCCGCCGCCGATGAGCAGCGTGAGGCCCGCGACGCCCGCGAGCGCGAGCTTCGCGAGGGTGCGCAGCGCGCCGGAGAGGAGTCTGCTCGCGAGCCACAGCGCGCCGCCGCAGACCATCAGCCCGATCGCGGTGACGAAGAGCGGCTTCGACGCGAACCACGCCCCCGCGAGCGAGAGCGCGCCGAGCGCGCGGCGACGCCACGTGCGGAGCGCGATCCACGCCGCGGCGATGGCGACGAACACGGCGATCGCGTCGGTCTCGTCGACGGAGAAGCTGGGCTCATCTCCGCCGAGCACGGCCAGCGGGAACACGCCAGGAGGCAGCCCCAGCGTCATCGTGATGCGGCTCGTGGCGAGCGGGTGCGACGGAGTCTCGAAGCGCAGCCATCCTCCGAAGGTGCCGATCGTGGCGCGACCGATGGCTTGCACGCGCGCGGTGTGGCTCCCGGTCCTGAGCGGCACGAGGATCTCTCGCGCGTCGCCGCGGTGCATGATGCGCTCGGCGGTGCCGTCGGTCGCGAGGAAGATCGGCCGCGCCGCGGGGTCGTAGAGCAGATAGTCGATGCCGTTGTTCTCGTAGCGGAGCGTGTCGTCGGTGACCACGTCGCCCTGCCGCGTGAGCACCACGGTGCGCTCGTGGGCGTGCACGACGGCGGCGAGCGCCTCGACGCTCGTGAGCGTCTGCACGGTGGGCTCGATGCGCTGGTTGCGCTGCGCGAGAAAGAGCCTCGCAGAAGGCTGCGTGCGCGGGATCGGAGAGTCCGCGGAGTCGACCTGGCGCGCGTCGCCGCGCACGGTGATGCGGTGCTCCGCGTCAGACTCGAGGAGCCACCACTCGTACTCCGAGCGCGGATCGGGCGTGAAGGTCGTGACGCCGGGCAGCGTGCCCGTGATGGTCACGTCGGCCGCGCGCCCCGACGTGGGCAGGAGGAGCTCGGCGCCCTCGATGCGCCACCCCGTCGAGCCGGTGACTTCGAGCACGCGCTCGCCGAAGCGCAGCGGCAATCGCACGACGCCGAGGTCGGCCCCCGACTGGAGCACCAGGCGCCACGTGAAGCCCACCTCGCGCCCCACGCGCACCGCGTGGGAGAGCTGGAACACCGTGGGCCCCGCGGCCGGTCGCTCCGCGGCGCCGCGGTCGAGGTGGATCGTCGTGTTGCGCAGCCCCGAGAGCCTCGCGCCCTCGACCACGCGCGCGCCCGTGAGCGTCGCCTCGAGCGTGTTGAGGGGACCGGGAATCGTGAGCGCGAGGTCGTCTTGAAACGAGAGTCGACCGCGCAGCACGAAGCGCCGCGACGACGTGTGGAGAAAGTACCCCTCCTCGTCGAAGCTCACCGCCGCGGGGCGTCCGTCTTCGGTCACGGCCTCGACGCGCACCTTGCCCGCGGGCCCGAAGAGCGGGATCGCCACGGGGCCCTCTGCGAGCACCGAGCCCTCGAGTTCGAACGTGAGCGCGTCGGGTTCGAGCGTGCCCGAGAGCACCATCCGCTGGAGCGCGAAGCACCGCGAGGCGCATGCGCGGGGGCCTCTGCGGGCGTCGGCCCAACGCACCAGCGTGTCGAGCTGCGCGGCCCACGAGTCCGCGGGCAGCGGCGGCTCTGCGGAGGGCGGCGCGACGCTCTGCGCGGGCGGCGTCTGCGCGAGCGACGGCGCCGCGACGAGCAGCCCCAGGAACGCGACCATGAGGAGCGTGAGACGACGCATCGGAGACAGTCCTTTCGTCAGATGCTGCGCGCGAGCGCGCGAGTCCGCGATGGTACTCTCTCGCGCGGAGATCGCGTCGCCGTTGAGCGCCGCCTCGACCCGCGGTGCCCGGCCCCGCGAGTCTGTGTACACTGCGAGGCCGTGAGCCGACGAACCCTCCTCGCTGTCGTGATCGCAGCCTCCGCGTGTGACGCCTCCGCGACGACCCCTGGCGAAGACGCTCGCGCGCCCGTTGACGCCTCCGCCGACGCGCGGACCCCCGACGCACCCGCGCCTCCGCCGCCGCCTCCTCCTCCGCCGCCCGCGCCCGCGTGCATGGCTGCCGCGAGCGGAGGGTCCGCGACGGTGCGCGCGCCGACGATGATGATGGGCCTGCGAGACATGGAGACCGAGTCGTGGCCTTCGGCACCTGCGGTGGCCGACCTCGATCGCGACGGGGCGATGGAGGTGATCGCGGGCCGCGAGACGCGCGTGGTCGTGTGGCGCGCGAGCGGTGCCGTGCGTTGGGGCGCTTCGCCCGGGACGCAGCGCGTGTGGGCGCCGCCCGTGATCGGAGATTTCATCGGCGACGCGAGCCTCGAAGTGGTCGCGGCCGCGGGTGATCGCATCGCGATGTACACGGCCACCGGGGCGATGGCGCCGGGCTTTCCCGTGCGCTTCATGGGCGAGGTGAGGGCGCTCGCGGGCGGAGACCTCGACGGAGACGGTCGACCCGAGATCGTGGCGGCATCCACGGAGACCTCGGGCGGCGGCGCGCGCGAAGACGTGATGACCGCGTACCGTGGGAACGGGACGGTGCTCCGAGGCTTTCCTCCCAACGGAACGGGGACCTCGCGCTGCGATGATGCGTGCGACGTGGCGGGCGCTTTTGATCAGAACATCGCGATCGGTCCGCTCGACGGCGACGCGCAGTGGGACGTGGTCATTCCGACCGACAACGCCTACGTCTCGTGGCACCACGGCTCCGGCGAGGCATTCACCGTTTCCGCTACGTTTCGCGGGGTGACGCGCTCTCCCGGGGTGCGCTTCTTCACCGACCTCGCGAACGCGCAGCAGGGCTACGCGATGAACGAGGCCACCGCCGAGCAGGCCCACTTCACCACCTCCGCGCCCGCCATCGTCGACCTCGACGGAGACGGCGCGCGAGAGATCGTCGTCCTCGGTTCCATTCAGAACGCGGCGCAGACCGATCGACGTCGCGGCGTCGGCCTCTTCGTCGTGAAGCCCGACGGAACGCGCCCCGCCGCGTGGGTCGCGCCCTTTCAGGTGCGTCAGTACCTCTCGGGCCTCGAAGACTACGGCGACACCAACATCGTCGCGACGACCGATCAGGTCGCGGTCGCAGACGTCGATCCCGCGTCGCGCGGTCTCGAAGTGGTGTTCCCCGCGTACGACGGGAGGCTGTGGTGCGTGGGCGCCGATCGCTCGATGCGATGGAGCTTTCAGTTCACCACCGCGAACAACCAGACGACGGGCGGCGCCGTCATCGCGGACCTCTCGGGCGACGGCCGACCCGAGGTGGTGTTCGCGACGTACTCCACCGCGCGGAACACGAGCGCGCTCTACGTGCTCGACGCGCGAGGGGCGCAGCTTCATCGCGTCGCGCTGCCGGGACGGGGCGCGATGAGCGTCCCCGCGATCGCCGACGTGAACCGCGACGGCGCGCTCGAAATCGTCGTGAACCTCAAAGACGCGGCGCCCGACGAGACCCTCGTGTTCACCGTTCCCGGCTCTGCCACCAACTGCCTGCCGTGGCCCATGGGACGCGCCTCGCTCCTCCGCAACGGCTACGTCGCGCGCTGAAGGGCCGCGGTTTGGCCCTCGCTCCGTCCACGACGTAGAGTGCCTCGCGAGATGGGAATCCGACGCTACGCGCTCACCCTGGCCGCGCTCCTCGCCGCGTGTGACGACGCTGCGACCGCGACGAGCGACGCCTCCTTCGACGCGTCCATCGACGACGCGCTCGACGCGCCGCTCGACGACGACGCCGCGAACGACATCACCGCGGAGCAGCCTCCTCCGCCCGACGACGTGATCGACGCGCCGGGTGACACCGCGCTCGACGCGATGCAGCTCCCCGACGTCGCGCTCGATGTGAACGCCGACACGACGCTCGATTCGCCACGACCCGACGTCACCACCGACCTGCCTCGCCTCGACGTCGCCACCGACGTTCTGCGCGACACGACCGCGACGGACGTTCCGCGCGACACGACCGCGACAGACGTTCCGCGCGACACGACCGCGACGGACGTTCCGCGCGACACGGTGGTCGCCATCGACACGCCTCGCACGGACGTCACCCTCGACACGCCGCGCATCGACGTCGCGCTCGACACCGCCTCGCTCGACGCGCCGAGAGACGCCGCGCCGGTCGACACGGGACCGCCCCGTCCCGCGTGTCCCGCGGCTGCGAGCGGAGGGTCTGCGACGGTGCGCGCGCCGACGATGCTCCTCGGCCTGCGTGACATGGGAACAGAGTCGTGGCTCTCGGCGCCCGCCGTGGCGGACCTCGATCGCGACGGGTCGATGGAGGTGATCGCGGGCCGCGAGACGCGCGTGGTCGTGTGGCGCGCGAGCGGCGCGTTGCGTTGGGGCGCATCACCCGGGACGCAGCGCGTGTGGGCGCCTCCCGTGATCGGAGATTTCATCGGCGACGCGAGCCTCGAGGTGGTCGCCGCGGGCGGAGACCGCATCGCGATGTACACGGCCACCGGGGCGATGGCGCCGGGCTTCCCCGTGCGCTTCATGGGCGAGGTGAGGGCGCTCGCGGGCGGTGACCTCGACGGAGACGGTCGACCCGAGATCGTCGCGGCATCCACCACCACGACGGGGAGCGGCGCGCGCGAAGACGTGATGACGGCGTACCGCGGAAACGGCACCGTGCTGCGCGGCTTTCCTCCCAACGGCACTGGGACCTCACGGTGCGACCCGGCGTGCGACATCGCGGGCGCCTTCGATCAGAACGTCGCGGTGGGTCCGCTCGACGGCGACGCGCAGTGGGACGTGGTCGTCCCCACCGACAACGCTTACGTCTCGTGGCACCACGGGTCCGGCGAGGCTTTCGCCGTTTCGTCTATTTTCATGGGCGTTACACGCTCTCCCGGAGTGCGCTTCTTCACCGACCTCGCGAACGCGCAGCAGGGCTACGCGATGAACGAGGCCACCGCGGAGCAGGCCCACTTCACCACCTCCGCGCCCGCCATCGTCGACCTCGACGGAGACGGCGCGCGCGAGATCGTCGTCCTCGGTTCCATCCAGAACGCAGCGCAGACCGACATCCGCCGAGGCGTCGGCCTCTTCGTCGTGCGACCCGATGGGACGCGTCCTGCCGCGTGGCGCTCGCCCTTTCAGGTCCGGCCCTTTCTCTCGGGTCTCGAAGACTTTCCGGGCGTGAACATCACCGCGTCGACGCGTCAGGTGAGCGTCGCCGACATCGACGCCGCTTCGCCCGGAATGGAGGTCGTCTTCGCCGCGTTCGACGGTCGCCTGTGGTGCGTTGGCGCCGATCGATCGATGCGATGGAGCTACCAGTTCACCACGACAACCGATCAGCTCACGGCGGGCGCGGCCATCGCAGACCTCTCGGGCGACGGCCGGCCCGAGGTGGTGTTCGCGACGTACTCCACCGCGCGGAACACGAGCGCGCTCTACGTGCTCGACGCGCGAGGGGCGCAGCTTCACCGCGTCGCGCTGCCGGGACGAGGCGCGATGAGCGTCCCCGCGATCGCCGACGTGAACGGCGACGGCGCGCTCGAAATCGTCGTGAACCTCAAAGACGCAGCGCCCGATGAGACCCTCGTGTTCACCGTCCCCGGCTCCGCCACCAACTGCCTGCCGTGGCCCGTGGGGCGCGCATCGCTCCTCCGCAACGGCTACGTCGCGCGCTGACCTCGTTTGCGCGCGCCACGACGCTTGCCGCGCGGACGAGTGTCGGGGTATAGCGCCCGCCGCGCCCGTGCCCATGAACCGAACCTCCGCTCGCCTCACGCTCCGCGCAGCACTCTTCGCGCTCCTGGCTGCGGCGACGATCGTCGTCACGTCACGCGGCGCATCCGCGCAGCCGATGGGGCAGCCCCGCCTCGGGCTCGGCGGAGGCGGCCTCTCGCTCCCGCAGCTCGCGCCGCCCGACCTCACGGCCCCCAACGCGACGCCCGCGGAAGGCCCCGCCGCGCAGACCGCGCCGACGGAGCCCCAGGTCACCGACCGCACGACCGCCGCGGCCGATGAGAACTGTCAGCGCGTGGTGCGCGTGCGGCTCACGGGGCTGCGACGCCTCGACGCCGACGACATCCGCGAGACCGTGCGCACGCGCGAGGGCGAGTGCCTCTCACGCTCGATCGCGCAGGCCGACGCGCGGCGACTCTGGGACCTCGGGTTCTTCCGCAACGTCGAGGTCTCGTCCGAGACCGCCGAGGGCGGCGTCGAGCTCCGCTACCGCCTTCAGGAGCGGCCCACC
This sequence comes from Myxococcota bacterium, assembly GCA_052035985.1. Lineage (GTDB taxonomy): Bacteria > Myxococcota_A > Polyangia > Polyangiales > CAISKJ01. The sequence continues at coordinate 13,571 of JBPOHC010000043.1, read as the reverse complement.
GTTCACGCCGTGCGCTTCGAAGGCTACGACGAGGTCGACGAAGACAAGCTCCGCGAGACCATCGACCTGCGAGACGGCTCGGTGCTGAGCGAGACGGCGATCCGACGCAACGTGCAGAAGATCCTCGACCTCTACGCGGAGAAGGGATTCTTCCTCGCGGAGGTCACGCACCGCGTCGAGCCCGTGCGCGGCGAGACCGAGCAGGTCGACATCGTGTTCCACATCGTGGAGCGCACGCAGGTCCAGGTCCGCTCGATCCGCTTCATCGGCAACCAGAACCTCACGAGCGACGAGCTCCGCGGGGTGATGAGCACGTCGGCGGGCAACTTCTTCTCGTTCCTCACGTCGTCGGGCAACTTCCGCGAAGACGCCTTCCGCAACGACGTCGACATGCTCCACGCGGCCTACTACGACCGCGGGTACCTCACCGTCGACATCTCGCAGCCGCGCGTCGCGCTCTCGCCCGATCGCCAGTTCATCGACATCGTCATCAACGTCCGCGAGGGGCCGCGCTACCGCATCGGCCGCCTCCGCGTGATGGAGACCGACGACGAGGGCAACGAGGTCGACCCCCTCGGCGGCCGCCGCGCCCTGCGCGACCGCGTCCACGTGCTCCCGTCGGAGTTCTTCTCCCGCAGCGAGATCGCGCGCGACATCCTCGCGGTGCAGACCTACTACCGCGACGCGGGCTACGCGAACGTCGAGGTCTCGCCCGACATCCAGCCCGACCCCGCGCGGCAGATCGTCGACCTCACGGTGCGCATCGTCCGCGGCCCCGTGGTGACCGTTCACCGCATCGAGGTGCGCGGCAACTCGAAGACCTCCGAGCGCGTGATCCGCCGCGAGATGGAGCTCATCGAGGGCGAGCGCTACAGCGAGACGCAGTACCAGAACTCGCGCCGCCGCATCATGGCGCTCGGGTATTTCGAGCGCGTCGACCTGTCGACCGAGAGCGTCGAGGGGCACCCCGACTGGCTCGTGGTCAACGTCGAAGTGGCCGAGCGCCCGACGGGCACCTTCCAGATCGGCGCGGGCTTCTCGTCGGTCGAGAGCTTCATCGCGACGGCGCAGATCCAGCAGCTCAACCTCTTCGGCCGCGGTCAGTCGCTCACGCTCCAGGCGCAGATCTCGGGGCTCCGGCAGATCTTCTCCGCGCGCTTCGTCGAGCCGTACCTCTTCGACTCCGACTGGACCTTCGCGCTCGACATCTACAACTCGCAGCGCGCCTACCAGGACTTCACCCGCTCCTCGACGGGCGGCACGGTCACCTTCGGGTATCCCATCCTCGGCAACGACCTGAGGCTCTACGCGACGTACACGGGCGAGCTCGTGGGCGTGAACCTCGGCACCTCGACGGGCATCTTCGGCTCGGGCAACACCCTCCCTTCGAGCTTTCAGCGCCTGCCGATCGCCAACATCTTTCAGGCCGGCGTGACGAGCTCCCTCGGGCTCTCGATCGCGTACGACAACCGCGACAACAGGCTCTTTCCCACCGACGGCGTGTTCGCGCGCGTCGGCGTCGACGTGGCCGACCCGTTCCTGCTCAGCGAGAACGTGTACACGCGCGTGACGGGCTGGTTCCGGTTCTACCGCCCGCTCTTCTCGGGCGTGATCTTCAAGATGAACGTCCAGGGCGGCCTGGTGACCTCGCGCCTCGAGCGCGGCGTGCCGCTCTTCGAACGCTTCTTTCTCGGCGGCATCTTCGACGTCCGCGGGTATCGCCTCCGCACGATCGGCCCGCGCCTGCTCCTCCCCGGCTCGCAGGACCCCAACGCCGCCCTCGTGAACAACGGCGCCGTCATCGGCGGCAACGTGCAGTTCTTCTACAACCTCGAGGTCGAGTTCCCGATCATCAACGCGGTGGGCATCCGCGGCGTGCTCTTCCACGACGCGGGCAACGTGTTCAACACCGAGCAGCTCTACTGCCGCTCGTCGGGCGGCGCCCCCGCGGCAGAGGTCAACCCCTGCACGGGCTTCCTCTCGAACCCCACGGCGCTGCGCTACAGCGTGGGCTTCGGCATCCGTTGGCAGAGCCCCCTGGGCCTCCTGCGGTTCGAGTGGGGTTTCCCCCTGACGCGCGTCCTCCCGACGGAGGAGAGCAGCGTGTTCGAGTTCACCATCGGCAACTTCTTCTGATCGCCGCCGCGCCCCTCGGGCGGCTACTATCGCCCGGAGGCGACACACCGGGCGACGGGCGGGAGACTGCGGGATGGATCGGGTCGAGGCGCTCGAACTTCAGATCGCGGAGATGGAGCGGGAGCTCGCGCGCGCGCGGCTGAACGAAGCTCACCATCACGCGAGCGACACCTGGCTGCGGCTCGCCACCGACGCATCGGGGATCGGCCTGTGGCGCTGGGAGGCCGAGGGCGACAAGGTAAGCTGGGACACGCGCCTCTGCGCCATCTTCGGCGTCGCCGAGGGACCGAAGGACTACCCCGCGTGGCGCGCGCTCCTGCACCCCGACGACGCGCCGCGCGTCGAGGCCCACGTGCGCGAGGCGCTCGCCACGGGGGTCTACGGCGAGATCGTGCATCGCATCGCGCGCGCCGACGGCGCCGTGCGGTGGATCCACGCGAGGGCGAGCGTCGAGCTCGACGCGCAGGGGCGCTTCGTCAGGCTCATGGGCGCCGTGGTCGACATCACCGAGCGCCACGAGCTCGAAGAGCGCGTGCGCCACGCGACCAAGATGGAGGCGCTCTCGCGGCTCGCCACGGGCATCGCGCACAACTTCAACAACCTCCTCGCCATCGCGATCCCGAGCGTCGACGCGGCCTCGCGCCTGTCGCCCGAGGTCGACGGCGCGCTGGCCCCCGCGAGGGGCGCCATCCGTGAGGCCGCGGGCATCGTGAGGGAGCTGTCGCGCCTCGCGGGCGACGAGACGCGCGAGCGCTCGCGCGGAGACCTCGCCGCCGTGACCCGACGCGCCGTCGAGGCGTGCCGCGCGGACTTCGACGCGTCGATCGCGTGGGACGTCGACCTCGCGCGCCCGCTCCCGCCCGTGAACGTCGACGCGAAGCGCATGGAGCAGTGCCTCGTCAACGTGCTCACCAACGCGCGCGACGCCCTCCGCGCTCCCGGCGAGGCGACGCCCTGCATCGCCGTGCGCGCGTGGGCCGCGGGCGAGCGCGTGTGCGTGTCGATCGCAGACACGGGCGCGGGCATGGACGACCACACGCGCTCGCGGCTCTTCGAACCGTTCTTCACCACGAAGGGGCCCACGTCGGTGTCGGGGCTCGGCCTCGCGACCGCGTACGCGATCACCCGCGCGCACGGCGGCACCATCGAGTGCGCCTCGCGCCTCGGCGGCGGGACGCAGGTCACCATCGCGCTGCCCGTCGACGACGCGCCGACAGAGACCCGCAAGCGATCCCCCGAGCTCTACGGCCGCGGGGAGCGCGTGCTCGTGGTCGACGACGAGCGCCTCCTGCGGCGCGTGCTGCGCGCGCTCCTCGAGAGCGTCGGCTACGCGGTGCTCGAGGCGGCCGACGGGCTCGACGCGCTCGAGGTGCTCGAGGCCGAGCGAGGCGTCGGGCTGGTGATCCTCGACCGATCGATGCCTCACATGACGGGCCCCGAGGTGATGGCCTGGGTCGAGCGCGAGCGGCCCGGGCTGCGGGTGATCGGGTACAGCGGGCTCGATGAGCCGCTCGCGGGCGTTCGCGCGATGCTGACCAAGCCCGTCGAGCCCGACGTGCTGCTCGCGACGGTGCGCGCGGTGCTCGACGGGCCCTGACGAGTCGCGGTACACGACCGCACCGCCGACCATGCACAGCCCCACCGACGACCCGAAGGACGCGGCCCGCTACGAGGCCGTCGAAGAGGCCATCGAGCTCTTGCGCGAGGAGGACTCCGCCGCCGCGATCCCGATGCTGCGCGCGACGCTCGAAGGCGATCCGGCGAACGTGTACGCGCACTTCTACCTCGGCACCGCGCTCGCGACCGAAGGCAAGCACGGCCCCGCCCTCGCGGCCTTCACCGAGGCCGAGCGGAGGGCCCCGGAGTACCTGGGCGCCGTGGTGTCGAGGGCGTGGTGCCTCCACGACCTCGGGCGCTTCGCAGAGGCCGTTCGCGCGGGCCAGCGGGCGCTGGAGCTCAGGGCCGAGGACCCCGACGCGCTCTACCTCCTCGGCGTGTGTCACGCGGAGCTCGGGCAGCGGGCGGCGGCGATCGCGCACCTCGAACGCTTCCTCGCGACGCACCCTTCGGTCGAGGCGAAGCACGACGCCGAGGCGCTCCTCTCGGCGCTTCGCGGCAAGGCGAGGCCCCTGGAGCCCGTGTGAGCGGATCGCGGGACCCCTTGTCTGCGCCTCGCGTGGCGTGCAAGAGTCGCCGCGCCTTCGACCCACCACCCGCATCGAACAAGAGGATCTGAGAGGTAACGGCATGGCCACCGAGCCGGTGCACACGACGAGCCCTGCGATCCCCGCGGCGCCGAGCGCGGCGAAGCCCGAGGCGCCTCCGTCGATCGCCGCGATCCGCGAGGCGCGCGACCGCTGGCAGAAGACCGCCGTCGCGAAGGCCACGGCGAAGTCACCGCTCCGGCTTGAGCGCTTCACGACGGTCTCGGACCTCGACGTGCCCGACGTGGTGACCCCCGCGGACATCGACGTCGACTACCTGCGCGACCTGGGCATGCCCGGGGAGTATCCGTTCACGCGCGGCATCCAGCCGACGATGTACCGCGGGCGCCTCTGGACCATGCGTCAGTTCGCGGGCTTCGGCACGCCCGAGCAGACCAACGCGCGGTACCACTACCTGCTCTCGCAGGGGCAGACGGGGCTCTCGGTGGCCTTCGATTTCCCCACGCTGATGGGCTACGACTCCGACTCGCCGCGCGCGCTCGGCGAGGTGGGCATGTGCGGCGTCGCCGTCGACACGCTCCGCGACATGGACGTGCTCTTCGGGGGAATCCCCCTCGACAAGGTCACGACGTCGATGACCATCAACGGTCCGGCGATCGTGCTCCTGTGCTTCTACGTCGCGCTCGCCGACGTGCGAGGCATTCCGCGAAGCGCGCTCGGCGGCACGATCCAGAACGACTGCTTGAAGGAGTTCATCGCGCAGCACGCGTGGATCGTCGGGCCGCGGCCCGCGATGCGCCTCGTGGCCGACACCATCGAGTTCGCCGCGAAGGAGCTCCCGCGGTGGCACCCCGTGAGCATCTCGGGCTACCACATCCGCGAGGCCGGGAGCACCGCCGCGCAGGAGCTCGCCTTCACCCTCGCCGACGGCATCGCCTACGTGCAAGCCGCCGTCGACCGCGGCCTCGACGTCGACGCCTTCGCGCCGCGCCTGTCGTTCTTCTTCGATGTGCACGTCGACTTCTTCGAAGAGATCGCGAAGTTCCGCGCTGCGCGGCGAATCTGGGCCCGCACGATGCGCGAGCGCTTCGGCGCGAAGCTCCCCGAGAGCCTCAAGCTCAAGACGCACGCGCAGACCGCGGGCGTGTCGCTCACGGCGCAGCAGCCCTACAACAACGTCGCCCGCGTCGCGGTGCAGGCCCTCGCGGCGGTGCTCGGCGGCACGCAGTCGCTCCACACCAACTCCCTCGACGAGACCTACGCGCTGCCCACCGAGGAGGCCGTCACCATCGCCCTCCGCACGCAGCAGATCGTCGCGCACGAGACCGGCGTGGCGAACACCATCGACCCCTTGGGCGGGAGCTACTTCGTCGAGTGGCTCACCTCGAAGATCGAGGCCGAGGCGATGGAGTACATCCGCCGCATCGACGAGATGGGCGGAATGGTCTCGGCCGTGGAGAAGGGCTATCCGCAGCGAGAGATCGCCTCGGCGGCGTATCGCTTTCAACGGCAGGTCGAGCGCCACGACAAGGTCGTCGTCGGGGTCAACGACTTCACCATGGCCGAGCCCTCACGCATCCCGCTCCTCAAGATCGATGAGGCGGTGCAGCAAGACCAGATGGGCAACCTCGCGACGGTGAAGGCCGGGCGCGACGCAGAAAAGGTGCGCGCCTCCCTCGAAGCCGTGCGCGAGGCCGCGAAAGGCGACACGAACCTGTGTTACCCTATCGTGGAGGCCGCAAAGGCGCTCTGCACCGAGCAGGAGATCTGCGACGTGCTCCGCGAGGTGTTCGGCACCCACACCGACCCCGCGGAGTTCTGAGACCGGGTGGGTCGCATCACTCCGATGACGCTTCGAAGGGGTCATCGGCGGTCGGCGAAAACGTCGACGGTTCGTGGTTACTTGGACAGAGATTTCCAAGCTTGACACTCGCAACGGATTTCCATCTTGTCTGGAAGAGACCGTCTCTTCTGTCGATGGGAGGTTTTGGCCGAGATGGATTTCCAGTGTGACCGGTGTGGCCAGAAGTATCACGTTGCGGACGAGAAGCTTCAGGGCCGCGCCGCATCGCGCTTCAAGTGTAAGAAGTGCGAGAACATGATCCTCCTCTCGGTTCAGGGGACGAGCGCGCCCTCCGTGGTGCCTCCGCCTCCTGACCTCGCGGCGGTGTCTCCCGCGGGCCATTCGCCCCTTCGCGCGCCGACGGGAACTGTTCCGATGCGGCCCGCGACGGGCGCTCCGCCGCGGACCTCTGGCGTCCCCGGAGTGCCGCGTCCCCGACCCGCGACCACGACGGGCCCCGCATACGCAGGCTCCGGACGTCCTTCGCTCGCGACGGCGCGCGCCGAGCCCATCGCGCCTCCGCCCGCCCTCAACGAGGCCGACGAGAACGGCTGGTTCGCGGGCATTCGCGACGTCCCCGTGGGACCGATCTCTCGCGCGGAGCTCCAGGCTCACATCAACGCGGGTGACGCCTCGGGCGACACGCTCGTGTGGCGAGACGGCTTCGGCGACTGGCGTCCGCTGCGCGCCGTGCCCGCGCTCAAAGACCTCCTCCCCGCGCTGCGCGTCGTCGCGCCGAGGCCCTCACAGCCCCCGCTGCAGAGCTTCGCCGAGAGCGAGGGCGACGCCACGGTGATCTCCGATCAGGGCCCCGCCCTCGTCGCCGCGGCCCTCAAGGCGAGCGCCCCCGGCCGACACGATCAGCGACTTCAGGAAGCGCCCACGCGCAAGCTCTCGGCGCTCACCGATGAGCAGCTCCGATCCATCCGTCTCCCCCCGACCGGAGATCGCCCCTCGGAGCGTCCGCCCGCGCCCGCGCCCGCACCGGGCCCCGCAGCGGCGAGGGCACCCGTCCCCCGCACGCAGCCCCCGAAGGCCCCCGCTGCCCCGCCGCGGACGCCCACCACGACGGCCCCCGCGGTCCGCGGTCCGTCCTTCGCGCCGGGCGCTCCGCGCAAGTCTGACCTCCTCGCGAAGAAGCCCTCTTCGACCGAGTCGACGCCTCCCCCCGCGCCGCACTTCGAGACGCCCTCCGCGACGTCGTCGCCTGCGCCGCTCACCGCCTCGCCCCTGACGCCGACGCCGCACGGCGCCGCGCCGCTCGTGGCCTCGGCCCTCGCGCCTTCGCCGCTCGACGTCTTCGCGCCGCCTCCGTCGCTCCTCTCTGACGAGTCCTCCGACGCGCTCACGATGCCCGCGCAGGAGTCTTCGTCCGCGCGCGCCTCGCTCGCCCCGCCCTCCCTCGTGACGTCCGAGGTCGCCGCGCCGACTCACGCCGCGGGCATCGCCGCGCAGGCTTCGGCCCTCTCGCCTGGTTGGGACGATCCGCTCTTTCACCCCACGACCCCGCCGTCGCCGCCGTCGGCCACCTCGGCATCCCCGGCGGTGCGCTCGATCACGTCGCAGTCGGGCGCGTGGTCTGATCCGGTCTTCAACTCCCATCCGCCGCCTCCTTCGGCCGCGGCGTCCGAGGCGCTGGTCATCCCGGTGCTCGCGCCGATCACCAACACAGGGCCTATCGGCGTCTCCGTCGACGTCGCGCGACCGAAGCCTCGCGGCCTCCCGCGCGGCGCGTGGGTCCTCTTCGCGGGCGTCGCCGTCGTCGGCATCGCGGGAGGCATCGCGCTCACGAGGCGTCCGCCTCGCACCGAGCTCGCGGCCTCTGTGAGCGAGCAGCCCGCGCAGCCCTCGCTGCCCGAACACGCCGCGCCTCCGCCCGCCGAGCTCGCGCCGCAGGCCGTCGGCGAGTCCACGACGCCCGACATGGTCTTCGCGGTGGGCGATGACAGCCCCGCGGCGCGAGAGCATCGTCGTCGCGCCGTGGCCGCTCGTCCCGCGGCCGCCCCTGACATCACCGTGGCGCAGCGTCAGGCGCAGCTCGAGCGCATGATGGGGCTCAGCCCCGGCTCCGTCTCCGCGCCGACGCCGAACCTCCCCGCGCTTCGCACGCCGACGCCGACGCCGTCCCCGGTCCCGTCACCGAGCGCCGCCGCGAACCCCGCAGCGACGCAGTCGGCGGCCCTTCCGCAGCAGGGCTCTGCGCGCACCAGCAACACGGTGCGTGAGCGCACCGCGACGGACCAGATCGAGCGCAGCGGCGTCGTTCGGCGCTGCTGGGATCAGTTCAAGCTCCGCAACCCCGCGGCGCCTCGGCGTCGCCTCTCGATCAGCGTCTCGGTGGCCGAGAGCGGGCAGGTCTCTCTGCGAATTCCCGAGGGCACCGACGCGATGCTCCAGAGCTGCATCGAGACGCGCGCGGGCACGCAGGTGCGCTCGCTCGGACCGGGCGCCGCGGTGCACACCTCGCTGGCCGTCTCGCTCGACTGAGCGGCGGCGCTCAGCGTCCGGTGAGGCGGTTCACGCGCGAGCGCTTGGGCGCGTAGAGCGCGTCCATGACGCCCGAGAGCTGAAAGCGGAGCACGTCGAGCGACCACGCGGCCTCGATGTTCGTGCGCTGGATCTGGAACGGATCGGTGCCAGGCACGAGGGGCGCGTTGTTGGTCATGAAGCCGTAGCGGTAGCCGCCGCGGCGGATCACCCGCGCGGCCTCGGCGGAGTACGTGTGCTCCTCGCCGCCCACCCAGCAGAACGCGTCGACGGGGCGCCCCACGCGGGCCTCGAGGTCGAGGCGCGCCGTGATGATCTCGTCCTCGAGGCGGCTCGGCGCGACGCGAGGTTCGAGCCGCAGGTGCGTGCGCGTGTGGCAGCCGACGACGTGACGCCGCGAGAGCGCGCGGAGCTCCTCCCACGACATCGCGACGCGCCCGTCGGGCGGCGTGTCGTCGATCTGGATGAGGTGCTCATCGGCGAAGCGCGTCTGCGTCTCGACGGGCTCGTCGATGAAGCCCACGGGGACGAAGAACCACGCCGTGAACCCGTAGCGCTCGAGCAGCGGCGCGGCGATGTCGTGGTTGGTGCGGAGCCCGTCGTCGAAGGAGATGAGCAGCCCCGGCTTCGGCGCGACCCAGGCGCCGTCGCGGAAGAAGCGCTCGAGATCGCCCGGGGTCACGGGGCTGAAATGCTCTGCGTAGAAGGCCATCTGACGCTCGAGCGTCGCGGCGTGCTCGCGCGGGGTGCCGTGGTAGTTCACCACGCGCACGTACCCGCGGCGGAGGAGCGCGGACTGCGCGTACAGGAGCGCCGCGTTCACCCCCGAGAGCTCGAGGGCCCTCGCCAGCAGCCTCTTTTCGCGTCGGATGCCGAAGTCCATCGATCAGAACATCACGTACACGAAGGGTGACACCTCGGCGTCGCCTTCGGCGAGCGCGTACGCGGCGCGCGCGGCCTCGGCGAAGCGGCCAGACTGCGCGGCCAGCTCGTCGCGGCCGAGGGCGCGCCAGTGCGCCGCGAGGCGGCGTTCGAAGTCCTCGAAGCCGTCGCACGAGGGCGCGGCGAAGTCCTCGCGGCGCATCGCGGGCCGCGGGCGGGTCACGTAGTAGCTCGTCGCCGACGCGTCGGGCGCGGTGGGAAAGGGCTTCGTCCCCGAGGCGCGCGCGCGCTCCGAGGCCGGGGCGATCACGTCGTCGAAGAGGGCGCCGAGCGCCGCGGACTCAGTCGAGCTCATAGGTCTCCTTCCAGTTCTCGCTGTCCTCGAAGCGCGGCTGCTCCTTGCGCCAGAGCACGAAGTCTTCGAGCACCAGGAGGTCCATCTCGGTTCGCATGAAGCAGCGGTAGGCGTCCTGCGGCGTGCACACGATGGGCTCGCCGCGCACGTTGAAGCTCGTGTTCACGAGCATCCCGCAGCCCGTCGCGGCTTCGAATGCCTCGATGAGCGCGCGGTAGTCGGGGTGCGTCTCGGCGTCGACGGTCTGCACGCGCGCGGAGTAGTCCACGTGCGTGATGGCGGGCACGTCGCTCCGCGCCTGGTGCAGCACCGCGATCATGTCGTCGTCGCCGCCGCGGAAGCGCGCGTCGTCCATCGGCAGCCGCCGCGACTCGCGCACCGGCGCGATGAGGAGCATGTACGGGCTCTCGCAGGTCATCTCGAAGAAGTCCGCGCAGCGCTCGCGCAGCACGCTCGGCGCGAAGGGCCTGAACGACTCGCGGAACTTGATCTTCAGGTTCATCACCGACTGGGTGTCCTTGTTGCGCGGATCACCCAGGATCGACCGCGCCCCGAGCGCGCGCGGGCCGAACTCCATGCGGCCCGAGAGCCAACCCACGATCTTGCCGTCGGCGAGGTGGCCCGCCACGAAGCGCGAGCGCTCCGCGCGGTCGGCGATGCGCGTGTACGGATACCCGTGCCGGTCGAGAAACGCCTTCACCTCGTCCGACGAGTACTTCGGCCCGAGGTAGCTCCCGCGCTGCGCGTCGCGCCCTCGCGCGTCGACCGTCCGCGGCTCGTCGAAGTACATGTGGTTCGCGAGGAGCGCGGCCCCGAGCGCGCCGCCCGCGTCGCCCGCCGCGGGCTGGATCCAGAGGTTGTCGAAGATCCCCTCGGCGACGAGCTTGCCGTTCGCGACGCAGTTGAGCGCCACGCCGCCCGCCATGACGAGGTTGCGCTCGCCCGTCGTCTTGCGAAGGTGCCGCGCGGTCTTCAGCACGATCTCTTCGGTGATCTTCTGCACGCTGGCGGCGAGGTCCATCTCGCGGCGCGTGATGCGCGACTCGGCCTCGCGCGCGGGGCCGTCGAAGAGCGACGCGAAGCGCTCGTTGGTCATCACCATGCCGTCGAGGTAGCCGAAGTACGACGTGTCGAGGCGGTACGAGCCGTCGTCGCGCACGTCGACGAGGTGCTCGCGGATCGCGTCGTAGTACTTCGGCTCGCCGTAGGGCGCGAGGCCCATGAGCTTGTACTCGCCGGAGTTGACCTTGAAGCCGCAGAAGTAGGTCACGGCGCTGTAGAGCAGACCCAGCGAGTGGGGATAGTCGATCTCGTGCGTGAGCTCGACGCGGTTGCCGACGCCGACGCCGAGGCTCGTCGTGGCCCACTCGCCGACGCCGTCGAGCGTGAGGATCGCCGCGCGCTCGAAGGGCGAGGGATAGAACGCGCTCGCCGCGTGGGCCATGTGGTGCTCGGTGAAGAGCGCGCGCCCCTCGCGGCCGAGAGAGCCGAGCGCGCGGCGGGCGTGCTCGTTGACCCACACCTTGTTGCCGAGGATCGCCTCGCCGGCCTTGATGAACTGCTCGCGGCCTCGGGGGGCCGCGGCGATGCTGTTCTCGACGACGCGGTCGAAGGTGGCGAGGGGGTTGTCGTAGAAGACCACCGCGTCGAGGTCCGAGGCTTCGACGAAGGCCTCCTCGAGGCAGTAGTTGATCGCGTGACGGGGGAAGCGCGGGTCGTGCTTCTTGCGTGAGAAGCGCTCCTCCTGCGCGGCCGCGACGATGGCGCCGCCCTGAACGAGCGCCGCCGCGGAGTCGTGATAGAAGGCCGAGATTCCGAGGATCGTCTTCGCCATCGGCGTGTGAACCTGTGCGTGAGGGGTGAAGGTGCCGCTCAGCGGGAGCGCTGCTCCGTCGCGAGGAGCCGCTCGATCGCGGGCGCGAGCGAGGCGGCGAGCGCGTCGTGGCCTTCGGGGGTCGGGTGCACGTCCTTCTCGAAGCGGAAGCGTCGGCGACGCTCCATCGGGTGCTTGAGCAGGTCGGGGAGCGGGTCGTGGAGCGCGCAGCCCGTGTCCGCGCTGAGCTCGCGAAAGCGCGCCTGGTAGGGGCCCGCGTCGCACGTCTCCTCGATGTGCTGATAGAGCGGGATGGGCATGAGCATCACGGGCCGCTCCGACGCGCGGATCCACTGCTCGAGGATCGCCCGCATGAGCCGCCAGCCCGGCGCCGTGGGGCTGTCGTAATCGGGGACGGGCTGATACCGCGTGAGCCGCTGTACGACGTCCTTCGCGCCCACCGCGGTCACCACCTGCCGCAGGAGCGCGAAGCGCCCGCCGCGATCGACGGCCTCGCGCTCCTCGGGAGGGAGCTCGTGCTCCTCGTAGGGGTCCTTGCGCGGCGGCGTGTGGTGCAGCGTGAGGCGCTCTCCGTCGAGCGTGTAGAAGGGCTTCGCGTACACGCGCTCGCGCCCGTCGGCGTCGGCGTAGCGGCGGTATCGCGCCGTGACCCTGCGCACGTTCTCGACGAGCACCGCGACCACCACGAGGTCGTGCTCGACGCCGCGCGCGAACTCCTTCCACACGAGGTACTGCTGGTCGGTGCCCGTGCCCGAGAGGCCGTAGTTGTAGACCTCGAGGTCGGCGACGCGCGCCTCGACGCCCTCGGCGTAGCGGCGCCCGTTCGACACGCCGTCGCCCGCCGTGAACGAGTCACCGAAGAGCAGCACGCGGCGCTTCCCCTCGGTGCGCGCCGGGGTGAACGCGCGGTTCGACCGAAAGCCAGCCTCGTTGGCCTGCACGAGGTAGCCGCCGGACTCGTGCGGCACGCGCGCCTTGAGGTTCGGCACGAAGCGGTAGCCGATCACGGGGTGGTATTCGAAGAGCTGTCGTGACATGGCAGATCGCCCGAACGAAGGGGAGCACGCGTATACCGCGAGTTGCGTCACAGTGCGATCCCTGTCCGTGGTTGCCGCGGGGCCGCCGTGGCGTTCATGTGGAGCGCGTCGGGGCCGTTCTTCGCGGCGCTCCCTTCTGGCGGGGCGATCGTGTCAGTGCGACGCGGTGGGAGGCGGTGTGAAGGGCGCGCTCGCGGGGGGCGGCGCTGTGCCGTCTGCGTACTCGACGATGTGCAGCTCGACGCGGCGGTTCTCCGCGCGCTGCGTGCTGTTGGTGTTGGGCACCAGGGGCCGCGTCGACCCGTAGCCGCGCGCCGAGAGTCGTCCGCCAGCGATTCCGTGTTCGACGAGGTAGAGCCGCACCGCGTCGGCGCGGCGCTGAGAGAGTTCCTGGTTGTAGGAAGCCTCGCCGCGGTCGTCGGTGTGGCCCTGCACCTCGAGCCGCGCGATCTCGCGGTGGGCCGCGATCAGCGCCACAAGCGAGTCGAGGATCTCGAAGCTCCGACGGCCGAGGATGCGGTCGCTCGCCGTGGCGAAGTTGATCGTCCCGAGGATGCGAATGACGCCGTCGGAGAGCGTCACCAGCGGCGGCCGATCAGGGCACCCGTCGGTGTCTTCGAAGTTGTTGAAGGTCTCGGGGCGATCGGGGCAGCGGTCCACGGGGTCGGCGATTCCATCGCGGTCCGAGTCGCGCACGGGGCAGCCGGGACGCGCGGGGTCGGGCGATGTTCCCGAGGGCGTCGTCGGGCACTGATCGGCGTTGTCGGGCGTGCCGTCTGCGTCGGCGTCGGGGGCGGGGCAGCCCCTGCGCGTGGGGTCGGGGTTCGCGCCC
>JBPOHC010000948.1:0-6262 GCA_052035985.1 Myxococcota bacterium | reverse complement strand
TGGACGCTCTCTCGCGGCGGACCGCAGCTCCGCGGGTGGTCGACGACGAGCCCCGCGACGCGCGCCGTCGTGGTCTTCGCGCACGGCTACCGAAACGATCGCTCGCTCGGACTCCCGCTCTCAGAGCCCCTCGCGCGCCGGGGCATGCGCCTCATCACCTTCGACTTTCGCGCGCACGGAGAGAGCGAAGGCGATCGGATCACCTTCGGCCACGCGGAGCGCGACGACGTCTCCCGCGTGCTCGCGTTGGCTCGCGAGGAGGGGCTCCCCGTCGCGTGGGTGGGCTTCTCGATGGGCGCCGCGGCCTACCTGCTCTCGGGCGTCGAGGCCGACGCCGCGGTGCTCGATTCGCCCTACGCCGAGCTCGATCGCGCGCAACGCAACCGCTTCGGTCCCCTGTTCCAGTGGGCCATGCCGGTGACGCGCGCGCTCCTCGCGTGGAGGATCGGCGTACCGTTGCGGGACGTTCGTCCCGTTGAGCGGGTCGCGTCGCTCACGAGCCCCACGAGGATCGTGTTCGCGGAGCGCGACCACTGGGTTCCGCCCGACGCGCAGGCTCGATTTCGTCAGCGGTCGTGCGCGCGCTGTGAGTTCGTGTTGCTGCGTGGCGCCGAGCACGGCGGACACCTCACGCCCGAGTGGGCCGAGGACGTCGCGGCGTGGCTCGACGCGGCGCTCCCGCGCGCGCCACGGCGGTAGCGCTCAGGGCGTCGCCGCGGCGGGTCTCACGTCGATCTCGATGGTTCGAACGGCCTCGGAGAGTCGAACGCGGACCTCGCCGAGCTGCACGTCGAGCTCGACGATGCGTCGCGTGATCTGCTCGACCTCCGTCGCGGTGCGACCGAGGCGCGCGGTGAGCTGCCCGCGAAGATCAGAGGCGCGCGCGTTGCCTTCGAGGGCCGCGAGGTTCGAGCGCGTCTCCTCGGCGCCGCGCTGCAGGTCATCGCGGCGACGCTCGACGTCCGCGCGCTCCGTCGTCAGCCGCTCGAAGCTGCGGTGAAGCTCCATCGCGGCGCGGAGCGACGTCGCCACGTCGGCCGCGGGCGAGCCTTCGCGGACGTAGCGGTCGACGGCGACGCCCGCGTTCGCGTCGGAGAGGTCGGTGGTGATCGTGAAGGGCGTGCGACTCGTGACGAGCACCTCGGACTCTCCCCCCGCCGCGACCTGGCACGGCGCGAGCGCGGCGCCGTTGGAGTTCTCGGTACCCGTCGGAGGCTCGTGCAGCGTCGCGCCGTTGAGGGCCTCGCGGACCATCACGCGCAGCGCCTCCGTCGCGCCGTTGCGCACATGGAAGGTCGCGCGTCGCACGGTGTACCGCTCGATCGTGAGCTCGCCGTGATGCATCGACACGAGCCGCGCGCCCTCGATCGCGGTCGTCTCCGACCGCTCGACAGACACCGCGCGCTGAAGCGAGAAGGGCACCGTCGCCGTCGCGCCGTCGGGCAGCGCGTCGAGCATCCCCTGGCCGAGGAAGGCTCCGTCTTCGAAGATCGCGAGGGGGCCTCGCTCGAGCGTCGCGCCCGAGCGGTTGACGAAGCGCGCGACGTGAAACGGATGCGATGCAGACTCGGGCACGCCGGGGTCGGGCGCGAAGAGGTACATGCGCTCCCCCGGGACGTCGCGCGAGGCGAGCATCACCATCGTCGCGCTGCGGTTCGGCACGGTCACCGGGTTGGGCAGGTCGTAGCGCGTGGAGCCTCCCTGCGTGGCGATCGCAGCGAGCGACGCGACGCTCCTGGGGGTCGCCGACGGGGCCTGTCGCTGCGGCCGCGTGGGCGGCGCCGTGCCGTTCTCGTTCGAGAGGATGAAGGGGTAGTTCACCGTCACCACGCCGCCCCCCTCGGGCGCAGGAAACTGCCAGCGGCGGGCGGCGCTCGCGATGCAGTTGCTCACGCTCTGGTTCGGGTACGTGCTCTCCGAGACGCTCGAGGCGATGACGGCGCCCGCGCCGCCGATCGCGAAGCGCACGGTGACGCGCCCCGCGGCGTTGGGGTTCTGCGCGAGGCCCTGCTCGTGGCAGAACGTCACCTGTCCGAGGTTGCGCAGCACCACCCTTCGAATCGCTTCAGGCGAGAGCAGTCCGACGACCGCGGGGGGCGCCGCGCGAACGAGCGGACCCGAGGCCCCGCGCGCGCGAAGACCTCGGCCGGCGCCCGAGCCGTAGCCCTGTCCCGAGCCCGTTCCCGCGCCGTGTCCCATCGTGCCCATGGTGCCGAGGCCGATGGTCCCCTCGCCCGTTCCTCCGCCACCCCATCCGGTGCCCGAGGCGCCGAGACCGCCGTAGCCGAAGGCGTCTCCGATGGCATCTCCTGTCATGTTGCCGTTGGCGTTCTGCGCGTCGAGGCCCGACGCGGTGAGCCCACCAAACGGCGACGTGACACCCGCCCCGGGAGCGTCCGAGGGGTTGTCTTGAGGGTTCCCATCGGGCGCCGTGAGGGCCGCGAAGATCCCGGCGGCCTGGCGTGGCTCACGCGCGAGCGTCGTCTCGGAGTTCGGCACGGCCTGGATCACCGCGCCCTCGTCGCTCACGAGCGGTCGAACGGGGATCGTCGCGCGCGAGAGGTCCGACCGAAACGACACGGGCGCGCCGGTCACGAGCGAGAGCCGCACATCGGTCCAGTCTTCGCCCGAGAGGTTCTGCACGATGCCCCACGCCTGAACCCGCGCGGCGTCGCGCGAGAACACGAGGCGATACGAGGGACGCCAGATGGGCGTCTCGACCGCGTAGCCGACGACGAGGTCGTGCTCGTTCCCATCGAGCGCGACGGCGACCGTGCGACGCGCGTCGGGCCTCGGCGCGGCGCCGTCGGGTCCGTCGTCGGGCATCGGAAAGGCCGCGGCTCTCACCGAGCTCCCGCCGCGCTCCATCACCACGAGCGTGGCGAGAAAGTCGTTCACGTCGCGCTGCGACACGCGGAACGTGACCTGGCTCTCGTGCACCTGCCCCTGCCGCTCGAAGTACCCGACGCCGTTGCGGTAGACCACGACGCGCTTGAGCTGAAGCGCGGGCCCCGATTCCACGCGCCCCCGCTTGCAGGCCGCCCCGCACGCGATCGACGCGATGAGCAGACGACACACGAGAGACCCCCGCAGCGTTGAGCTGGACATCCGACGTTTCTAAACCACCTCGACCCCGCGACGCACCACCCTCTTGCGTCACCGAAGCGAGCGTCGGCGGTGCGCCCTCGCGCCGCATGCTGCGATCGCGCTGCGCGTCGTCGGCGCCTCGGGCGCGCCGCGACGGCGGCTACGCACCCACCTGCGTCGCGCCGCGCGCAGAAATGCTGACGGCTCGGTCAATGAATACCGGACGCGGCGACGTGCTCGATCTGCCTTTGTTCCAGTGATTTATGGGAGATGATCCCGCAGACATCGCGCTGAAAGATTCGCCTCTCGTTGCGCGCTTCAAGGTGTCACCGCCGCGTGGAACGACCATTGCTGCGCTGTGATCCATGTCGCGCAGGGGACCTCTCACGGGCAGCACGCTCCCATCGATCGCCAGGCTTCGCGTGCGCGCCTTCGCGGTGGCGGTGGTCGCGCTCCTCTCGCTCGTCGCGTGGACGGGCGCCGCGCGCGCGGAGCTCGTGGTCACCACGATCGAGCGGGGCGCGTGGCCCGCGACCGTCGCCGCGCTCCAGACCGACCTTCGCAGCGAAGGCTCGGTGCTCCACGTGCTCGTCTCCGACGAGGGCGGGCGGAGGGCGCGCTGCGGGGGCTACGTGCTCTCGTTCGACGCGGTCGGTGAGGCGGCCTTCGGCGTCGGCGCGTGCGACCCGCGCACGCAGGCCACGAGCGTCGTGCTCCGTCACCGCGGGGCGCTCTTCGAACACGGCGACCTCATCGCGCGGCCGCTCCCCGTCGCCATCACGGCCATCGAGACGAGGAGCACGAGCGTGAGCGGGAGCGCCGCGTCGGGAGGCGGGAGCGAGGTCGCGTGCTCCGTGGCGGTGCGTCCGTTCCTGCGAGACATGGAGTCGGGCGCGGTGGTGCACCTCCCGCCCGGGCGCTTCGTGCTGCGGCCGCTCGCGTCGGGCGTGACCGCCGTCGTCGACACCGACGGGTGGAACCTCATCGGCGCCACGGCGGGCCTCGTGATCGACTACGAGGTGGTCGACACGCAGCGCCGCGAGGTCGTGCTGCGCGATCGCGCGACGCTCTCGTGCGGCTCCGCGGCGGTCACACCGGGCGCGCCTCCGCGCGTCGACCCCGCGTGCCCCGACGCGATTCCGCTCACACCGGGCGCCGTCGCGCAGGGAGACACCGCGACGGGCACGCACCGCTTTCAACCGCGCTGCGGCGGGAGCTCGGCGAACCCCGAGCACATCTACGCGCTCCAGCTCCCCTCGCGATCGCGCGTCGCGCTGCGGCTCACGAGCTCCTTCGACGGGGTCCTCTCGGTGCGCTCCGTGTGTGAGCGCGGGAGCGCCGAGGTGGCCTGCAACGACGATGCAGGCGACACGCGCCACTCCTCCATCGACGTCACGCTCGAAGCAGGCACGCACTTCGTCTTCGTCGACGGCTGGGGGACTTCGGGCGCGGGGACCTACAGCCTCGTCGCGACGGTCACCTCGCTCGGAGCCTCCGCGGTCGCGGTCGCCGTGGGCGAGGCCGATCCTTCGTTCGTCGCTCCGCCGCCGGTCGTCGCGGTCGCGCCTCTCGCGCCTCCTCCCCCTCCGCCGCGCGCGTCGACCTGCGAGCAGGCGCCGACGCTCCCGCGCAACGGCTCGGTGCACGGCACGACGTCGGGCTACAGCAACCAGCTCGGCGCGTCGTGCGGCAGCGGCGCGAGGAGCCCCGAGCGGGTCTTCTCCCTCAGTCTGTCGCGTCGAGCGCGCGTCGGGCTGCGGCTCGAGAGTTCCTTCGACGGGGTGCTCTACGTGCGATCGGGGTGTCAGCGAGGCGCCGAGGTGGCCTGCAACGACGACGCTGGCGACACGCGTCACTCGGCGCTCGACCTCACGCTCGACGCGGGCACCTGGTACGTCGTCGTCGACGGGTACGCCGGCTCGCAGTCGGGCGACTTCGACCTCACGACCAGCGTCGACGAGATGCGCGGGGGCTTCGACGCGCGCGTCGGCGTCACCTACCGATCGAGCGGCACCACGCTGGGGCTCGGCGTCGGAGGCTCGGCGACGGCGCGCGTTCGCATCGCGCTCGGTTCGACGCAGCTCGGGCTCGGCGCGCGCGTCGGCCTCGAGACCTTCTCGGGCACGATCGGCAACGATCCGAGCGCCATCGACCTCACGGTGGTGACCGCGGCGCTCCCTGTGACCGTCGACCTCCCGCTCCTCGACGGCATGTTTCACGCGTACACCACCGTCGAGCCCGCGGTGCTCTTCGCGCGCGCGGAGGCCAGCCGCGCGAGGGGGGTGGTCTCCGAGCGGGGCGCCGTCGGCGCGGTGAGCTTCGGCGCTGGAATCGAGGTGCGCCCCGCGCGATGGTTCGCCGTGTACACCGAGTTCGACTACCGCGTCGCGAGCGTCACGATGCTCGGCGCGGACCCGCTGCTGGTGAGCGCGCCCGCGTTCGTGGTGGGGCTGAGCGCGGGGTTCTGACCGCGTCGACCCTCAGGGGATGCGCCCCACGACGAGCACCCACGACTGGTCGGGCGCGAGCGGAAAGCCCTGGAATTCAGGGTCCATTCGCATGCGCTCGTCGTAGAACGCGCGGTAGCCGCCGGAGAGCGTGGGCTCGAGGTGCGCGGCCTCGGCGGCGCGTCGCGCGACGTCGACGTATGAGGGCGGGCTGTCGTCTGCCGCGAAGAGAAAGAGCCCCGGACGCACCCTCACCGCCGTGCGACCGACGGCGCGGACGTCCCACCCCGCGCGGCGAAAGAGCGTGGCGAGCTCCTCGGAGCGCGAGATCGCCCGAGGATCATAGGCCGTCGCGGTGATCCACACGGGCGAACCGCGCGGGGCCTCAGAGAGCGTCTGGACCAGCGCCTCGCGCGCGGCGTCTTCGATGGGCGGCGCGCGCGTCGTCGAGGGCGCCGTCGGCGCGGTCGCGGCGGGCGTCGCGGCGTCGCCGCCCTGAATCTGTGACGCCTCGGTGCTGCGACCCACGGCGCGATACGCGGCGGCCAGGCGCGTGCGTACGGCGGGCATGCCTCCCGTCGAGGGGTCGGCGGCCATCGCTTCGTAGAGGCGCACGAGCGCCTGCTTGCCGAGGGGGCTGTCGGGCTTGTGCGAGAGCACGAGGCGCATCACGCGCTCGGCGTCGTCGTAGCGGCGCTCGGTGAGGTAGAGGTCGCCGAGCGTCCGCA
>JBPOHC010000536.1:0-9169 GCA_052035985.1 Myxococcota bacterium | reverse complement strand
TTTTCGATGCCCTCCTCGATGCCCTCGACGCGTCCCTCTTCGACGCCCCGCTCGTGTCCGAGATTGTAGACCCAACTCCGCATGACCAGCTCCTCGGGCAAGTTTGCCGTGATCGTCTCTCTGAGTCCACGCTCGCGCCCGTCGGCGTCGGCGAGCACCGTCATCGCGACGGCGAGCTCCTCGAAGCGCGGGCGTGACGTCCGCTGCCTCAACGCCCTCACCACGTCGGGAATGCTCGCGGGTGTCGCGTCGACGGCGAGCGGCGCGAAGATCATCCAGAGCGGCGACGCGCGCGACGACAGCTCGGCGAGCGTGCGCTGGTAGACCGCCTCGACGCGAAGGCGCAGCCCCGAGAAGCTCTCGTCGTCAGGCGTCGTGCGAAAGCGCCTGTACGTCGGCCACGGGGCGTCTCTCCGACCGGTCAACAACACGACCGTGCTCCGCACGCGAGGGACGACCTCCCCCTTCCGCGCCGCGTCGTGGAGCGCGAGCGTCGTGAGCGCGTGGTACTCGAAGGCGCGCAGCGGAACGTCGCGCGTCCATCGGAGCTGCCACTCGACGTGCTCGACGCGCGCGACACCGTCGGCGACGACGAAGAGGTTCTTGTCCATGCGCCGCTCGCGCGCGGTCACCTGCGTGTCGAGCCACACGCAGTCGGCGATCGTCGCCGCCTTCGGAAGCAGCGCGCGCGCGAGTTCGTCGGGAAAGCGATGCGTGACATGTCGAAGCGTCAGGTCGACGTCATTCAGCTCGGGGTCTTGGGTCCGCGCGTCGTCGGTGGTGTTCATCGGGTCCGCCGCTCCCCCGGCGTGAGGAGCGCACGACTGGCACGCGCGGAGCGTCGTCGCAACCCGAAGCGGCCCGCGATGTGACGTACCTCGTCACGTCCATGCGTTCCACGGCCCACTATCAACAGGTCGACGGCGACGCCCGGTCGCGCGCGACGCCGCGGCGCAACGCATGTGACGTCGCCCCGACGCGCCCCTTCGCCAGCGCGAAGTTGCTACCGCGGCGCCCATGCGACTACCCTCCGCGCGCGATGCCGCTCGGACATCTCGCGCTGATCCTCCACGCGCACCTGCCCTTCGTGCGGCACCCGGAGCACCGTGACCACCTCGAGGAGCGCTGGCTCTTCGAAGCGCTCACGGGCTCGTACCTCCCGCTCGTGGCTGCGCTCAAGCGCCTTCAGCGCGACGGCGTGCGCGCGCGGATCACCGTCTCGATCTCTCCGCCCGTCCTCGAGATGCTCCGTGACGCGGTGCTCTGCGCGCGCGTCGAAGCGCACCTCGCGAGGCTCGATCGACTCGGCGCGCGCGAGCTCGAACGCGCCGCCGCCGACGCCGATTTCGGACCCGCGATGCTCGGCCACGTCGAGCACCTCCGCGCCGTCAGGGCCGCGTGGGATGAAACTCGCGGAGACGTCGTCGGCGCACTCGTCGAGCTCTCTCGCGCGGGCCTCGTCGAGCTCTGGACCTCCGCAGCCACGCACGGATTCCTCCCCGCGCTCTCGCAGCACCCCGGCGTCGTGAACGCGCAGGTCGCCGCGGGCCTCGACGTCTTTCACCGCGCCACGGGCCTGCACGCGAAGGGCTTCTGGCTCCCCGAGTGCGGCTTCGCGAAGGGCGTCGACGCCGTGCTCGCGCGCCACGGCGTGACCTGCACCGCGCTCGAAACGCACGCGCTCCTCTACGCCGACGCGCGACCGCGCTGGGCCGTCGCAGCGCCCATCATCACGCCGTCGGGCCTCGCGTGCTTCGGTCGCGACGTGTCGTCGGGACGCCAGGTGTGGAGCCGCGATGAGGGCTACCCCGGCGATCCGTGGTACCGGGACTTTCACCGCGACCTCGGCTTCGAACGCGACGCGAAGGAGATCGAGGAGTTCCTCGCGGCCGACGGGAGCCGACAGGCCACGGGCTTCAAGTATCACCGCGTCACGGGACCCGGCGAAGAGAAGCTCCCCTACGACCCCGCGGCGGCGAAGCTGCGTGCGAGGGCTCACGCCGAGCACTTCGTCGCGTCGCGCGCCGCGCAGCTCTCGTGGCTCGCGGAGCGCGTGTCGGGCGTCGCGCCCATCGTCGTCGCTCCCTACGACTGCGAGCTCTTCGGGCACTGGTGGTTCGAAGGCGTCGACTTCCTCGAGAGCGTGCTGCGCGTGACAGCGTCGCGCAGAGACATCTCGACGGTCACGCCCTGCGAGTACCTCGCGAAGCACCCGCGCCACGATCAGGTCACGCCCGAAGAGAGCACCTGGGGCGAGGGGGGCTATTCGAGCGTGTGGCTCCACCCCTCGAACGCGTGGATGCTCCGTCACGTCGACCACGCGTGCGCCGAGATGACCGCCATCGCACGCACACACCGCGGCGCCGACGCACTCACCGCGCGCGCTGCGAAACAAGCTGCGAGAGAGCTGCTGCTCCTCACCGCGTCGGACTATCCCTTTCTCATTCGCACGGGGGGCGCCACCCACTACGCCCGCGCGCGCTTCGATGCGCCCCTCGCGCCCATCAATCGACTCGCAGCGAAGCTTCGCCCGCGTGACCTCGACGAGCGCTGGATCGCCGACGTCGAGGCGCGCGACAATCCCTTCCGCCACGTCGATCTCGACTGGTTCCTCGCTGGAGACCCCTCATGACGCTCAAGCTCGAAGGCGCGTTCACCGCGCTCGTCACCCCGCTCCGCAACGGTGAGGTCGACCTCGCCGCGCTCGCATCGCTCGTCGAGTTCCAGATCTCCGACGGCATTCACGGGCTCGTCCCCGTGGGCACCACGGGCGAGTCTCCGACGCTCACCGCCGCCGAGGCCCGCGAGGTCATCGCCACCACCGTGCGCGTCGCGCGCGGACGCGTCCCCGTCATCGCGGGCACCGGCTCGAACAGCACCGCCGAGACCATCGTCCGCACGCGCGCCGCGAAGGAGCTCGGCGTCGACGGCGCGATGATCGTGATGCCCTACTACAACAAGCCCACGCAGCGCGGCCTCGTCGCGCACGTGAAGGCCGTCCACGACTCCACCGACCTCCCGCTGGTGCTCTACAACGTCCCGACGCGCGGCACCGCCGACCTCATGGCCGAGACCGTCGTCGAGATCGCGCGCGCCTGCCCCCGCGTCGTGGCCCTCAAAGAAGCCACCGGAAACATCCTCCGCGCCCAGCAGGTGATCTCGCTCCTCGGCGATCGCCTCGCGGTCTTCTCGGGCGACGACGCGCTCACCGTGGGCATGATGGCCTGCGGCGCGCGCGGGCTCATCTCGGTCACCAGCAACGTGCTCCCCGGCGCCGTGTCGGGCGTGTGCAACGCGATGCTCCGCGGCGACCTCACCGAGGCGCGCGCGCGGCACATGGCGCTGCTCCCCGTGTACGACTCGATGTTCGTCGAGACCAACCCCGGCCCCGTGAAGGCCGCCCTCGCCGCGATGGGACGCATCGCGCCCGAGATCAGGCTGCCGCTCGCGTGGCCCGCCGAGTCCACCACGCAGAGGGTCGTCGCCGCGCTTCGCGAGGCCGGAGTGAACGTCTGATATGAGCCGCGACTCCGAACACTCGTTCACCCGCATCGCCATCGCGGGCGCGTCAGGACGCATGGGCCGCCTGCTCGTCGAGCAGGTGCTCACCGCCAACGACGTGCGCCTCGTCGGCGCGCTCGAACACCCGCGCTGCCCCGAGCTCGGCACCGACGTGGGCGCCCTCGTCGGCAGGCCCACGGGCGTGCGACTCACGAGCGATCCGCGCTCGGCGCTCTCGAACGCCGAGGTGGTCATCGACTTCTCGTCTCCGACGGCCACCGCCACGGTCGTACGCGGCGCCGCCGAAGCAGGGCTCGCCTGCGTGGTCGGCACCACGGGCCTCGGCGACGACGCCAAGATCGCCATCGACGAGGTCTCGAAGCGCGTCGCCGTCGTGGCCGCGCCCAACATGTCGCTCGGCGTGCAGGTGCTCGCCCACGTGCTCGGCGAGACGCTGCGCCTCCTCGGCGCGGGCTTCGACGTCGAGATCATCGAGGCCCACCACCGCGAGAAGAAGGACGCTCCTTCGGGCACGGCCCTCCGTCTCGCCGAGGTTGTGCTCCAGGCGCGCGAGCTCGAGGCATCGTCGCTCGTTCACGGTCGTCACGGTCACGCCGCGAAGCGCAAGCCCGAGGAGGTCGGCATGCACGCCGTCCGCGCGGGCGACATCGTGGGAGATCACACGGTGGTGCTCGCGGGTGACGGCGAGCGCATCGAGCTCACGCATCGCGCCACGAGCCGCGCGGTCTTCGCGGCAGGGGCGCTCCGCGCTGCGCGGTGGGTTGTTGGCAAGCCCGCGGGCATCTACACGATGGCCGACGTGCTGGGCCTCAACTCCGTGAAGTAGCGCCGTCGATGCCCCTGGCGGCGCTCTTCTGCATCAACCTCGCGGCGGGACTCGCCGTGGCGCTCGCGGCCACGCGTGAGCTCCGCGCGTCTCCGCGCTCGCTCCCGGCGCTGCGCAGCTTCCTCGCGCTGTGCGTGCACGAGGGACTCGTCGCGGTGCCCGCCGCGTTCTACCTCCTCACGCGACACACCGACTGGATGCTCGGCTACGTCATCGCAGGGTCGCGCGTCCCGTCGGCGCTGCTGCTCGTGACGTCGCTGGGCTACGGGCTCACCGCGCTCGGGGGCTTCTACCTCGGCGCGCGGTGGATGCGCGATCACCGCCCGCTCTGGCCCGCGGCCTTCGCGGGAGGGCTGTGCGTCGCGGCGCTCCTCGGCCTCGCGGTGATGCGCGCGCGGACGGGCGTGGTGGGCACGACGGCGCAGTTTCGCGGCGGCTTCGGGATGGTCCCGTTCTGGTCGTCGCGGGCCTCGACGGCCGTGCTCCTCGTCGCGATGGTGCAGGGCGCGGCCCTCGCGTGGCTCGCGTGGAACGTCCGCGAGCGCGGCACGCGGTAGCGAATTCGCGCTCCGAGAGCGCTCTGCGGTAGCGTCCGCGCGATGCTCACGATCCGCTCGCGACGCGACCTCTCGCTGCTGCTCGAGAGGCAGATGACCGCGGCCTCGACGCGCTCCGGCGCACCGGCCTCGATCGACGAAGACATCGAGGGCCGCACCGCTCTCAAGATCTATCTCCTCGAAGCGCACGGGCGCATGCGGAGCGATCCGCTCGGCGCCCTTCAAGAGATCGCCGGGGCGCACGGGATCACCGTCACGGCCACCGACGACCCGGGCCTCTACACGCTCCAGCTCGGAGAGCTCCAGCTCTGGCTCGACGCGAGCGGAGAGCGCGTGCACAGGCTCTACTCCGCGGGCGCCGCGAAAGATGTCGACCGCATTCACGAGGCGCTCGTGTCGGGCACGGGGCAGATCGAGTGCGTGTGGCTCCCGCCCTCGACGCTCGAGAAGCTCGCGCACCACGAGGCCGCGAAGATGGTGCTCTTCTCGCTGCGCCACGACCGCCGCCCGCTGCGTCGCACGCCAGACGAGTTCGGCATCGACTCGGTGACGCTGCGCTTCTGGGGTCCCCGCGCGAAGGAGACGCTCGAGAAGCTCCGTCACAGCGAGGTGCTCCCCGGCGCGACGAGCGTGTACTCTGTGCGAATGCGCGTCGGCGACGACGAGCGCTACTGCCTCGCCGAGGTGTTTCACAGCGGCAAGATCACGGCGATCGGCACGTCGTTTCAGGAGCTCGAGCGCATCGTGGGCTTCCTCCTCGACGACCACGAGGACCGCACCGTCGCGCTCGAAAAAGCCCGCAAGACGCCGCGACGACTCACGGTCCCCGTGCGTTGGACCGTCGACGACCTCGGCTACGCCGTGGGCCGGATGTTCGGCGGCGGCGAGCCCTTTCGCCTCTGGGGTTGCGCCGAGCAGACGGGCCCCGAGAACTTCCGCGTGCGCGCCGTCGACCTCGACGTGGGACGCACCGCCGTCTTCGAAATCGACCGCATGGGAGCATCTCTGGAGCTCGGCCCGCGCACGCCCGCCAGCGTCGCCGTGCGCTTCGTCTCCGCGCTCCAGTACCACGTGAGCGCCGACACGCAGAGCGACGCGCTCGCACCTGAGCCGCTCCTCCAGCTCGCGCTGCCGGTGACCTCCGAGCGCGGAGCGTTTCGAGAGACCTCGGGGCTCGCCGAGGTGGGCCGCGCGGTGCTCACCGAGGCGTGTTCGCTGCTCGTGCGAGGCAACACGTTCATCACGCCGCAGGCGCTCGTCGAGGCCACGCACGGCGCCGAGGCGAGCACCGACGCGCTCCTCAACCTCGCGCATCGGGTGATGTCCGAAGCCGCCGCGTACGAGTGGCGCGGGTACATCAAGCCCGTGGTGTCTCCCGATGGGCGCACCGCGTGGCGCTTCAACGACCCGCTCCCCATCGACTCGACGATGCGACTGCGCGAGCTCGGACGGCTCAACCGCGCGGCGCAACAGCTCGTGGGAAGGCTCGCTGGAACGGGCCTCGCGAAGTGGCTCCAGCTCTCACTCTTCGGCCCCGAGGCGATGGTCACCGCGCTCGCGGGCGACGAGTAGACGTCGTTCAGCTCCGCGGATCGTAGCGGTCGCGGAGCCAGTCGCCCGTGAGGTTGAACCCCAGCACGGTCACCGCGATCGCGGTCCCCGCGGTGATCGCGAGGCGCGGCGATCGAAGGAGATGCGCCGTTCCCTGATCGAGCAGCGCGCCCCACGACGCCGTCGCGCCAGGGCCCAAGCCGAGGAACGACATCGACGCCTCCGCGAGCACCGCCGCGCCGAGTCCGAAGGTCGCCTGCACGATCAGCGGCCCCGCGGCGTTGGGCAGCACGTGACGAAAGAACACGCGCGACGGTGAAGCCCCCAGCGCCCTCGCGGCCGTGACGAACTCGCGATCGCGGAGGCGCAGCACCTCGGCCCTCGCGACGCGCGCGTAACCGACCCATCCCGTGATCGAGAGCGCCAGCACCATGTGACCGACGCCGGGATGCGCCACCAGCGCGAGCACCGCCATGTTCACGATGATCGAAGGGAACGACTGCGCCGCGTCCGTGACCCTTGCCACCGCGGCGGAGAAGCGCCCGCCGATCCACGTCGCGCCGCCGCCGAGGAGCGTGCCCACGACGAGCGAGAGCGACACGGTGGCCGCCGCGACGACGCCCGCGAGGCGCCCGCCGTGGAGCAGCACCGAGAGCACGTCGACGCCGTTCTCCGCGGTGCCGAGCCAGTGCGCAGACGACGGCCGCGAGAGCTCGTGCGCGAGGTCGATCGCGCGCGGCGTGTAGGGCGCGACCCACGGCCCCGCGAGCGCCACGAGCGCGAAGAGGCCCACCATCGGGAGGCCGAGCGCGGCGCGTCCGTTGAAGCCCTTCGCCATGCGCTACTCGACGCGGATCCGCGGATCGAC
This sequence comes from Myxococcota bacterium, assembly GCA_052035985.1. GTDB lineage: Bacteria > Myxococcota_A > Polyangia > Polyangiales > CAISKJ01. Next base: position 1,845 of record JBPOHC010000536.1, on the reverse strand, counting down.
CGCCGCGTACGCGAGGTCGACCGAGAGCTGGATGATCGCCACCGTGGCCGCCACGACCACCACGCAGCCGAGCGCCACAGGCGTGTCTCGGCGCTGAATGGAGTCGAGAAAGAGCGACCCGAGCCCGCGGCGGTCGAAGATCTTCTCGGTGATCACCGCGCCGCCGAGGAGCGCCGAGAGCTGCGCGCCGCCGACCGTGAGCAGCGGGACGAGCGCCGAGCGGAGCCCGTGCTTGACCACCACCTCGAGCTCCGAGAGCCCGCGCGCGCGCGCTGCGGTGATGTACGGCTCCTTCAAGACCTCGCGCAGTGAGGCCCTCGCCATGCGCGTGAGGATGCCCGCGAGCCCCGCGCCGAGCGTGATCGAAGGGAGCACCAGCGAGCCGATTCCAGACGCGTCGGGGCCGGGGAAGGGGAGCACCGGAATCGCCACGCAGAAGAGCGCGACGAGCATCGGGCCGATCCAGAGAGACGGCAGCGCCATGCCCGCGAGAGAGGCCACGCCGACCGCCGCGTCGGTGCGCGTACCGGGACGCGTCGCGGCGAGGAGCGCGAGCGGAATCGCCACGAGCCACGCGACGAGCGTCGCCGAGAGCGCGAGCGCGGCCGTGTCGGGCCACACCTCGGCGATCTCTTGAAAGGCCGTTCGATCGCGGTGCGTCGACGAGCGCCCCATGCCGTGAAACGCGAGGTCCGAGAGAAAGTACGCGTACTGCGTAGGGAGCGAGCGGTCGAGGTGACGCTCGCGGTGACACTCGGCGCGATCCTCTGCGGTGGCGGTCTCGCCGAGGTCGAAGTCGCAGGGGTCGCCGGGCAGCGCATGGAGCGCTCCGAAGCACAGCGTCGCGACGACGAGCACCGTGAGGGCCCCTGCGCCGAGCCTGCGCGCGAGGAACCCCAGCAGCCTCATCGCGCCTGGACGCACCAGCCCGAGTACGAGGGCGACGTGTCTCCGATGCGGTTGCAGGTCTGCCCCGCGGCGAGCACCTCGACGGTGCTCTGGAGGCACGCCGCGGGGTCGGGCTTCACGCAGCGGTAGTCGCTGCGGCAGTCGCTGTCGTCGTTGCAGCCCGCCATGCAGTACCGCCGTCGGAGCCGCGGCGAGTGAGCGTCGAAGTACACGCACACGCCGTTGTCGGGGCAGCTCCCGGGCTCGCAGCCGGGCACGGTGCAGTACCCGCCCGACTGCGACAGGTCGCAGATGCGGTCGGCGGAGATGCTGCAATCGGTGTTGGCGGTGCACGAGTCGCCGATCACCTTCTTGCAGGCTCCCGGCAGGAGCATCGCCACGAGGGCTGCGATCACGGAGAGCGTCGGTCGTCGTTGGTGCATCAGCGCGGCGCGGACCCTATAGCACCCTCCCGCCCGCCGCAATCGTCGCGCGACACCGCCCCACGGAGCCTCGCGGTGCAGAGCCAGGCCCGCCTCGAAGGCCCGCGATCGCCGCCCATCACCGAGGGCGCCACCCGAACCTCGTCGCACACGGGGGCAAGAAAGGCCCTCAGCGCGGCCTCGACGTAGCCGTGTGTCGCAGAAGCATTCGAAACGCTCGCGTCGTGAACCAGCAGCACGAGCCTCGCGCCGGGTGCGGCCACGCGTGCGACGAGATCGCGCCACGCGCCGTGCGACGCGCGAGGGAGGCAGTGCAGACACCCCCGGTCGACGATCACGTCGAAGGGCCCGCGGAGGGAGCTCGCGGTCACGTCGTCGAGGGTCCACGCGATCGAAGGGTCAGCGGCGCGTCCGCGGTCGAGCGCGGTCTGCGAGAGGTCTGTCGCGGTGACCTCACAGCCGAGCGAAGAGAGCCGCAGGGCGACGGTTCCATTGCCCGTTCCGAGATCGAGCG
>JBPOHC010000889.1:0-2259 GCA_052035985.1 Myxococcota bacterium | reverse complement strand
GTTTTCCCCCGGGGGGGTGCCCCCACATCCGCCGCGGGGGGGCCGCCACCCCCCCCCCCCCGCCGCCGATGATGGCTGACACGGTGACCAGATCCGCGATCGACTCCCGCCCGATCCGGTGCTGCGCGCGTAATGCGAGCCACGGTGCGACAGCGCCCGTCCAAAGCAGCGCGCTGGCCCATGCGGCGCGTAGGACGAGCGGACGAAGCGCGGGCTCGGCGGTGGGCGTGCGCAATGCCCATCGCAGCCCGAGCGCACACGCCGCGGTGGCCGCGGCCCCGAAGGCGAGTCCCCATCCGTATGTGAGCACGGCGAGTACGGGTGCGACGGTGAGTGCGAGCAACGCGAAGCGCGCTCGCCGCAATGGCGATCCCCCGACTGCGCGCAGGCTGCGCGGCATCATCAACTCCATGGTGTCGATGGTATGCGTGAAGGTCACGGCTTGAAAGCCGACCGTGTCTCCCTCGATGTGCAGCACGATCGCGCGAGAAGAAGGTGATGGTGACGGCGCTGCTCCCGAAGCTGCGCGACCTCGTCGAGCGCGAGCGCGCGATCGAAGACACCGCGCGTCACGGCGTCCGGTTGACCGTCGCTTTCGGCCGGTGAGATTCTCTCCGCGCGCATCGCAGCGTGTCGATCCCCCCCTGACACGCCGCACATGATCGCCGTCGCCTCGGGGTCAATCCCGGGGCGCCGCTATGCGTCCACGAGTCCGCATGAGACGAGACACGGTGAAGGGCGCGAAGACGCGATGCGGGCCCGCGACGACGGGCGCTTCGTGGCCTCTCGCGCAGTCGACCTTTGCGCTTGTACGACTCGCGCCCCCTCGTCGACACTCACTTCGATGGGCCAACGCAGCGCGACCGAGACGGTAGCGGGGATCTTTCAGTGCTTCTTGACGCGGCCCGAGTGGACGCAGGCCGCGCTCGCAGAGTCGTTGGGACTCTCGGTGAAGGCGCTCCGCGCGAGACTTGAAGAGCTCGAGGCCGAGGGCGTTCCGTTGGAGCGCGTCGAGGCGCCACCACACGTCGTGTGGCGCGTGTCCGCGGGTTGGTTCCCAGGGTCGGTGCAGTTGAAGGCCGCGGAGGTCGGGGAGCTACTACGGCAGCTCTTGCAGGCCCCCGAGAGCGAAGCCCGAAACGCCCTCATCGATCGGGTGGTGAGCGCCGCGCCGCGCAAGGTCGTCCCCGCGACGGTGCGAGAGGCCGTCGACGCGCCGCCGAGGTCGAGCGAAGAGGCCGCGTGGCTTCCGCTCGTGATGCAGGCCGCGATGGAGCGGCGGTGCATCCTCATGCGCTACGAGAGCGCCAGCAGCGGGAGCTCGACGTGGCGCAGCGTCTCGCCGCAGCGCGTGGAGACGGGACCGCCCGCGCGCTTTCTCGCGTGGTGCCACGAGGCGAGCGACCTGCGGTGGTTCCGCGTCGATCGCGTCGTGAAGGGACACCTCGATTCGAGCACCGACTTCGTCGAGGTCGACCCCGCCGAGGTCGAGCGGTGCCGCGCGGAGAGCCTCGACGGGTTCCGTCAGACCGGCGCCGTGTCGTGCGTCTTCGTCGTGAGGAACCCCGAAGCCCGATGGGTGCGACGCAATCTGCCCGGCCACGGGCGCGAGCGATACGCGATCGACGACACCGCCGAGGGCGTGCGCGTGACGCTGCACACGTCGGCCGTGGTTCCGCTGGCGCGCTACGTCGTGGGGCTCGGCGACGCCGCGAGGGCCGAGAGCGCGGAGCTGGCCGTCGAGGTCGAGCGACTCGCGCGCGGCGCACTACGCGGCGAGGAGAAGGGGTAGCAGGGCGGACGTTCAGTGGGGCCTATCCGGGCCACCCGTTGGGGGCTTGTGGCGGACGCAGACTCACATCGAAGCGGTCGACGAGGGCCGCGAGAGAAGGAATGGCGATGATGGACTTCGACGCGATGTTCGAGCGGGCCACGGGGCGTCCGCCGTATCCGTACCAGCGGCGGCTCGCTGTCGCCGAAGCGCTGCCCGAGGCGCTCTCGGCGCCCACAGGGGCGGGCAAGACCGCGGCGGTCGCGCTGGCGTGGCTCCATCGTCGACGCTTCGCCGACGTCGAGGTGCGCGCCGCGACGCCGCGCCGACTCGTGCTCTGCATGCCGATGCGGACGCTCGTGCGGCAGTCCTACGACGCGATTCGGGAGTGGCTCTCGGCGCTCGGTGTGCTCGATGAAGGCGCGGGGCTGCTCCGCCGTGAAGGTGTCGCCGTGCACATGGTGATGGGCGGAGCGGTCGACGACGAC
>JBPOHC010000658.1:0-1703 GCA_052035985.1 Myxococcota bacterium | reverse complement strand
GAGCGCATCCCGCACCTGCTTTCGGTGCCTGCGCGCGTGCGGTTTCTGTCGTGTGAGCCGCTGCTTGGAGCGCTCGACCTCTCTTGGTGGATCGGACCCGGAGAGCGGCTCACGCCACGTCAGACCGGCGCCGCTCCGACCGGGTGCTTCTGCTCTGTGATGGCGTGCCCCGAAGAGCAGCCGTGCCCCGTGCACCAGCGGGTGTCGTGGGTGATCGTGGGCGGCGAGAGCGGCCCCCACGCGCGCCCCTTCCACCTCGCGTGGGCGCGCTCCATCGTGCGCCAGTGCCGCGACGCAGGTGTGCCGGTGTTCGTAAAGCAGCTCGGCGCGCGCCCGGTCGACGTCGAGGCCCACTGCGCCGCGCATCCCGGTGGTGCGCTCGATGGGTGCGGCGACTTCTGCCGCCTCCGTCGTGAGCTCCCGACCCCGTTCAAGACGCTCGACCGGGCGGGCGCAGACCCCACGGAGTGGCCCGAAGACCTGCGTGTGCAGGAGTTTCCGCGATGACGGATCCGTTCCACATCGAGGCCCCCGCGATCCTCAACGTCTCGGGCGGGCGCACGTCGGCGCTCATGCTGCGGCGCATCCTCGACGCGCACGGCGGCGTGCTCCCGCCCGACTGCTACGCGGTCTTTGCGAACACGGGGATGGAGCGCGTCGAGACGCTGGAGTTCATCGCTGAGTGCGAGAGCCGATGGAGCGTGCCGATCCAGTGGGTAGAGCGCGACGGCTCCAAGCCCGCGCGCTCGCGCTTCCGCGAGGTCACGTACGACACGGCAGCGCGTCAAGGCGAGCCCTTCGCCGAGTTGATCCGCAGCCGCAGCTTCCTCCCCAACGCGGTGATGAGGTTCTGCACCGAGGAACTCAAGATCCATGTTGCGCGCGACTTCATGCTTGCTCACGGGCACCGCTCATGGTCGAGCGTGACGGGCCTTCGCTTCGATGAGCCCTCGCGCGTCATGAGCGTGCGGTCGCGCTCGACGGACACGGTCGACAACGTCTGCCCGCTCTATGACGCCCGCGTCACGAAGGCCGACGTGATGGGCTTCTGGAAGGCGAGCGACTTCGACCTTCGGCTGCGCCCGTGGGAGTCTAACTGCGACCTTTGCTTTATGAAGGGGCGCCCGGTGCGCGAGCGCATCATGCGTGACCACCCCGAGCTCGTGGCGTGGTGGGCAGAGCAAGAGTTCCTCGTGGGTGGGCGCTTCCACGCGCACGAGCCGGGCTACCTCAAGACGGCTGAGATCGTGCGGCGTCTGCCGCTGCTGCCCGGCTTCGATGCCGCGCCCGACGAGAGCGCGTCGATCCCGTGCCACTGCACCGATCGCAGAGCGCCCCGGCGTTGCACCTGCGGTCGCCGTCGAGGCCAGGGCCACGCGCTCGCGTGCGGGATGGTGCTCGGCGCCGAGCGGAGGGCCGCGTGAACACCAACCTCGAAGCGATTCGCGGCCTCTGCGACGCGCTCGAATGGCTCCTGGTGCCGTGGGGTCGCCGTCACCGCGGCGTCGTGCGGGTGAGCTACGGCCCGCTCCTCGACGCGCGGGTGTGGACGAACAAGGGCACCGACCCCGGAGACCTGTGGGCGGACGACGCGCCCGAGGCGGAGATCCGCGTCGACGTGCTGCGCGACGGAGCGCCCTGGTACGGGCTCTGCGGCGATCTCAAGTGGGGCCACAGCCCGCAGGGCGGCATGGCGCGGCGCC
>JBPOHC010000520.1:0-1969 GCA_052035985.1 Myxococcota bacterium | reverse complement strand
GTCAGCGAACCCGCATCCCCGGAAGTCGCTGCGGGGCGCGAGGCCTCGTACGTATAGATCCAGAAATCGAGCATCCCGCGTTGGATGCGGATCATGTCGTCGCGCACGCGTGATGCGTCGCCCGCGCCGCTCTCGTCGGTCGTGCCGTCGCAGTCGTCGTCGATGCCATTGCACAGCTCCACGGCGAACGGAGCCATCGGGGTCGGATCCGGAAGCACGGAGAGATCGCACCGCGTCGAGGTTCCGTCCGGTGTGCACGCGCGTCGCCCCACGTCGCGGCACGCGCCGAGGCGTCCGTCGTCGCAGCTCTGGCCGAGCGTGGCGAAGCTGTCGTCGGCGGCGCCGTCGCAGTCGCCGTCTTGTCCGTCGCAGCGTTGTTCTTCGAGCACGATGCCGTTCGGGACGCTCGGGTCGAACTCCACGGTGGTGGGGTAATCGCAGTACCAGGTCGTCACGCCGCCGCGCGTCGCGCAGACGGTTTGGACGCCGGCGCACGGAGTTCCGGTGGTGGTTCGGCAGATGCCGGGCGGCGCGGGTGCGAGCTCGGACACTTCGTCGATCATCCCGTCGCAATCGTCGTCGAGGCCGTTGCACACCTCGCCGCGCGTCGGGAACACCGGGCACATGTACTCGCAGTCTTCGGTCCGCCGATCGATGTCCGCGAAGCCGTCAAGGCAGCGACTGAACGTGCATGTTCCCGAAGTGCATGTGACGTCGGCGTTTTGTGCCTGGCAGACGTGATTGCATCGACCGCAGTGGAGCGGGCTGCTCTGGAAGTCGAAGCCTTCGTCGACCTCACCGTCGCAATCGTCGTCGAGGCCGTTGCAGGTCTCGCTACTCCCAGGAGGGATGCACGGCCCGGAATCGACGACGCCGAGATCCACCGTTCCGAAGTCCGGCAACTCCGCATCGGTTCCGAAGTCATCTGCGCCATCGAGAACACCTGCGTCCGCGCTCCTGCAGTCGAGGCAAAACGCGTTCACCCCGCAACCGCCGACAAGCGCTCCCAAGACAATTCCGAAAAACGCAAGAGAAACCGGACGCGCCGTTTGCTCCCTAAAAACAGGCCGAATCACGTCTGCCTCCTGCGCGCGACGAACGCGACCGCCGCGGCGATGAACCACCAAGACCACGCGGCCGAGGTGCCTGAAGAGGAAGCCGAGCAAAGCCCGCCGCCCGCGGTTGACACGAACGATGAGACGCCGCCGTCGAGGCTGTCCGCGACCGGCGTGCAGTAAGGCATGCCACCGACGCCGAGCCGACAGGCGGACCGCGTGGGGCAATCGACCAGCGCGCACGGATCACCGACGCACGTGCCGCCGGTGCACACCATTCCAGCTCCGCAGCTCCCGCACGCGCTCGCCATGCAGGTCCCCGCGGCGCACACCTCGCCCGTACCGCACGAAACGCCCGCGCACGGATCCGCGACGCACATCCCGCCCGCGCCGCACGCCTGCCCGGTCGGACACGTCGTGCTGTCGCACACGCTCTCGCATACACCGCCGATACACGCGCGATCGCCGCAGCTCACGCCGCTACAAGGATCGCGTACGCATGCGCCCGCGACGCAGGCATCGCCCGCTCCGCATCCGGTCACTTCGCATCCGACGCAGACGCCGCGCCGGCATTGCTGTCCGCTCCCGCACGTCACACCGAGACACGCGTCGACGCAGACATCGCCGTCGCAGCGCTGCTCCGACGTACACGTCGCGCACGGCGTCGGTACGCAGAAGTGCATGTCGCTCCCCGTCGACGCGCACAAATAACCAACGGGGCAGGGAAACTCCACGGCCGGGCTACACGCCTGCCGGCAAGCACCGGCGACGCACGAGGTCGAGCCCGGGCACGTCACGGTGTTGTCTGCGGTCCCGTCGCAATCGTCATCGAGCCCATTGCACACTTCAGGTCTCCCCTGCGTCCCGCCGAGGCACTGCAACATCCCCGCGACGCATCGATACGCCCCGCGCAT
>JBPOHC010000353.1:0-4432 GCA_052035985.1 Myxococcota bacterium | reverse complement strand
GCCGTGTCGCTCTCCGTCGAGGGCTTCGCGCGCACCGTCGACGGCCTCGTCGCGCAGACGGGTGACCCCTTCGCGCGCGTCCCCTACGCCAACACCGGCGCGTCGCGCGCCTACGGGATGGAGCTCTTGCTTCGCCACCGCGCGACGTCGCGGCTCTTCGGATGGATCGCCTACACGCTCTCTCGCACGATCATCCGCGCGAGGCCCGACGCGCCCTTCGACCTCACCGACTTCGACCAGACGCACATCTTCACGGCCCTCGCGTCGTACAACCTCGGCCGCGGATGGAGCGTCGGCGCGCGCTTTCGCTACGTGACCGGCACGCCCAACTCGGCCCTCACCGGCGCGGTCTTCAACGCCGACACGCTGCTGTATGTGCCCGTGTACGAAGCCGTCACGTCGCAGCGCGTGAGCGACTTTCACCAGCTCGACCTCCGCATCGACAAGACGTGGACGTGGTCGCGCGCCTCGCTCACGCTCTTTCTCGACGTGCAGAACGTCTACAACCGCGCCAACGCCGAGGGCTCCGCCGACAGCTTCGACTACCGTCAGCACGGGCTCACGACGGGGCTGCCGATCATCCCGAGCCTCGGGCTGCGAGGCGAGCTGTGAGGCGCGCGCTCGCAGTCCTCGCCGTCGCCGCCGTCGCGTGCTCCGACACGGAGTTCACGCCGCGCTGGAAGGTCGATCGCTTCCGACTCCTCGCGGTGATCGCCGATCCGCCCGACGCCGTGACGGGCGAGACCGTGACGCTCTCTGCGGTCACCGCGAACCGACCCGGTGCGCCGCGCGACGCGGGCTTCGTGTGGCTCTCGTGCGCGCGCGTCACCATCGACAACAACACCGGCGCGAGAGGCTGCGCCGACGCCGTTCCGGGGCTCCTCGCGGGTAACCCCGCGCGCCTCACGCTCGCGGAGACGCCGCGCGACGCAGCGCCGTGGACCGTCTTCGGCCTCGCGTGTCGCGGAGGAACCCCGAGCTTCGATCCCGTCACCATGCAGCCGCGCTGCGAGGGCGGCGAGGCCGAGGTGTTCCTTCGAACGATCCGTCAGCGAGGCGTCGTCGCGAACCACAACCCGCGCATCGCGTTCGTCACCCTCGACGGCGCCGAGATGCGCGCGGACACGGCCACCCGCGTGGCGCCCTGCGCGATCACCGACCGCGACGCGCGCTACGAGCAGTGCACGCGACACCTGCTCGGCGTCTTGTTCGCCACCGACGCGAGAGAGACCGTCTCCGAGGTGCAGCCCGACGGAAGCGCGCGGCGACTGCCCGAGGCGCTCGTGACCGAGTTCGTCGTGGATGGAGGCGACCTCGACGGCGCGTTCCGCTCCGACAACGACCTCGAGACGGGTGCCAGCGCGCACGTCAACGGGTTCCGCGCGCCCGCGTCGGGAGCCGTGAATCTGTGGGTGATCACGAGAGACGGTCGCGGCGGCTTCGACGTCGTCACCCGCGCGATCGACGTCGCGATGTGACCGCTGACGGTCAGCTCACGCGCAGCACCGCGGTGCCCGCGAGGATGAGCACGAAGCCGAAGCCGCGCGCCGCGTTGAGCGGCTCGGAGAAGAGCCACGCGCCCGCGAGCGCCGCGAGGAGACCCTCGAAGCCGAGCACGATGACGTAGTTCACCGCGAGCTCGGTGCCCTTCATCGACCACGCTTGAATGGCCGCGCCGACCACGTAGGAGAAGAAGAGCGCGAGGGTCCAGCCGCGGTGGGTCATCCCCGCGCTGAGCTTCATGCAGATCCCGCCCACGGCGTAGGCCGCCGAGGCCGCGAGCATTACCAGGAGCTTCATCGCGCGGGAGGGTTGTACTCGCCCGTCGCGCCCGCGTCGGCCTCGGCGACGACGGCAGCGCGGCGGTGCGCCGAGGGGACGTACTTCGCCCACCCCGCCGCGAAGAGGCCCAGAAAGAGGAGCGAGAGGATCGCGGGCGTGAACCAGGTCTCGTCGGAGGGGCCCTTCGAGAGCCTCTCTCGGAGCTCCTCGTTCTCGCGCTGGAGCGCCTCGATCTGGCGCTCGAGCGAGCCTCTGTCTTCGGTGCGTGTCTGCTTCGGGGGCTTCGCCATCGCGCGTACATATACCCGAAGCGCCCGGCCGGGCAGAAGCGTCGCGACGTTGGGGCTTGACGCCGCAGTCGAGGGGCCCGAACACGGAGCCATGAACTTCGGCGCAGCAGTCCCGTCGCTCGCGGTCGCGGTCGCCTCGGGGATCCTCATCGGGGCGGAGCGCCAGCAGAACGCGCGGGCGGACGACAAGAAGGACTTCGCGGGCATCCGCACCTTTCCGATGGTGTCGCTCCTCGGCGCGCTCGGGGCCCTCGCGAAGCCCGCCGTCGGCGTGTGGCTCATGGTGTCGCTCCTCGCGGGGCTCGTGGCCTTCGTCACGGTCTCGCACGTGCGCACCTCGGCGCGCGACTCCATCGGCATCTCGACGGAGGTGGCGAGCCTGCTCTCGTTCTGCCTCGGCGCCGTCGCGGGCCTGCGCGACCTCATGCCCGACAGCGACCGCTTCCTGCTCGTGGGGACGACCACCGCCGCGGTGCTTGCGCTCCTCGCGCTCAAGGAGCCCCTCCACGGCTTCGTCAACCGCCTCTCGCCCGACGACGTCTACGCGACGACCAAGTTCGTGCTCCTCGCGCTGGTGATCCTCCCGGTGCTCCCGCGCGGCACCTACGGGCCCCTCGACGTGTTCTCGCCCTACAAGATCGGCAAGATGATCGTGCTCGTGGCGGGGGTGAGCTTCGCGGGCTACGCGGCCTCGCGCATCATCGGCTCGGCGCGCGGACTCCTCGTGGCGGGCCTCCTCGGCGGCCTCGTCTCATCGACCGCGGTGACGCTCACGTACTCGGGCCGCGGCCGCAAGGAGCCCGACATCGCCTCGCTCTGCGCCGTGGCGATCATCGCGGCCTGCTCGACCATGTTCGCGCGCCTCGTCGTCGTGGTGGCGATCGTCGACAGGCCGCTGCTCCCGGCGCTCGCGCCGCCGCTCGGGGCCACGGCGCTCGTGGGCTTCGCCGTCGCGTTCGCGCTGTATCGCAAGGCCAACGCGGCGTCGGAGGCCACGTCGAGGGAGGGCGCCGAGCCGACGCTGCGCAACCCCTTCGAACTGAAGCAGGCCGTGTCGTTCGGGCTGCTCTACGGCGCGGTGCTCTTCATCGCGAAGGCCGCGCAGCGCGGCGCGGGCTCGGCGGGGCTCTACGTGTCGTCGGTGCTCGCGGGGCTCACCGACGTCGACGCGATCACGCTCTCGGTGGTCGACATGCACCGCGGCGGCCTCTCGAGCACCACCTCGGCGACGGCCATCATGCTCGCGGCGCTCACCAACACGGTGGTCAAGTCGAGCGTCGCCCTCTCGGTCGGCGGCGCCAGCGTGGGGCGCCCCGTGGCCGCTACCCTGGGCGCGGGGCTCGCCGTCGGAGCCGTCGCGCTCGCCCTGATTTCCTAGGGGTTCGCGCGAGGTCCGTCAGAAGGTGCTCCCGTGAGCGCGGGCCATCCGCCCGACCACGTGACGCGGTCGACGAGCACCTCGCGGCCCTCGCCCGGCGTGTTCACGAAGCCCTCGCGCCACGCGTGATAGACGAGCGCCTGACCGCCCGAAGGCGCGTCGATGACCGAGCCGTGACCGGGGCCGACGAACGAGCCGCCCGTCGCGACGATGGGCGCGCCGCGCTTCGTGAAGGGGCCGAGCGGTGAGGATGCGCGCGCGACGCCCACCGCGTAACGCCCATCGTAGAAGGCGTTTGCGCTGTAGAAGAGGTAGACCGAACCGCCCTCGGAGACGACCCACGGAGCCTCGACGAGGCCGCCCTCCCACGGGAGGTCGTTGGTGATGAGCGCGGGCGCGGGGCCCGTGAGCGAGAGCCCGTCGGGCGAGAGGCGCTGGCCGTGGATGGGGGTTCTGCGGCCGACGGCGTTGCCGTCTTCCTTCCAGTAGAGGTAGAGGGCGCCGTCGGTGTGCTGGTACATCGTGGCGTCGATGAGGCCCATCGCGGCGTCGTAGAGGAGCGGACGCCCGAGGTCGGTGAAGGGGCCCGTCGGGGAGTCCGCCGAGGCCGCGCCGATGCAGAGCTGTCCGCCCGATCTGCGCGCGGTGAAGTACGCGACGTAGCGCGCGCCGACGCGGTGGACCTCGGGCGCCCAGAAATCTCCCGACGCCCACGCGGGACGGCGCCCCGAGGGGAACACGGCGCCGACGCGCTCCCAGCGGACGAGGTCGCGCGAACGCCGGATGGGAAAGGCTTCGGACGCATTGCCCGACGTGCAGGAGAGGTAGTAGTCGGCGCCCACGCGGAGCACGCCGGGGTCGGGGCAGTCTCCGCCGATCACGGGGTTCACATAGCGCGCGCCGCACTGGGAGCGACGCACCGAGATCGAGCAGGTCGAGCCCGAGAAGTGGGGCCTCCAACCGTTCGAGAGGGCCGCGAAGG
>JBPOHC010000341.1:0-41759 GCA_052035985.1 Myxococcota bacterium | reverse complement strand
GCGCTGATACCCGCGCACGATCGCCCAGACGACGAGCGAGAAGAGCCCGAGCGCCACGAGGCCGCCGAGCGGCGACGCGACGCCCGACGCGAGGGAGTACACGCCCACGCACGGCGGCAGCGCCCATCCCACGGTGGTGAAGGTCACGAGCGCGACGTCACGGATGCGAGAGCGCGGGTTCATCGCCGCCGAGCGTATCGCAGCGGCCGCATCGCGCGACGACCTCCGTCGGCGAGCGGTCGCGACGCGCGGTTCGGATGTCGAGAAGTCGAGATGAGCGACTGGGCCGTGCGACCATCGCGCGTCCCATGACGAAGCGTGCAGGAAAGAGCGGAGTGCTCGTCGCCATCGAGGGCATCGACGGCGCAGGAAAGACCACCCAGACCGCGCGCATCGCCGAGGCGCTCGAGCGCGACGGCTACGAGGTCGTGTGCACCCACGAGCCCACCGACGGCCCCCACGGTCGCAGGTTGAGGGCCTCGGCCACCACGGGGAGGCTCTCGCCCGAAGAGGAGCTCGAGACCTTCGTCGCCGATCGCACCGAGCACGTCGCGACGCTGATCCGACCGTCGCTCGCGGCGGGGCGCGTGGTGCTCGTCGACCGCTACTACTTCTCGTCGATGGCCTACCAGGGCGCGCGCGGTCTCGATCCCACCCAGATCCAGAAGCGCAACGAGGCCATCGCGCCGAGGCCCGATCTGCTGGTGATCCTCGAGGTCGACGCGAAGGTGGGCGTCGAGCGCGTGAACACCCGCGGCAAGGGCAACCTCTTCGAACGCGAAGACGACCTGCGCCGCGCCGCGAGGATCTTCGACGCGGTGACCGAGCCGAGGCCCCTGCGCATCGACGCGACGCTGCCGCGCGAGGAGATCACCGCGATGATCTTGAAGGCGCTCGAACCGTTGCTGGTGGTGGAGACTGCGTAGCGGAGCGGCGGGTCAGAGAGGCCAGGTGACCGTCGGATACGCGGGCCCCGGGCGCGCGAAGTAGTAGCCCTGGAGCAGCGGGCACCCCATGCCCTCGAGGGCGCGGAACTCGGCGTTTGTCTCGATGCCCTCGGCGATGACCTCGGCGCCGAGCTCGCGGCAGAGGGTGATCACCGCGGAGACGAGCTTGGCCTTGGTGGGCGACGTGTCGATGTTGCGCACGAGCTCCATGTCGATCTTCACGACCTCGGGCTGGAGTAGCACGAGGCTCTGGAGCCCGGCGTAGCCCGCGCCGAGGTCGTCGACGGCGATGCGGTACCCGAGGGCGCGCAGCGCGGTGACCTTGTCTCGCACGGCCTTCATGTCGGTGAGCGAGGCGCGCTCGGTGATCTCGAGCACGACGCGCGACGCGAAGGTCGACAGGGGCGAGTCGGCCGAGAAGAGGTCGTCGTCGTCGAGGGAGCTCGGGTGGAGGTTCACGAGCACGACGAGCTCGGGCGAGTCGCGGAGCATCAGGGCCACGCGCTCACGGATCAGGCGGTCGAGGTTGACCGACTGCGAGAGGCGCTCGGCGAGCTCGCAGAAGGCGCCGCCGTGGGGCACCGACGGCTCGCGCGTGCGGACGAGGCACTCATACGCGAAGACGCTGCGGCGCGAGGCGGCGACGACGGGCTGGAGCGCGACCCAGAGGCCCTCGACGGCGCGCTCGTAGCGGGCTTGAAGTCCGACGAGCTCGGGGTCTGGCGGGGGGATGAGCGACGGGGGCTGGAGCACGCGGTCGCGCTGGTGCGCGATGGCCTCGTGGAGGCTCGCGACGAGCTCCTTGTTGGTGCAGGGCTTCTGGAGGAAGCGGAAGATGCCCCCGTGGTTGACGGCCTGGATGGCCGTGTCGAGGCTCGCGCGCCCCGTGAGCAGCATTCGAACGATGAAGGGCTGCTCCTTGCGGATCTGCGCGAGGAACTTCGACCCGCTCATCTCGGGCATCTCCTCGTCGGAGACGACCACGTCGAACTCGTGCGCGGCCAGGAGGGCGCGCGCGTCTTCGATGGTGTTGGCGGTCATCACGTCGAAGGGCTCGAGCGAGAGCGCCCGTCGCATCGCCGTGGTGAGGTCCCTGTCATCATCCAGGAACAGGATCTTCGCGCGTCTCGCGCGCGGTTCGGTCACCCTCTCGGCGGTCATCGTCATGGGAGCCTCGCACAAGAGCACAACGGCGTGCGAGGCCCGGAGCCTGAGCGCTCGCACGGATCGCTCTGATTTTCCTCTACGGACACCCGGGCGCTGTATCGTCGCGGGTCGATGGCATCGCACGACGTTTCTCCGCCCAACGTGACGGTGGTCCAGCGCGACCCGCTCGGGGCCACGGTCTCGGCCACGCGCCGGAGGCCGCAGCTCCGATGGACCGACGGCTCGGGGCCCCACACGTCTCCCCTCGACGGACGCGCCGTGGCGGGCTCCGCGGCGGGCGTCGACGTCGCCGTGCAAGACCCCGCCGTCTCGCGCCTCCACGTCGAATTCGAAGCCCGCGACGACGGCGTCTGGGTCCGCGACCTCGGGAGCCGCAACGGCACCTTCGTCGAAGGCGTGCTCGTCCAGTCGGCGCGCGTGCCCGACGGAGGCCGCGTCCAGGTCGGCTCCACCACGTTCACGGTGAGCTACGAGTCGTCTCCCGCCGTGGTCGACCTCTGGCCTGGCGAGTCTTTCGGCCCGCTCCTCGGGCGCTCGGTCGCGATGCGCGAGCTCTTCGCGCGCCTCGCCCGCGTGGCACCGACAGACTCCACCGTGCTCCTCCACGGAGAGACCGGCACCGGAAAAGAGCTCGTCGCCGAGGCCATCCACGCGGCCTCACCGCGCGCGCAGCAGCCCTTCGTCATCGTCGACTGCGGCGCGCTCCCCGAGAACCTCCTCGAGGGCGAGCTCTTCGGCCACGCGAAGGGCGCGTTCACGGGCGCCGCCAACGCGCGCGCGGGCGCCATCGAGACGGCCGACGGGGGCACGGTCTTCCTCGACGAGATCGGCGAGATGCCCCTCGCGATGCAGCCCAAGCTGCTCCGCGCGATCGAGTCTCGCGCCGTGCGCCGCGTGGGCGAGAGCAACTACCGCAAGGTCAACGTGCGCTTCATCTCGGCCACGCACCGCGACCTCCGCACGATGGTCAACGCGGGCGCCTTCCGCGAAGACCTCTATTTCCGCCTCGCGGTGCTGCCCATCACCATTCCCCCGCTGCGTCAGCACACCGAGGACATCCCCCAGCTCGTGCAGCACTTTCTCCCGCAGGGCGCGGCCTCGGCGCTGCCGCCCGAGCTCGTGCGAGAGCTCTCGGCGCGCCCGTGGCTCGGCAACGTGCGAGAGCTGAGAAACTTCGTCGAGCGCGCCGTCGCCCTCGGCGCAAAAGAGGCCCTCGCGATGGCCTCCGACGCCCGCCCTCGGAGCCCCGACGCGGGGGGTTCTCCCTTCGCGGTCGACCTCGATCAGCCCTTCAAAGACCAGCGCGAGCGCTGGCTCGACCACCTCGAGCGGGCCTACATCGCGGGCCTCCTCGAGCGTCACCACTGGAACGTCTCCGCCGTCGCGCAGGCCGCGGGCCTCGATCGAACGTACGTCCACCGGCTCATTCGCAAGCACGACCTCGAGCGCGCGTGATCGCGCATTGACGTCGCAGCCCTCGCGGCGATACTCCGCCGCCATGAGCGACACCCCCGAGAAGCCCGCACACGGTCACGGTCACGCGCAAGGCCACGGCCCGAGCGCCGAGCCCGAGGCCCCCCTCGACGTGCGCGAGCGCGGCGCGCCGATCAACGGCGAGGCCCAGCACATGGACCGTCGGCTCTTCATGCAGCTCCTGGCCTTCGAGACCTCGGGCGACCCGAACCTCGAGGCGCAGAAGCTCGGCGCCGACCTGCGCGACGCGAAGGTCCCTTCGGTGATCTACGCCGACGTGAACCACCCCCGCGGCCTCGCGGCGCTCACCTGGTCCGAGGACCCCGCGCTCTTCGTCCGCGCGGCGCGTCCGGTCTTCGCGCGCCCGTCGCTCACGCCGCGCCCCGAGCTCTCGATGCTCGCCCGCACGTACAGCTCGGGCTTCGAAAGCGACCTGAAGTTCTGGCTGCTCGAGCGCCCGGTGAACACCGTCCTCAACGCCGCGTGGCCCTGGGCCGTGTGGTATCCGCTCAAGCGCAAGGGAGCCTTCAACCGCCTCGACCCCCGCGAGCAGGGGGGCATCCTCCGCGAGCACGGCACCATCGGCCACCGCTACGGCTCGGCGGACCTCGCGCACGACATCCGCCTCGCGTGTCACGGCCTCGACGCGAACGACAACGAGTTCGTGGTGGGCCTCGTGGGGCGCGAGCTGTACCCGCTCTCACACGTCGTCCAGTCGATGCGAAAGACGCGGCAGACCGCGGAGTTCATGGACCACATGGGTCCGTTCTTCGTGGGCCACGCGGTCTGGCGCAACGGCTGATCAAATGGGCTTCCGGCGCGACCCGTCGTTCGACTAGACTCCCGCGCCGATCTCTCACAGTTCCATCAGGGGAGCGTTTCGATGCACGAAGAAGACATGGCGATCCTGAAGTCCCTCGTGGTTGTTGCCTGGGTCGACGGACGCGTCGCCGACGAGGAGAAAGAGCACATCGAGGCGCTCATCAACGCCTTCGGCGCGAGCGAGGCCGAGGCCGAGGCGGTGCGCGAGTTCGCCAAGACGCCTCGCACCCTCGCCGACATCCCCATCACCGAGCTCTCGGCCGACGACCGCCAGACGCTCCTCAACCACGCCGTGGTGCTCACGTACATCGACGGCGTGCAGAGCGACGAAGAGAAGCAGATCATCACCGACCTGCGCGCGGCGCTGCGCATCCCCGACACCCTCGCCTCGCACATCGTGTCGGCCGCCGAGGCCCGCGTGAAGCGCCTCCTCCAGCTCAACGCGTGATCGCTCCGTAGCGCGGCCCCTCGCGCTCCCCGCGCTCCTCCCTCCGTCGCCCTCCCAACCCGCAGCCTCGAAGCCCACGAACACCGCGCTGCGCGCGTGTCGCCAGACCGCGCATGTCTCGAAGTCCGCTACGGTCCAGCTCAAGGGATTTCGGCTTCCGCCGTGAAACACAGGTGCAACGGCATCAGTGGGCCACGTGGGTTTCGCCGCTGCCACGGGAGACGTGTACGCGTCGCCCGGACGTGCGCCCGCGGGAGTCCGAGCCATGCGCGCGAAGCACCTGTTTTTCCCCGTCCTGCTTCTGGCCTGCGCGAGCGACGCGCCACGTCCAGCGGCGCAGCGGTCGACCTCGTCGGACGAGACCCCCTCGACGCTCCTCGGCTGCGAAGACGTTGACGGCGACGGCTTCGGTCCGATGTGCGCCCCGGGCGAAGACTGCGACGACGAGGACCCCGCGGTGACCGACGCCTGCTACCGCTGCATCGTGCCCAACCAGGGCTGCACGTGCGAGATGGACGCGCGCCCCGCGGCCTGCGACGTGGACACCAACGGCCAGGTCACGATGGACACGTGCTACGTCGGCCAACGCACCTGCATGCAGGGGGTCTGGACCCGCTGCATCGCCTACGCGCCACGCTTCAACTGACGGGTGAGATCAGTGCACGCCCGGAGGACGCTCGGCGTCGGTGCCGGGACGTCCCTGCGGCGTGCCGATCTGCACCTGCGGCGACGGAGCGACGGGCGCCACGACCTGCGACGGGGGCGCCTGCACCGTGAGCACCGCGCCGCTCGGGAGCTGGAGCCGACCGAGCTCGGGCGCCGCGAAGGTCGGAAAATTCAGGAAGACGAAGTGAAAGCCCTGCGACGAGGTCTCCTGCGTGATCGTCGGCTCGACGTCGGCGCGGAGCTCCACCACGAGGTCGGTGCCCCCGCGCGCCGGTCGCAGGAACGCCCGCGCCACGGGCGTCGGAAACGCCTCCGTGATCAGCGCGCGGCGGTTGTTCGACAGGAGAATGCTCGCCGCCGGGATGCGGAACACCCGCGTGCGACCGTTGCGCGTGGCCTCACCCACGGGCTGCGGTGACGTGAGCACCACGAAGAGCCGCGAGCCGCCGGGCACCATCTGAAAGCCGGGCCACGCGACGCGGGTCGCTCCGCCGGGCCTGCGCGCGCGACGGAGCCCCGGCGGCACCGAGGGCATCCCCGGCGTGATCCCGCCGTACTCCTCAGGCCGACGGGCCATGACAGGCGCGGCCACCCCGCGCGGCGCGGGCCCGCGTGAGGGCGTGATCTGCTCCACGGTCCCGGGCGCGGGCGGAGCGCCAGGCGCGGTGAGCGTCGGAGCGGGCGTCGGCGTCGACGACGGAGAGGCCACGACCACGGGCGCCTGAGGCGGAGGGTTCGAGGTCATCACCGTGTAGCCCCCTTGGGCCATCGCGGCTGTCGTTGCGGTGACGCCCCACGCGAACACGATCGAGGTCAGCAGGCGCTTCATGGTCGTTGTGCGCGATCCAATCACGCGCAGCGCGGCGCTGCCAAGTTCTCGCGCTCGGAGCTCCCCAGACGCGCACCCGCGTTTCGTCGCGTCTCCGATGGGGCCTTCCATGATCCGTCGAATCTTCGACAACGGTCCCGCGGTTCAGGCATGATGACCCGCGAGCAGCGCTGCCGCCCGTTCTCGACGGGCATGAGGTCCAGCGCCTCGGGAGTGACCTCTGCGTGCACGTTCTTGCACTATCCACGAAGGCCGCGTCGGCCCACACCCCGACGTCTGTCAACCCGCGAGGCCCGCGAGGCTCTCTTTGTTTCTTCGCATCCCACTCAGCACTAACCCGAACAGAAGAAAGTCCTGCGCAGCCGCGCGGCCGCTCTTCGTTGTCGGGTGAATCCGAGAGGCGGCGATGAGTCACACGCCGACACGCCAGTCGGGCATGGACCTCCTCAGACTCCTCGCGATGGGGGCGGTGTTCGTCTACCACCTCGACGCGTCGTCACCGGTCCGGTCGTTCACGAGCCGCCTGGGCGACGTGGGGATCGTGCTCTTCGTGATGCTCTCGGGGTACGGGCTCGCGCGCTCGCAGGGCGATCGTCCGGTCACGCTCGGGGCCTTCATGGCCCGCAAGGCTTGGCGAATTCTCCCTTCGTACTGGCTCAGCCTCGCGCTGATCGGCGCGGGGCTCGTCGCGCTCACGCACAAGCGACCGACGGGCCTCGACTGGGCGCTGCACATCTCGGGGCTCCACGCGCTGTGGCCCGCGAGCCCGTACGCCGCGACGGTGGCCGCGAACCTGTGGTTCCTCTCGCTCATCATGGCGCTCTACGCGCTGTTCCCGTGGCTCCATCGTCGGCTGTCGAACACCACGCTCGCGTGGGGGCTCAACGGCCTGCTGCTCTCGCACTGGCTCTTGTGGCAGGTCGCGCAGCGCGTGCCCGGCGCGTCGTTCCTGCTGCACTACCGGGGGATTCACTACGTCTCCCCGTTCTTCGCGTTCAACGTGCTGCCCTTCGGCCTCGGGATGATCCTCGCGCGCATCGCCTCGGGGCGCTCGCGCTGGCCGACGCTCGCCGCGGCCTCCCTCGTGGCGACCTACTACGCGTGCATCGGGCTCACCGACGTGGCCCTCGGCGTCGCGGTCTTCGGCGCCGTGATGGTGGCCCCGAAGCTCCCCTCGCCCGCGGGAAAGGTCCTCGCGACGCTCACCGCGAGCTCCTACGAGTTCTACCTGCTCCATCACGTGCTCATGGGGCCCGTCTATCGCCACTGGATGTTGCAGACCCACGAGGCGCCCCGCTGGCTCTTCGCGCTCGTCTACGCGGCCTCGCTCGTCGCGCTCGCGGCCATCGTGCAGCGCGCCTCGTCGCGGCTCACCGCCGCAGTCGCGCAGCTCGCCGCCCCTCCCCTCCGCGCGCAGCAGAGCGCCGCGTAGCGAGCTTCTGCGCCGCGGATCAGTGACGGAAGCGAGAGAGCGCGTCGAGCGCCGCGGGCAGCACCCTCGTCGACGGAGGGAAGAGCCTCCGACCCGCGCCCGGACGGAACGCCGCCATCGCGGCCTCACCGAGCTCCCTCGCGATGGGTCGTGAGGGCGCGAGGTCCGTCACCCCGAGCGCGTCGGACTCCCTGCCGTAGAGGGCGATTCCGCCGCCGTCACGCGCGGCGCGAGGGAGCGCCACGAGGTCGCCGAATCGCAGGCCGACGTCCCAGCGCGTCGTCGCGACGAAGCCGAGCACGCGGTCGTGCGCGACGCCTCCGCCCGCGAGCGACACGCCTTCGAGCTCCGCGGGCGCGGCGACGCCGAAGCGCTCGAGCACCGTCGCGGCCGCGTCGATCACGCCCACCACACCGCCCACGCGAACCGCTGGAAAACCAGGGCCCCGCGCGAGGAGGAGCGTCTCGGAGATCGAGCTCTGCGTCATGGGCCCGTCGCCCACGGAGCGCCCTTCGCCGAGCGCCACGCCGCGGTCGCCCACCACGATCACCGCGGTCTCGTCGTCGAGGTTGTGATCTCGGATGCGCTCCAGGAGCTGCCCGAGGCCGCGGTCGACGGCGAGGAGCGAGGCGTCGTAGAGGGTGCCGAGGCGATCCATGTCGGCGGGCGCGAGGTCGATGCCCTCGGAGCGCTGACGGAGCCCGTACACGGCCGTGCGAGAGGGCGTCATCGTGCCCTCGTAGGGCCGCGGATCGAGGGCGACGACGTCCTCGGGCGTTGGGTCGAGCGGGAGCACGCCCGCCCTCGTCACGATGAGCGTGAAGGTGTTCGACGCGCGGCGCGTGATGAGGTCCTCGGCGGCGGCGGAGAACATCCAGTCGGGGTGACACGTGGCGGCCTCGGCGGCGCAGGAGTTCCGCACGCGCACGGCGCGGTCTGCGCCGCTGCCCAACCACGCGATGTCGTCGGTGTAGGCCACCGCGTCGACGCCCGCGGCCGCGAGCGCGGAGACCATCGTCGGGGCCTCGTCGTCGAGCGCGTCGGTGAGCTCGCTCACGTGGTGGAGGTCCGCGGGCAGGCCCGTCGTGGCCGAGACCATCGCGCTGAACTCTCGCGGCGCAGGGGCCTGCGCGACGGCGACGGTCCCCTCGGCGCTCATCCGCGAGAAGCCTCCGCCCGTGAGGTGATCGGAGAGCGTCGGGAGCACGCGGTCGACGCGGAGCCCGCGCACCACGACCATCACGACGTGACGGACCGACGCGCGTAGAGACGCCCCGTTGCCCGCCGCGGCGCTCGACGGAGACGTCCCCGGCGCCGTCGCGTGACGCAGCGACGGAGCGGCCACGGCGAGGCGCGCGTCCTCGCTCCCCTCGGCGGAGAGGGTGAGCCGCACGGGGCGTCCGCCGAAGGGCGTGAGGTCGATCGCAGCGTCGTGCCACACGCCGTTGGGCGCGATCTCGACGCGCTCCTCGATGGGCTCCTCGCCGTCGGTCTCGGCGCGCATCACGGCCACGACGGGCGCGCCGGGACGAGCGCCGCGGGCTCCCTCGGCGGCGATGGAGGCCGTCCACGTGGACCTCGTCGGGAGGAGCATCAGCGTCGAGAGGCGAGTCGGCGCGTAGAAGGTGAGCGCCCTCCGGGGCGTCCTCTCGGCGGCCACGTCGTTCACGAGATCGGCCACGCGCGAGGGCGGAACCTCCCTCCGCGCGATGTGGACCCAGTCGATCTGCGCGGCCACGGGAGAGAGCACCCCGGGCACCGCGCGGGGCGTGCCGAAGCGCAGCTCGACGTCGGCCGTCGACCGCGCGAAACGCCCTGCGGGAACGGGCAGCGTGATGATCCTCGGCGCGCCGTCTTGCGGCAGGTTCACCGCGCGCACGAGCACCCCGTCGACCATGAGCGCGACGCCGCGCGACGAGGCCCTCCGAACGCGCAGCCGCACCGACGTGGGAGGGTCGCCCTCACCGATCGGAACGCGCAGCCGAAGGCGCGTCCCGACGCTCACCCAGCTGTCGCCGTTCACCGTCTCCGAGGGCAGCGCCGCGGCGCTCACCACGTAGCGCGCGGCCTGACGCTCGCCGAGATCGACGACGGGCCCCGCCGAGTCGATCACGCCCTCGCGGAACACCTCCGTGAGGTCGATCACCTCGTCGGCCCGCGCGCCCGCGGTGGCCGCGACGGACGCGTCGGCCCTCGTCGCGGACGGCGTCGCGTCGGAGCCGGAGCCCTTGCACGACGAGCACGCGGCGAGCGCGCAGGCCGCCATCGCAAGGCTCGCGATCGCGCGCACGGCCACTACTGCCCCGACGGGACCTGGAGCACGAGCGCCTGCCCCGCTCGCACAGTCGCGAGGCGATACCGCGTGCGCCCCTCGACGATGAACCTCACGGCGTGCATCCCCTCGGGCAGCGACGAGGTGAGCGGGAGCGCCTGCGTGGGCCGCGCGTCGACCTGCACCGTCACCGCCCGCGCGGGCGTCGGCGGGAGCACCACGAGGAGCCCCTCACGCGGCGCGAGCGCACCGCCGTCGAGCCACGTCGCCGCCGGGTGGTAGCCCGCGGCCGGCGCATCCACACGCGGCGCCACGGTGGCCCCGACGTTCGCGGGCTGCGCGCTCGCGTCGTCGGAAATCACCGCGCCCGCGTCGCCCATCTCAGAAGTCGGGGCCTCCGAGGGCGCGCCTTCGATGGGCGTCGGCTCGATGGGCGTGGGCTCCGCGTCGGCGGACGCCTCGGGCTGGAGGAGCGTCTCCGGCGGGATCGTGCGCGAGAGGTACCAGCGCACGCCGTAGTAGCTCCCCGCGAAGGCCGCGCCGACGCCGAGGAGGAGCAGCGCGGGGCGCATCGACCAGCCGCCGTCTCCGTCCCTTTGCGGCGGGCGCGACTGGGGGCGCGCGGGCGGCGCGGTGCCCGGCGCCGCGATGCGGATCGGGTCCGCCGAGGCGTTGCGGATCGCCTCGAACGCGTCGCTGTGATCCGACTCGGTGGGGGCCTTCTGCGGCCCCGTGACGTCGGCCTTCGAAGGCTTCGGACGCGCGCCCGAGCGGGTCTGCGTCGCCTGCAACGGCGGCGTCGGAGGACGCGTCCTCGTGCTCGGCGTCGACGATCGCTCCGCGGGCTCCACCGACGCGCGGCGCTCCCTCGCGGCGCGGACGTCGGAGGTCTCGAGCGACGCGCGCTCGGTGGCCTCATCGGCGACCTTTGCGGCCGCAGCGACCTTCGTCCCGCCGGACTTCGAATCGCGCGTGATCCTGGGCTCCGTCGAGGTCCTCGCCGCCGCGGGCTTCGAATCGCTCGCGGGCTTCGAATCGCTCGTGGGCTTCGAATCCCCCCTGAGCTTCGGCTCCGCGGAGGGCTTCGAATCGCTCGCGGGGTTGGAGCCGCGGCCGGGCGCGACGTCGTTCGTCGACGCGTCGGCCACGAGCGACTGCTTGAGCGCGTCGAGCACGCCGTCGGGGAGCTCGCTCGTGTGCGCGACCTCCTCATCGAGCGAGGCGAGGGCCTGACGGGCGTCGAGGTTCGACGGCGCCGTGGTGGCGAGCTCCTCTCGCTCCTTCGGCGGAGAGGGCACCGACGGCACCCTCCGCGTCTCCGCGCGATCGGACACCACGCGGTCGGAGTGGCGCGCCTCGCTCGACGGGATCGAGGCCGCGATGAGCCGCGCGGGCATGGGCATCGCGGGCGTGCGCGTCGCCTCGAACGCGTCGATGATCTCAGGCAGCGGCGGCAGGTCGTCGGTCGTCGCGTCGTCGATCGGAGGCACCTCCGGAGGCGGCGACGGGAGCGCGGGGGTGGGCGCGTTCCACCGCGAGTTCGGGTCGTCGTGCACGGAGTCACGGAGCTCGCGCCACACGGCGTCTGCGAGCGAGGCCGCGGCGTCGTCGTCG
This sequence comes from Myxococcota bacterium, assembly GCA_052035985.1. Lineage (GTDB taxonomy): Bacteria > Myxococcota_A > Polyangia > Polyangiales > CAISKJ01. Next base: position 30,089 of record JBPOHC010000341.1, on the reverse strand, counting down.
GCGCTCACCGTGGCGCGCTTCGAATCGGTCTTCGCCTCCCCCGCGGCCTTCTTCGCGAGGAGCTCGGGGCGCACCTCCGAGAGCGCGGGCGGCGCGGCGCTCTCGATCGACGACATCCTCACGGCGGTGAGGTCTTCGCCGCGCGTGTCGAACACCCGCTGGATCGCGCCCCTGCGCGCCAGCTCGACGAGCACGGGCTCGAGGTCCGACGGCGCCATCGCGTCGCGCAGGATGAGGTCCCTCGGAGACTCCCCCGAGGCCACGCGCTCGACCACGGCGCTCATGCGAGCGGGCAGCGTGCGCGCGTAGGCCAGCGCGGCCTCGCGGTCGATCTCGACGCGCACCACCTCGAGCAGCGACTGCCCCGAGAGCGCGCCCTCGAGCGCCCCGAGGCGACGCGCGCAACGAGAGAGCACCTCGGAGACGGGCCCTTCGAGGTTCTCGCGCACGTGCGCCTTCGAACGCGCCACCGCGAAGCGCGCCGACGACGCGCCGAGCACCGGCACCAGCGCGGCCTCACCGCGCAGGAGCGAGCCGTCGTGCGCCGTACGAAGCGCCGACGCGAGCGCGCGCCCCCTCACATGGAGCTCCGTCACGCTCCACGGATCGGAGACCGTCACCGTCGCGTCACCGAGCGAGGCCGCGGACACTTCGAGGAGCGCCGCGAGGCCGACGCGCTCGAGGCGCCCGCGCACCTCGGCGGCCCCGGTGAGCGCCGCGACGCGCTCCAAAAGCCTCACCCGCAGCCTGATCGCGTCGCGAGCCCGCGCGAGGATCACCGCGCCGCCTGCCTCTTTTCGCAGATACCCCTGCGCCTGCGCGCCCATCTCGCGCATGCGCACGAGCAGGTCGTCGCGCCACGAGAGCAGCACCACGGGCGTGTGCCGCAGCGTCGGATCACGGCGGATCGCCTGACAGAGCCCGAAGCCGTCGAGGCCCGGCATCACGATGTCAGAGATCACCAGGTCGGGCTGGATGCGCCGCGCGATGCCCAGCGCGAGCTCGCCGCTCGTGCACTCGGTCACGAGCGCGCCCGCCTCGCGGAAGAGCGTCGCGAAGTTGGCGACCACCGCGGGATCATCGTCGACGACGAGCACCTTGCGGCCGGGGAGCGGATCGTCTCCCTCGACCTCCGCGCGCTGCGCGCCCTCTTCGCCGGGCGTCACCACGCTCGTGCCGGGAAGTCCGCGCGGCGCCGCGGGGAGTTCGAAGCGCACCGCGCCCTGCGAGCGACGCTCGACGACCTCGCGGATTCGCGCGATGGCCTCCCACGCCGCGGCGAGCACCTCGTTGCCGCCGCCGAGCGGAATGCGCGCGCCGCGAGCCCTCGGAGACGCGGCTGCGACGATGCCCCTGCGGATCTCGTCTTGGAGCACCCGCGCGAGCTCGTCGAGGGTCACGTCACCGAACTCGTGCGCGCCCGCCACGGGGTTCGCAGCGCCGCCCACGATGCGCTCGAGCGAGTCCCACAGGGCCGCGCCGTCGGTGTTGTCGGCGAGCACCTCGGCGGCCTCGGGGCTGCGCTCTCGCACCTCGTCGAGCGCCTCTCCCGCGGGCGCCACGAGCACCACGGGAAAGAACTCCGTGAGGGGATCCGCGCGCAAGGTCGCGAGGAGACCAGCTCCGTCGGCGAGGCCCCCCATCTCGGCGACGATCACGTCGGGCGCGGCGTCCTTCGCGCGCTGCGCGGCGTCTCCGGCCGTGCGCGTCACGAGCAGCTCGACGTCGGGCGGGAGCGCCTCATGGAGCGCGTTGGCTCGGGCGGAGCTCCCGACGAAGAGGATGTGAACCGCCGCGCCGTGCCCCGCGCCGACGCCCTTTCGCAGCGTCGTTCCGGGAGGGAGCGTGCGATAGGGGGCGGGTCGCCCGTCGGCCGTCGAGGTCTCCGCGGTGCTCGAGAGGTCGGGCGGGAGCGTGATCTTCGCCGCGACGCGCTGCGACCCCGCCGCGGGGATGCGCACGGTGGCCGCGCGCGAGGCGTCTTCGCGGGTCCCCGTGGGGCCTGCGGAGGGCGTCGCAGCGGGCTCCTGCGTGTCGCCCTCGATGCAGTGCGAGAACGAGGCGATGTAGCCCGCGAGGCTGTCGATGTGGGGGCGCGCGAGGGTGGGCATCGCGCGCGTCGCGTCGAGGATGTCGACGCACGCGATGAGCGCGTCGGAGAGCCGCGTGAGCTGGTAGGAGCGCGCCAGCGTATAGAGCGCGTGCAGCTTTCGCCGGAGCTCGTCGCGCATTCGCGTCGAGCGGGGGTCAGCGATGAGGGCGCCGAAGGTCGCCTTGATCTCCACCACCTTGCGGGGAAGGCTTCGGACGAACCCCGTCCTGGGGTCTTCGGCGCTGTCGCGGGGGGAGTTCGATTCCATTCGGTGCGTTGATCGACGCGAGCGCGAGGCTATCGCCACGCGCGGATCACCGCCAGTTTCCCGACGAGCGATGGCGCTTGTAGTGCTACACCGCGCCTCGCAGGAGCGTCACCGTGAAGTTCATCGATGAAGTGGAGATCAGCGTCGCAGCGGGCGACGGTGGCAAAGGCGCAGTGTCGTTCCGTCGGGAGGCGCACGTCCCCTTCGGCGGCCCTGACGGCGGCGACGGAGGCAAGGGCGGCGACGTGGTGATGATCGCCGACCAGGGGCTCAACACCCTCGTCGAATACCGCTTTCGCCCGCGCTGGGAGGCCCCACGCGGCGAAGGCGGCCAGGGGTCCGACTGCAACGGCCGCAAAGGGGAAGACAAGACCCTCCGCGTCCCCGTGGGCACCGTGATCATCGACGCCGACACGGGCACCGTGCTCGCGGACATGCACGAGCCCGACGCGACCTTCATCGTCGCCCGCGGCGGCCGCGGCGGCCTCGGCAACATGAACTTCGCCACCCCGTGGGACCGCGCCCCCCGCCGCGCCCAGCCCGGCGAGCCCGGCGAGACCAAGCGCCTGCGCATGGAGCTTCGCCTCCTGGCCGACGTGGGGATCCTCGGCTTTCCCAACGTGGGCAAGAGCACCTTCATCGCCTCGGTGTCGCGCGCGAAGCCCAAGATCGCCGACTACCCCTTCACCACCCTCGTGCCCAACCTCGGCGTGGTGCGCATCGACGAGAACCGCAGCTTCCTCATGGCCGACATCCCCGGGATCATCACCGGCGCGTCGCAGGGCGCGGGCCTCGGGATTCGCTTCCTCAAGCACGTAGAGCGCACGCGCGTGCTCCTGCACCTGGTCACCCTCCAGGGCGACGACATCGACCTCGCGGCGCGCTACGACGCCCTCATGCGCGAGGTCGAGCAGTTCGACCCCGAGCTCGCGAAGCGCCCTCAAATCGTGGCCGTCTCGCAGATCGACCTCCCCGACGCGCGCGCCGCGTGGGAGCTCGCGCGCCCCGAGTTCGCCGCCCGCGGCATCGAGCTCCGCGGCGTCTCGGCGGTGACGGGCGAAGGCGTGCGCGAGGTGCTCTTCGCGCTCGACGCGCTCGTGCAGAAGACCCCTCCCCCGCCTCCGCTCGAGGTGGGCGCGCGCTTCGAAATCACCAGCGCCGCGAAGCCTCCGCGCGACGACGACAACGCCGACGACGCCTGACCCGTCGCCTCGCGCACGCGAAACTGGACGCCCGCGGCGCGCGAGATCCACGATCCCCGCACCTCACCGATGCCCACCCTACGAAGCTCGCTGGCCGTCGCGTTCACAGCCCTCGCCGCATCTTGCGCAACGTCGACCCCGAGGCCAACGACCGTCACCGGCGCCGTGGGTGACACGCCGACCTACGAAGGTCGCGCGGTGTATCCGACGGCCTTCGCCGATCACCGCCTCTCGACGATCTGGAGCGAGGCGCAGCGTCAGCTCGCGGACCGCGTTCCGTCGAGCGCGGGGCTCACCTCGACGCGCTTCAGGGAGCTGCTCACGCCGTGGGCCCGTCGTCGCGCCGATGGCGTGACACGCCTCGACGCGCTCGCCCGCGCGCTACCCGGTCAACGCCCCGCGGAAGACACCCTCTTCATCGCGATCGTGATGGCCCTCGTGCTCGACGACATGCGCGGGCAGCTCACCGACCTCGCGCCGCCCGAGACCCTGCGCGGCAACGCCGACGCCGAGCGCGCGTGGCGAGACGCGCTCGTCGAGGTCTCGTCTCCCTTCGCGCGCACCGCCCGCGACGCGTGGAGACGCTGCGCCCGAAGCGCGTCGACGGCGCCCGAGACGGTGCGCTCGTGGGGCGCGACGTGCTCCGAGCGAGCCGACGCGCTCGAGTCCGCGGTGGCCTCTGTGACCACGTCGCATCGGGTGACGTCGGCCTCCGTGAGCATCCCCGCGGAGTGCGAGGGCGGCGAGTACGCGTCGCGCGCGCCAGACCCCGAAGCGCCCGCGCCCGACGAGACGCGGGGCCGTGAAATCGCGGTGGTCTACGAGGGGACGCTCTTCGAAGGACCCGAGCGCGAGGTGCTCGTCGACGCGGTGCACGGGTGGATGTCGCGGCTCCCCGGCGCGAGGCTCGTTTCACAAGACGAGGTGCGCGCGGCGGAGGCGCTCGTCGCGCAGCGGCGGTGGCGCGCGAATGGTCCAGTGTGCGGTCAGGCGCCGCCCGTCGCGGCCCTCCTGGCGGAGCGGCATCCGAACCTGGTGATCGCCGCGGTCGAGACGTGGTGCGGTCAGTTCGTCGACGGGAGCCGCGCGGGACAGGCCCCCGAGAGCCGCTCGATCTGCACGCTCGCCGTCCACGCGCGACGCGCTGGAACCGCCAACCGCGGCGGCCTCCCCGACGACGTGAGCGTCGACCTCGACGCGCCACGCGGCTCCGTCGCGCGATGGACGGAAGCCGTCGCGAGGCTCGGCGCGGGCAACTCGATGGCGGCGGTGTTCGGCGGCCTCGGGACGAGCTCGCGCCACGCGGAGTTCCGCGTGCTCGGATACGCCGACGACGACCCGTGGCTTCGCATCGGAACGACCCTCTACGGCGTCGGTGAGCGCAGCGACGCGCGCGACGCCCTCCTCGGCTGCGCCACGCGCGGCGGCGGCGTCGGGAGCTACCGCATCGCGTGGACGATCTCACCCACGGGCGAAGGCACGGCCGTGCAGGTCGAGTCGATCACGGGCCCCACCGACGGGAGCGCAGCACAGGTCGCGACGTGCCTCACCGAGCGCCTCGCGCGAGTGCGTTGGCCCTGCACTCGGAGCGGAGATCCCGCGCGCGTGGAGGCTCGCCTTTGCATCGGTTGGCGCTGAGCTGAACCGCGATTCAGCGAGGGCCCCAGAGCCCCCGCGGCATCGGACGCGTCGGCGTGTCGTAGGGGTTGGGCGCGAGCTGCGCAGCGCTCGCCGGCGGCCGTTGTACGCGCGTCGCAGCCGGGGCGCGCGGCGGGCGGAGACGGACCTCGTCGACGCGGTCCTTGGGCGCACGCGCTGTCTCACTGGCCGTGGGCGCAACGGCGACCGAAGCGTCAGCGGTCTGCGCGGTCGGGGGCTGCCTCGCGGGAATCTGGAGGAGGCTGATGGGCGTCGAGGGGAGCGGCGTCCGCGGCGCTGCGATCACGATGGGGCGCGGCGCGGTGGTGACGGTCTCGTCGGGCCCTCGGGCGTTCACGCCCACGATGGCGCCGAGCGCGATGGCGACGGCGAAGAGCGATCCCCACAGGGCGCGACGCGAGCGACGCGGAGGCTCGATGAGCTCGGAGGTCTCCCACGACGCGGGCGTCACCTCGGAGACCTTGCGCGACGCCCCGAGCGGCTGCGTCGCCACCGACGACGGGAGCGCCGGGAGCGCGGGCATCACGGCGACGGGCTCGTCGACGGCGACCTCTTCGATCGACGAGAGCCCGAGCGGAATGATCGTGTGCGTGTCTTCGGAGAGGGTCACCTCGGGCGCCGCGACGGGCATCACCGCGGTGCGATCGGAGATCACCGAGAGCACGTCGCGCGTCGCGTTGAGGAACGCGTCCATCGAGGCGAAGCGCTTGTCGAGGTCGCGCGTGAGGGCGTGGCGCACGAGGTCGATGAACTCCGGCGCGACGCCGCGCGCGCGCTCTGCGAGGGGCAGCGGGTCGTCGTGCGTGATGCGGTAGAGGAGCTGGTGGCGGTTGGCGGCTTCGAAGGGGCGCGCGCCCGAGACGGCGAAGTAGAGCACCGCGCCGAGCGACCACACGTCGGAGCGACCGTCGACGAGCTCGGTGTCGCCGCGCGCCTGCTCGGGAGACATGTAGTACGCCGTGCCCATCACCTCGCCGAGCATCGTGCCCTGGAGGCTCTCTCCCTCGTCGTCGACGACGCGCGCGATGCCGAAGTCGATGACCTTCGGCGAGAGCCCCTTCGGCGTGCGCGCGAGGAAGATGTTGTCGGGCTTGACGTCGCGGTGCACCACGCCGCGGCCGTGCGCGTACGAGAGCGCCTCCATCACGGGGATCGCCACGCGCAGCGCCTCGGCGGCGTCCATCGGGCCTTGCGAGGTCACCCGCTGCTTGAGGTCCTCTCCGTCGAGGAACTCCTCGACGATGAAGACCGTGGCGCCCTCCTGCACGAGGTCGAACACGCCGACGATGTTCGGGTGCTCGATGCGACACGCCGCGCGCGCCTCCTGCGCGAAGCGTCGCACCACGTCGGCGCGCGACGCGAGGTCGGGACGCAGCACCTTGATCGCCACGCGGCGCGTCGTGTCGAGGTTCGTGGCCTCGAAGACCGCGCCCATTCCCCCCTCGCCGACGTTGCGCTCGAGGCGGTATTTGCCCCCTCCGAGCAGCGCTCCAGGCGAGGGGAGTTCGCGTTCTGCGGCCATGTCCGTTCCCTACACAAGAAGCTAGCACCGCATCGCGCAGCCCCACAACGTACCGACAACCCGCAGCGCCACCAATTCCGCGTGGCTTTCTTTCACAGTGATGGCCGACACTCCGCGCCCATGAACGGCCTGCTCCTCGTCGACAAGCCTCGCGGCATCACGTCACACGACGTCGTGTGGCGGGTCCGCCGCGCCGTGCGCGACCGCACGGTCGGTCACGCGGGCACCCTCGACCCGATGGCGACGGGCCTCCTCGTGGTGCTCCTCGGCAAGGCCACGCGGCTCTCGGCGTGGCTCACGCTCGACCGCAAGCGCTACCTCACCACCGTGCGCTTCGGCGTCTCCACCGCGAGCCTCGACGCCGACGGAGAGGTCACCGCGCGCGTCGCCGACGGAACCCCCGCACCCTCGCCCGAGGCCGTGCGCGAAGCCGTTTCGAAGCGACTGGGTCCGATGCTCCAGGTGCCGCCCGCGGTGAGCGCGATCAAGGTCGACGGCGTCCCGATGCACGAGCGCGCGCGGCGCGGCGAGGAGGTCGAGCTCGACGCACGCCCGGTCACCCTCGAACGCGCGGAGGTGCTCGCCGTGAGGGAGAACGAGTGCGACCTCGACCTCACGGTTTCGAAGGGCTTCTACGTGCGCAGCTTCGCGCGCGACCTCGCCGCCGACCTCGGCACGCTCGGTCACCTCACGGCCCTGCGACGCACGGAGTCTGGGGTGTTCACCGTGGATGAAGCCGTCGCGCCCGAGACGCTCGACGCGGCCGCGCGAGGCGACGACACCGCGCGACAGAAGGTGCTCTCGATGATCGCGCCGGTCTCGTCAGCCGCGAGGGCGATGCGATCGATCACCGTCGGCGCAGACGCCGCGATCGCGCTCGGACACGGCAAACGCCTGCCCTGCGAGGCCGACGACGGCGTCGCGCTGGTGCTCTCAGAGAGCGGAGACGTCGTGTGCGTCGCCAACGTGGCCGAAGGGGTGATGACCGTGGCGCGCGGCTTCGGCGGCGCTTGACGCGAGGGGCTCCGTCGGCCACTCACCCCTGCGTGACCACACCGATGGACCGCGCGCGGCTGCGCCTCGAACGAGCGCTCGGGGCCTCGAAGGTGCTCTCAGACCCCGCCGCGTGCGCGCCCTACGCGCGCGACGAGTCCGAAGCAGAAGGCGTCACGCCGCCCTGCGTGGTGCGCGTCGAGCGAGCGAGCGACGTCACCGCCGCGCTCGCGATCTGCGACGAGGAGCGCGTCCCGGCGGTGCCTCGCGGCGGCGCGACGGGGCGCACGGGAGGGGCCGTGCCGATGGTCCCCGCGGTGGTGCTCGACACGCTCCCGCTCAACCAGGTGAAGGACATCGACCGCGCGAACCTCACGGCCACCGTGGAGCCCGGCGCGCTCACGGGCGCCTTTCAATCGCTCGTCGAAGCAGAAGGGTTGTTCTTTCCGCCCGATCCCCAGTCGGCCGAGTGGAGCTGCCTCGGTGGCAACGTGGCCGAGAACGCAGGAGGCCCGCGGGCCTTCAAATACGGGGTTACGCGCGAGTACACGCTCGGCGTCGAGGCCGCGCTCATGGGCGGCGCGACGGTGCGCGCGGGGCGTCGAACGCCGAAGGGCGTCGCGGGCTACGACGTCACCGCGCTCCTCGTGGGCAGCGAAGGGACCCTCGCGGTCTTCACCGAGCTCACGCTGCGACTCGTCCCGTTGCCGACGGAGGTGCGCACGCTCGTGGCGGGCTTCGCGAGCGTGATCGACGCGGGCCGCGCCGTGGCCGCGCTCGTCGCGAAGGGACTCACGCCGCGGTGCATCGAGCTCCTCGACGACGTGTGCTGCGCTGTGATGCGCGAGGGCGATCCGTCATCGCTGCCGTCGGGCGCGCGCGCGGTGCTGGTGATCGAGTGCGACGGGCGTCACGCGGGCGCCGTCGACGACGAGCTTCAGCGCGTGGGCGACGCGTGCGACGACGCGGGCGCCACGTCGCTCACGAAGGCTCACACGGCGAGCGAGCGCGCGGCCCTCTGGAGCGTGCGCAAGGTGATGAGCCGCGCCCTCCGCGCGAGGGCGAAGCACAAGCTCTCGGAGGACGTGGTGGTGCCCCGAACGCACGTCGCCGCGCTGCTCGCGGAGGTGCGCGTGATCGCAGAGCGGGAGCGCATCGTGATGCCCGCGTACGGCCACGCGGGCGACGGGAACCTCCACGTCAACGCGCTCTGGAACGACGACGCCGAGCGCCCCGCCGTCGACCGCGCGATCGAGTCGCTCTTTCGCGCGACGCTCTCCTTCGGCGGAACGCTCACGGGCGAGCACGGCATCGGCGTGCTCAAGGCGCCCTATCTGCCGTGGGAGCAGTCGCCCGAGCTCATCGCGCTCCAGCGCCGCATCAAAGACGCCTTCGACCCGCACGGCCTGCTCAACCCCGGAAAGATCTTTCTCCCCGGGGGTCCCGCGTCTCACCGCGCCTGCTGAGCCGCGCGTCCGCCCGGTTCGAAATCTCCCCAGAGCCGTTCGAACTCTCGCGCGAAGGCCGTGACGAGCGACGCGTCGGCGGTGATCACCACGTTCTCCTGGTTGTAGCGCGCGGCGCTGCGCGTCCAGTTGTAGCTGCCCGTGAGGAGCCTCGCGCCGTCGAACACCGCGAACTTGTGGTGCATGTGCGCCTCGGTCTCGTCGACGCGCACCTCGATCCCCGCGCGGCGCAGGGGTTCGACGTCGGAGCCCTCGTCCATCGACTTGTCGTTGTCGCTGATGACCCTGATCGCGACGCCGCGGCGCTTCGCGTCGAGCATGGCCTCTCGGATGCGATCGTCGGTGATCGTGAACACGCACACGTCGACGCGTCGGCGCGCGCGCGCGAACTCGTCTCGAATCGCCTCGAGGCAGTCTTCGCCGGGGCTGAAGCACGCGCGCGAAGCGCCCTCTCGCGCAGGGGTCTCGCGCGGCGTCTTCGCGGGCGCAGGCGCGGCAGGCGCGGGCTTCGGGGGCTCGTCTTGCGTGAGCCCCGCGAGGCGGAGCACCCACGCGAAGGTGTCGCGCATCCTCGCGTCGCGGAGCGAGGCCCTCGCGAGCACGATGGCCTGCGCGCAGAACGCGGTGACCTCACTCTGGTCGAGCGCGCCCTTCGCGAAGACGCGCTCGATGTCGCGGCGCGTGCTCGCCGGGATGCGCGGGTCTTCGAGGGTCTTGTGCAGCAGCGCTTCGAGCTCGCGGGCGCTCATCGGTCCCTCAGCATTCGATGATGTTCACAGCGAGGCCGCCGCGGGCCGTCTCTTTGTACTTGGTCATCATGTCGGCGCCGGTCTGTCGCATCGTGGCGATGACCTTGTCGAGCGAGACCTTGTGCTTGCCGTCGCCCGAGAGCGCGAGGCGCGCGGCGTTGATGGCCTTCACCGAGCCCATCGCGTTGCGCTCGATGCACGGCACCTGCACGAGCCCGCCGATGGGGTCGCAGGTGAGCCCGAGGTTGTGCTCCATGCCGATCTCGGCGGCGTTCTCGACCTGCTCGGCCGTGCCGCCGAGCACCTCGGCGAGGCCCGCGGCGGCCATCGAGCACGCGACGCCGACCTCTCCCTGACAGCCCACCTCGGCGCCCGAGATCGACGCGTTGCGCTTGTAGAGCATCCCGATCGCGCCCGCAGTGAGGAGGAAGCGCATCACCCCGTCGTCGTCCGCGTTGGGGACGAAGCGGTGATAGTAGTGCAGCACCGCCGGGATGATCCCCGCCGCGCCGTTGGTGGGCGCCGTCACGACGCGACCGCCCGCGGCGTTCTCCTCGTTCACGGCGAGGGCCCAGAGGTTCACCCAGTCCATCGCGACGAGGGGGTCGCCGGTCCGCGTGTCGTTGCGCAGCCTGCGATGCAGGGCCGCCGCGCGTCGCCGCACCTTGAGCCCGCCGGGGAGGATCCCCTCGCGCTCGCAGCCGCGACGGACGCACGCGTGCATCGCGCGCCAGATCTTCGCGGAGCCTTCGCGCACCTCGGCCTCGGTGCGCCACGCCTTCTCGTTCTCGAGCATGAGCGTCGCGATCGAGAGGCCGTTGCGGTTCGCGAGCTCGAGCAGCTCGGCCCCCGTGGCGAACGAGTAGGGCCCCTTCGCGCGCGGCGGGCCGAGCTCTCCATCGGGGTCGTCCTCGTTCACGACGAAGCCGCCGCCGACGGAGTAGTAGACGCGCGAGAAGGGCTCCGCGAGGCCCGCGCCGGTCGCGGTGAAGCGCATGCCGTTGGGGTGCCGCGGGAGCGTCTGCTTGCGCAGCATCACGATCGAGTCGGCCGCGTGAAAGCCCACCGGGTGCTCGCTCCCGAGCCGCAGCGTCGCGGTCTGTCGAATGGCCTCGACGCGCGCGTTGACGGTGTCGGTGTCGACCTCTTCGGGGCGCTCGCCTTCGAGGCCGAGCATCACGGCGATGTCGCTGCCGTGGCCCTTCCCCGTGGCGCCGAGGGAGCCGAAGAGCTCGACGCGCACCTGCTCGACACGCGTGAGCGCGCCGTCTGCCCGCAGCGCGTCCACGAACCGACGGCCCGCCCTCATCGGCCCCACGGTGTGCGAGCTCGATGGGCCGACGCCGATGGTGAACATGTCGAAGATGCTGAGGGTCATCGCGCGCGACGGTAACACCCTCGCGGCGAATGGCGTGCGCCTCAGTTGAGGTGCGACGAGGCTTCAGCATTCACATCAATCTTTGATCTGGCTCGGCCACGCGACGAGGCCGTGGCGCATCGCCTCAATGCCCCCGGCTGTGATGCCGTGAGCGCTCGGCGTGTCCGCCTCGGGGAGCCTCTCGCGCTGCGTCTCGCGCGGCCTCTCGCTCCGCGTCGTTGCGCGCCTCCGCGAGTCGATCACGGAGCTCCGACGGCGTCGGCGACGGAGGCTCCCGCCCGAGCTGCGCGTACTGCTCCGAGATCGCGAGCGCGGCTTCGAGCGCCGTCACCCGATGCGCCGCATCCGTCGCCTCTTCGGCCTCGGCCACGCGAGCCCTGAGGTTCTCTCTCGCCCGCTCTCCTGCGCGCTGAAGGAGCGGCGCCACCGCGCCAGGATCGGCCCCGTGCTGGAGCGCCGCCGTGGTCTGATCCCGCGTGCAGTTGAGCTCTCCGCGCGCCGCGCAGCCGTCGGCCCGCAGCATCGCCGCGTCGCGCAAGAGGCGCTCTCGCAGCGGCGGCGCGTAGGGTCTCGCCACATCCGCGAGTCGCGTCAGCGCCTCGGGGTCGCGCCGCGTCGCAGGGAGCTCCGCCGCCCGCTCGATCGCCGTCGAGAGCGACGCCACGGCCTGCGCGCGCGCCGCGGGCTGATACCAGGGCTCCGCCGCGATCGCCGCCATGCGCGTCACGTCGGGCGCCGCGGCCCGCAGCGCGCGCGCGTGGAGCTCATCGAGGATCGACTCGCCCGCCGCGCGATCGATGTTGAGCGAGCGCAGCGCGTCGGCCTCGAGGCTCGCGCGCGCGACGTCTCCGCGAACGAGGGCCTCCCTCGCGTCCGAAGCGCGCGGACGGTCTCGCGTCACGAGCAGCGTGAGCGCGCCCGCGAGGAGCATCAGCGCGCCCGCGGGAATCCCTACGCGCAGCGGCGATCGCGCGCGCGGCGCGAGCGTCAGGCCCGAGAGCAGCGCGGCCCCCACGAGCGCCGTCACGCACGCCACCGCCACGAGGATCGGTCCGTGCCCCGTGCGCCCGTACCACGCGTGGCTGGAGTTGAACGACAGCGTCGCGAGCGCCGCGGCGGCGAGCATCACCGCGGCCCCCACGGCCGTCACGATCCGTCGGAGCTCCGCGGGGCGCCAGTCAGAGGCCGCGGAGGCTTCGAGCGGCGCGCCGCTCACGTGCACGATCCCCGTCGAGAGCGCCGTGGCGTAGGTGAGCACGTAGACCACGGTCTGAAAGCGCTGCGTCCTCGTGGCGACGACGCGCTCGCGCGGTGAGAGCTTCGGCGCGAGCCCCGCGGCGAGCTCACCGGGCGGACGCACGCCCGTGTCTTCGACCATCGTGTCGGGCCACCGTGAGGGATCGGCGTCGAAGTCGGCGACCTCGGAGACCCTGGGATGCGCGCGCGCCGCGGTGCCCATCGGGTGAACGCACACGACCTGCCGCTTCTCGGCCTCGACCTCGAGCCACGCCTCGACCTCGCCCGCGCCGCGGCACCCGTCGCAGTCGATCTTGCCTCCGCGGCACGCGCCGCACGGGAGCCGCTTCTGCCCGGCGCACTGCCGACACTCGGCGCCGCTCGCGTCGACGCCCGTCGCCTCGCAGCGAGGACACTTCGTCTTGCCCGCGCCGCGGCAGGCGGAGCACTTCGTCGCGCCGCTCCCGAGGCACGACGGGCACCAGCCCACGACCCGCGTCGCGTCGGGCAGCGCCTTCACATCGACGGACCACGGGTCGACGCCGTCGGGAGAGGGCAGCGACCTCGTCTCCTTCGCGCGGTCCTTCGCGGGCGTCGTGCGCAGCTTCACGGCGCGCGTCTCGACGGTGTGCAGCGCGCGCTGATACGCGTCGACGTCGTCGCGGACGCTCAGCACCGAGTCGCGAAAGGCCTCGTCGGGGAGCCCGTGACGTCGCGCGGCGCGCGCGGCCGCGTCGACGACCTCTTCGTGTCGTCGACTGCGCGGCGCGTCGGAGGCGTCGTGAGCGTCGGCCATCGTCGGGTGGACGCATGTCGGCGCACGATGCGCCCCACGCGACACATCGCGAGTGTTCTCAAGAACGCATCGACGACACAAGACCGAAGCGCACGACGCGCGGAGAGAGGTCGCGCGGGACCTAGACCGCGCCGAGGCCCTTCGCGAGGAGCTCGATGTCCGTTCGCTTCATGCGCTCGACGGGGAGCGACGGGAGGATGACCTTCTGCCCCGGCAGCTTCGCCAGACGCTCGATCATCCTGCGCTGGAGGTCCTCGCGATGCGACCGCGCGACGCCCGCGCGCGCGATGGCCGTGAGCGCGTCGGAGCGAGAGAGCGCGGCCCCCGCGGCCTCGGCCTGCGCCATCGGGATCTTCGAGAAAACAGGCGCGAGCACGTTGTTGATCACCAGCCGCCCGAGGGGCATCCGCACGTCGCGCTGGAGCGACGCGACGAGCTCCTCGGTCTCGGCCGTGGGCATCTCTTCTGCGAGCGTGACCACCACGGCGCCCGAACGAGCAGGGTCACGAAGGATCGCCAGCCCCTCGTCGGCCTCTCGACGAAGGAGCCCCGCGGGCGCGACGTCGGCGATCACCTGCGGCACGCGGAGCATCTGGAGCCCGTGCCCCGTGGCGGGCGCGTCGAGGATGACGAGGTCGTACGCGTTGGCGCCGGTCTCGTCCTTCTGCTTCACGTGATAGAGGGCCTTGCCGAGCATCGCCCACGCGTCCATGCCGGGCACCGCGCGCAGAAAGCCCTTCACGGCCCGGTTGTCCATCACGGCTTTGTAAAGCGCGCGGACCTTCAAGACCATGACCCCGTACTCGTCGAGGCAGGTCTCGGGGTCCATGTTCACCGCGTCGATGCGCGGGAGGATGTTCGCGACGTCGGCGCCGATGACCGTGGTCTCGAGCATGGCGCTCATGCGCTCGCGGGCTTGCGTCATGCACACGAGCACGCGCTTGCCGCGCGACGCGGCGAGCACGGCGAGGGCGGCGGCGACGGTGGTCTTGCCGGTGCCGCCCTTGCCGATCACGGCGAGAAAGCGTCGGTCGAGGAGGTCAGATGCCATGCGCTGAGGTGGTTACCCTCACGGCGCCATCGGGCGCAACGAAAACACCATCAGCGGCGACGGCGCGCGCGGAGGCCGAGGGCGGCGAGCGCGAGGCCCGCGAAGGCGAAGAGCGCCTTGTTCTCGCGGGGAGAGCGCCCCGGAGAGGCCGCGCAGCGCACGCCTCCCTCGGTGGTGGCGGGCACCGCGGGGCCGCCGTCTGCCGAGGTCCCCGAGTCGACCACGCCGCCGTCGGAGGTGGTCGCGCCGCTGCACGTGGGCCCCGGGTCGTTGAGGAGGCGCCCGTACGAGTAGTTGATCGGGCGGAGGCCGCGGTCGCTCGCGCGGAGCTGGAGGTCCGCGGTGAGCATCGAGGCGAGCATGTTGGCGCGGAAGCGGGTCACCACCGCGTTGTCGCCGAGGCCCGCGAAGGCCACGCGCACGTCGTCGACGGGATCGGTCGCCGAGGCGTCACTGGCATCGGCCACGTCGTCACCCGCGTCGGCGGGCGGAGGCGGCGCTACGCCGCCGTCGAAGCCGCCGAAGGGGCCACCCGGGCGCACGGGGTTGCGGTATCCGGGCGCGGCCGACTCCCACGCGAGGCGGCTCTGCGTGGTGGCGGTCTCGGTGAGCCAGAGGCGGTCGCCGTTGGCGCGGTTGAGGGCGTTGAAGGCGTTGAGAAAGTCCGCCGCGGGAGAGCCGGGCCGCGAGAAGTCCCACGTGAGGTCGCCCTCGGCGATCTCGCCGTTGGGAAAGTTCTGCGCCTCGTAGCGCGACGCCGAGATCACCACGAGCGAGATGCCCACGCGGTCGGCGACGCCCGCCGCGATCATGCGGAGCGGGAGCACGGGCTGAGCGCCGTCGAGCGTGACGCGGATGGGGCTCATGCGATTGATCCCCTCGCCCGGCCGGAGCCGCAGGGCGACGTAGTCCATGCGCATCGCGGTGTAGTGGTCGATGATGGGCTCGACGGCCGCGGGCACGGTGTACCCGTTCGAGCGCAGCCAGTCGCGCACGGCCATCGGGTCGGCGCCGCGGATGATCGACACGGCGTAGGGCCCGACGACCTCCTGACGGAGCACGGTGACGCCTCCATCGCCCGCCGCGGCGGCGTCGGCGAAGCCACCATTCGAAGCCTGCGGACCGCGGCCGCAGAAGGGACGCGAGGGGGGCGTGATGACCGGCGCGGTGAGCCCGTCGGCCATGCGCATGAAGCCGTCGTCGGCCTGCGCGATCTGCGTGCGATCGGTGTAGCGGATCGGGAGGATCCACGAGAAATCACCCGCGGCCCCCGAGTACTGGAACTGATCCCAGAGCGTGGTCTGCGTGGTCGAGACCGAGAGCACCATGCGGTGATCGGTGACCACCTGCACGGTCGTCGGTCCGATGAAGCACCCGCCGCACGCGCTCACGTCGCTCGGAGCGCCCAGCGACGCGGCCGCCCCGAGGAGCGCCACGGCCCACCCTGCTCGCTTGAATCTCATCGTGTTCCTCATGTCTTGAAGGGTCTTCGTGAAGGAGTGCGCTCAGCGCGCGGCGCGACGACGGCGGCGCGCGATGGTGATCGTGAGGGCGAGGCCCGCGACGAGCGCGGCGCCTCCGGAGCGCTCCGTGCCCGGGCGCGCGGCGCAGTCGAGTCCTGCCGCGGCGCTCGTGTCGGTGCCCGTATAGAACCCGTCGCTGTTGATGCACTGCGGGGAGTTCCGCGTGCGTGTGATGTTGATGAAGTTCGGCACGACGCTGTCGTCGGAGGCCGCCGCGAGCTGCAGGTCGCGGTCGAGGTAGCGCACCGCGAGGTCCGTGCGGAGCCGCGTGACCCACGGGCGCGCGAGCCCGTCCACGGCTACGGCCCAGTCGCTCTGCGCCGCCGACGTGAGCCGCCACTGATAGCTCTGCGCCGACTGCGCCGACTCGACGACCCACCCGCGGCCTCCCGCGCCGGTCACCGCGGCGCGGAACACGTCGTTGTAGTTGCTGGTGTTCGCGCGCCAGTCCCACACGAGCGCGCTCGCGTCGACGCGCACCGTGGGGAAGTTCTGCGTCTCCCAGCGCCCCTCGCCGACGACCACGAGGTTGACGCCGACCTTGTCGGCCGCGCCCGCAGCGATCATCCGCAGCGGCAGCACGGGCGACGGCGACGCGAAGCGCACCCTCACCGGCTGCATGGCCTGCACGCCCTCCCCGGGCCGCAGGCGCATGGCGTAGAAGTCCATGTGCATGTCGTTGTACGACTGGATCACGGGCTCGAGCGCGGGCGGGATCGCGTAGCCGTTGGAGCGCAGCCACGTCGCGAGCGCGTCGGCGTCGGTGCCGCGGAGGAGCACCGCCTGGTACGGCCCCACGGTCTCCGTGCGGATCACGGTGACCCCGTTGGTGCGGTCTTCGGGGACCGCTGCGCCCGCCGTGGCGAGCCCCCCGAAGCCGCTGCGCGAGCTGCTCGGACACGCCGCGGGCGCCTGGAGCACGGGCGCCGTCGCCGCGTCGAGCTCGTCGAAGAACGCCGAGGCCGCGGTCATCACCTGCACGTCGCCGCGCACGGGCAACACCCACGAGAAATCCTCGGGGCGCCCGGTGTAACGGAGCTGATCCCACAGGATCGACTCGTCGGAATGGATGGCCATCACCATGCGGTGATCGGTCACGACCTGAACGGTCTGCTGCGGGCCGAAGCACCCGCCGCACGCGGACGCCGTCGAGGGCGCCGTCGCCGCAGCGACAACACCGAACGCGAAGGTCAGAGCGAGGGAGCGCGGAGTCGTGTGCTTCATCGTGGAGTCCCCATTGAGCAAGTCTCGATCCAGCGCGCGATGCTCTCGTTTCCAGGTGTTCTACGCAAGCGGGTGTTGGGCCAGCGTGTGCCAGGACATCACGCTCCGTGCCCCCCGGTGACGGAATGGAGAGGGCGCGTCGGGTGCGTGATAGGGTCGCGCGCCATGAACGACGGACCGCTGAGCCCACCGGGGCCGTTGCGGGTGATTCCGCTGCCGAAGCCGCTCACGGTGGCGGAGCTCAATCGCACGGTGAAATCCGCCGTGGAGGAGCGCTTCGCGACGCTGTGGGTCGAGGGCGAGATCACGGCGTGCAAGATCCAGAGCTCGGGGCACGTGTACTTCGACCTGAAGGACGACGCCGAAGAGGCCCGGATCTCGTGCGTGATGTTCAAGGGCCTCGCGCAGAAGTCCCGCGCGCGCTTCGCCAACGGTGAGCGCGTCCAGCTCAAGGGAAAGGCATCGCTCTACGTCCCGCGCGGGCAGTTTCAGTTCGTCGCCGAGCTCGCGATGCCGTCGGGCGCAGGGGCCGCCGCGGCAGCGCTCGCGGCACTCAAAGAGAAGCTCCGCGCCGAGGGGCTCTTCGCGCCCGAGCGCAAGCGACGGCTCCCGCGCTTCCCCCGCACGATCGGCGTGGTGACGAGCGCCTCGGGGGCCGCGTTCGGAGACATCTGCCGCGCCGTCCACCGACGCTGGCCCGCGCGCATCGTGATCGCCTCGACGCTCGTTCAGGGCGCCGACGCGCCCGCGCAGATCGTGAAGGCACTCACCGCGATCCAGCGCGTGCGAGGGCTCCACGTGGTCATCATCGGCCGCGGCGGAGGCGCCAGCGAAGACCTCGCGGCCTTCAACGACGAGCGCGTCGCGCGGGCCATCGCGGGGTGCCGCGTGCCGGTGATCTCCGCCGTCGGACACGAGGTCGACAACACCGTCGCCGACCTCGTCGCCGACCACAGGGCCTCGACGCCCACGATGGCCGCCGAGCTCTGCACCCCCGTATTTTCCGAGGAGCGCGAGCGCCTCGACCTGATCCGTCGACGCCTCGGACGCGCGCTGCTGCTCAAGGTCAGCACCCTCGCGCTCACGCTCAAGCGCCGTCAGCCGCGCGATCCGCGGCGTCGCGTCGACGAGATGCAGCAGCGCCTCGACGAGCTCATGCGACGCGCCGAAGACGCGCTCCTCGCGAAGCTCCGCGCGCACCGCGCCACGCTCGACGACGCGGAGAAGTCTCTCGCGGTGGCGCACCCCAAGGCGCGGCTCACGGCCGACGCGGCGACGCTCGCGCGGCTCTCTGCGCGGCTCGCGCCCGCCCTCACGCGCATCACCGAGCGCAGGGCCCAGCGGCTCGTCGACCTCGACGCGAGGCTCCGTCGCGCGATCGCGCAGCGACTCGATCGAAAGCGTCAGGCGCTCGGGCTCGCAGCAGGAAGGCTCGACGCACTCTCGCCCGTGGCGATCCTCGCGCGGGGATACAGCGTGGTGCTCCGTGACGGACACGCGCTCACGAGCACGGAGGGTGTTTCCCCCGGAGAGACCATCGCGGTGAGGCTCCACGAGGGCTCGCTCGACGCGCGCGTCGAGGCCGTGCGTCGGTGATGCTTCGACTCGCGCTCATCGGCAGGCCGGTGTCGCACTCGCGCTCGCCCGCGATGATGCGCGCAGCCCTTGATTCACTGGGTATCGAAGGGGTCTACACGGTCTTCGAAGTGGCCCCAGAGCGCCTCGGCGACGCGGTGCGGGGCCTCGACGCGCTCGGCTTCGACGGCGCCAACGTGACGCTCCCACACAAGTCGTCGGTGATCGAGCACCTCGCGCGCACCGACGCCACGGCGCGGCTCATCGGCGCGGTGAACACGCTCTCGCGCGAGGGAGGCTCGCTCGTCGGCACCAACACCGACGTCGAGGGCCTCCTCGGCGCGCTCCGAGCACACGGCGCCGATCCCCGCGGAGGCGACGTGGTGGTGCTCGGTTCGGGCGGCGCGGCGAGGGCTGCGGCCGTCGGCGTGGCGACCGCGGGCGCGCGATCGGTCACCGTGCTCGCCCGCAACGGGCTCTCCGCGAGCTCCGTCGCAGAGGCCGCGCACCATGCAGGACGCTGCGCCTCTCACGGCCACGCGCTCGGCACGCCCGAGGCAGCGCGCGCGCTCGAAGACGCCACGCTGGTGATCCAGGCCACGTCGTGCGGAATGGTCGGCGGCGGCCCCACCGACGCGCTGCTCGCGGGCGCTCCGCTCGATCGCTGTCGGCGCGAGGCCGTCGCGATGGACATGGTCTACGTCCCCGCCGTCACCGCGTGGATGGACGCCGCGGACGCCGCGGGGCTGCGCGTTCTCGCGGGCGCCGGGGCCGAGATGCTCGCGCGTCAGGGCGCCGTGGCGCTCCGTCGCTGGAGCGGCCGCGAGCCTCCCCTCGACGTGATGCGCGCGGCGCTCGGGCTCTGATGGCGCGGTGGGAGCTCGCGGTCACGCTCGATGCGTCTTCGAAGGTCCCGCTCTTCGAACAGATCGCGGAGGCGATCGCGAGGGACATCGCCCGCGGTCGCCTCGCGCCCGATCAGCGCATGCCCGGCAGCCGCACGCTCGCCGCGACGCTCGGGGTACACCGCAACACGACGGTGGCCGCGTACGAGACGCTGGTCGCCGAGGGGTGGCTCTGCGCGCGCCGCGCGGGAGGGACCTTCGTCGCGTCCGAGATGCCGCTCACGCGCCCGAGACGCTTCGCGGCCGAAGCTCCAGGCGCGCGCGACACACCGGGCTTCGCGCTCACGCCATCGACCCTGCCCGAAGGCCCTGAGCTCCCTCGCGGCGTGATCTCGCTCTCTGACGGAACGCCCGACCTCCGGCTCCTCCCTCGCGCCGCCCTCGCGAGCGCGTGGAAGGTCGCCCTGAGCGGTCACGGCGCGCCCCTCTCGTACGGCGCGACGCGCGGCGAACGCTCGCTTCGCAGAGCCGTCGCGCTGATGGTCTCGGAGACGCGCGCGGTCGCGGCCGACGAAGACCGCGTGCTCATCACGCGCGGGAGCCAGATGGCGCTCGACCTCACGGCGCGCGCGCTCCTCGCGCCGGGTGACGTGGTGGCCGTGGAGTCCATCGGCTACGCCCCCGCGTGGCGCGCGTTCGAACGCGCCGGCGCCACGCTCGCGCCGCTCCCTGTCGACCGCGAGGGCGTCTCCGTCGACGCGTTCGAAGCGCTCGTGAAGACCCGCGCCGTGCGCGCGATCTACGTGACCCCGCACCACCAGTACCCGACCACCGTGGCGCTGTCTCCGCCGCGGAGGATGAAGCTCCTCTCGCTCGCGGCGGAGCACCGCGTGGCGGTGATCGAAGACGACTACGACCACGAGTTTCACTACGCGTCGACGCCGCTCGCACCGCTCGCGAGCGCCGACGCGGCAGGCGTGGTGATCTACCTCGGGACGCTCTCGAAGATCCTCGCGCCGGGCCTCCGCACGGGCTTCGTGGTGGCCCCCGGCGCGGTGATCGACCGCCTCTCCGTCGAGCGCGCCGTGACCGACCGACAGGGCGACCGCGTGACCGAGCGCGCCCTCGCGACGCTCTTCGAAGAGGGCGTCGTGCAGCGTCACGTCCGTCGCGCGCGGAGGACCTACGAAGCGCGTCGTGACGCGTGCGCGGCGTCACTGCGTCGCCACCTCGGTGATCGTGTGCGCTTCGAGCTCCCCGACGGAGGGCTGTCGCTCTGGGTCGAGGCTCCGGGCGTCGACGTCGACGCGTGGGCGGGGCGCGCGCTCGCGACGGGCGTGGCTGTCCGGACGGGTCGGCTGTTCCGGCACGACGGCGCGGCGAGCGCGCACGTGCGCGTAGGCTACGGACAGCTCGACGAGCGCGAGGTCGACGCGGCCATCGCGAAGCTGGCGAAGGCGCTGTGACGGCGCTGCGGAGTTGACAATGGGTCGCGCGCCGTGCAAACGAACGGGCCTCCACCGCCCCCGTAGCTCAGTGGATAGAGCAGCGGCTTCCTAAGCCGAAGGTCACAGGTTCAAGTCCCGTCGGGGGTGCCACTGAAAACGCTTCGCAGAAGGCGTTTACGATCCGAGCGGCGCCCGTCGGCCGCGCCTCTCTCCGCGCCAGAACGGGCGCTCGAGGCGCAGCCGAGGCCGCGAGACAACCCGTGGCGCCCTTCGGCGTGTCAGGTCCGCCGTGCGCGCGTCTTCTAAGGGCCGGTTCGCGCGCATTGACACGGCGGCGCGCGGGTGATGCCATTGCCGATCTGGTGATGAAGGGTCAGCACTGGCGCATCATCGGTCATGATTACGAGCTCTGGCTCGTACCGTGGGGCGCCGGAGACGCCGCGGGCGCGACGCAGTTGAGCGCCGGAGACGCCCGTCGGGCGCTGCAAGACGCGCTCGCGACGACGCCGCGGTGGGCGCTCGCCTCACGGGCTGCGGAGGAGTGTGCCGCGGAGCTTCGCGCGCGCTTCGGGCGCAGCGGCGCGCCCCTCGGCGACGGCACCACGACGGCGCTGTACGCAGCGATCGAGCGGGGCCTCCTCACCGTGTGGCGTTCGGCGCTGCGCATGGTCGCCGCGACGCACGACGCGATCGACGCGGAGGCGCTCCTGCGAATCCCGCTCGCCAGCTCGCTGCTCCCCAAGACGTGGATCGAGATCCAGCTCCTCGACGAAGACGGCGAACCCGTCGCGGGGGAGCCGTACTGGATTCAGCTCACGGACGGGTCGATCCGCCAGGGGACCCTCGATCGCTTCGGGCTCGCGTACTTCGGAGACCTCGAACCGGGCGAGTGCGAGGTGCGATGGCCCGCGCTCGACGGCGCCGCCCTCGTGGGCACATCTGGCAAGGCCGCTCCCGCGCGCCGTGACGCCCACGGGAGCGCGGCCGACCCGAGCGAACTGGGACGCAAGACCTGGGTGGAGTTCGAACTCGTCGATGAAGACCGGTCGCCGGTCGTCGACGCGCCCTACCGCGTCAAGCTCTCCGACGGTTCGATCCGCGAGGGCACGAGCGACGCGCGGGGCCTCGTGCGCTTCGAAGACATCAACCCGGGACGCTGTGAGTTCCGCTGGCTCGACATCGACGAGCCAGCGGTGCTCGACGTCACCAGCGCGTGAGCGCGGCCGCCGACGTCATGTAAAGCGTCGCCACGTGCTGACCTGCGCCTGGCGGCGGCAGTCATCACAGAAGGTGACGAGCGGGGCGGCGAGCTTCACGCGGTGATACATCACGCAGGTCGCGGTCGCGATCTGCTGCGGATAATAGTCGTTGCCCATCCCCTGTCCGGTGAACTTCGCGATCCCCGCGTGGCAGTGAGGGCCGGTGCCGATGTTGTAGTACGAGGGGTGCTCCCCGTCGTTGGTGACCAGGCCGAACATGTGGCTGACCTCGTGGATCAACGCGGAGCGCTGCGCCGGCGCCGCGTGGTCGGTCACGAGGATCGTCATGCCCTTCGCGGGCGCGTAGGGCGTCGCGTCGACGCCAGCGACGAACTTCGCCACGACGAGGAGGAGGTCGACGGTCCCTTTGATCGCTCCGTTGATGTCCGCGAAGGCGCCGAGGTCGACCTCGACGCGGTCGAGCTTCGTCGGCGCGGCGAGGTCAGAGGCGCTCGCCGTGAGCGCGCTGAGGGGGATGTTTCGCTTGCCTGTCGTGTCGGTGAAGGTCGCCGAGACCACCCAGCGCTTGGCGTGGTTGCGGCCGTCGTACCGGGGCAGCGGTCCGTTGGCGTCGGGGTTCACATCGGCGGGCGTCCCCTCCCAGAGTTGCGCGGGGAAGTTGCCCTTCATCAGCACGTTGATGGTGTGCGTGGGCGCCGCCCTCGTGAGGTCGACGCGCGCGCTATGGGATTTCATCCCCGCCCAGCGCGCGATCTTCTCGACGAAGATCACCTGCACGAGGTAGGGCGCGTGCGCCTCGAAGGACGCGAGCGTCGGGCTGAACGGCGACGTCGCGGCGTGGGCTCGCGCGCCGTGCGCCGCGTTCACGAAGGGGATGGCCTTCGTGTTTCCATCGAGGTCGTCCGCGTACACGCCGCCGGGCCAGTCGATGACCCGCCGACCGACGTGGATGAACTCGAAGCCCGTCCGCGCGAAGGCGTTGTTCAGCTCGCCGGGGATGGGCCCGTCGGGCGTCGCGTTCGCCGCGGCGTTGCCGCTGACCACGGTGCTCATGACGAAGATCGCCGCCCGCGCGTCGATGAGCGGAGAGAGCACGACGCGGCCCGCGCCCTCGACAGCGAACTTGTAACGGCCAGGTCGATCAGGCAGGTCGAACTCGACCGTGGTGGTGGTGTCGCTCGCGAGCGTCGTGCCGTCGTGCCCGACCATCGCAACCATGCGGACGATGCTCGCGCCCGTGAAGTTCGGATCCGCGCCCGTGAAGGGCTCAGGCACGACGGTCTCGTGCGGCAGGAGCCCGTCGTCCTTGTGGCGAAGCAGCGCCCACGAGATCCACTTGAGCGGCCCCGTCGTGGTGACCTCGACCTTGATGCGACGACCGAGGCGGTCCAGGTGGGTGACGGTCCCGCCGACGTAGACAGCGGTCTTCGGGAGGTTGAGATACTGCGTGACGCTCGTCGCGAGGTAGCCGGCGCCCTCGCCCACCTTCACGGTCTGCGCGATGCCGGGGAGCATGTGATCGTTGCCCGAAGGCGCGTCGCGCAGGTCGGGAGTCAGCGCGGTGACGTTCTTCAGATCGCCCCAGAGGCGCCAGGCGTCATCGAGGTCGCCGATGGTGATGTACGCGCGGATGATCGCGCGCAGCAGGGCGATCCCCTGGGCGTCGTTGTTGGCGCCCATGCCGGCTTCGGCCCGCGAGATCCAGAGGCGCGCCGAGGCGGTCCGGTTGTTCATCGTGTGCGCGAGGTCCTGTCCCGCCTGGGCGCGCGTCCGCGCGAGGGCCCGGTCTCGATTGGGCTGCTCCCAGGCGGTCTGGCTGTCCTCACGGGCCTTCGTCAGCGCCTTGCCGTCGACCGAGTAGTGCCCGAGCCCCGCGGTTTCGAAGCGCGCGCGGCGGAGGTACAGCCACGCCTCGGCGCGCGCGTCGCCCTCGGCCGGGATCTGCGCCTCGAGCGCCGTCTGTGCCTCGTCGCGCGTGAGGGGGTCATCGAGGTCGCGCCAGCCCCGCAGCAGCAGGACGCAGTGCGCGCAGAAATTCTGCGAGCGCGGCTCGAGGTCGTAGTTCATCAAGCAGGTGTCGTGGAGCGTGTGACCTCCTTCCTTGTCGAAAGGCGCGAAGCCGAAGGAGGCGGTCGGGGCGTGGTTGCGCCAGAACGCGTGACCGAACTCGTGTCCGAGCACATCCGTCAGCGACAGCATGAGCTGCGCCGCAAAATTATGCGTCGGAAACTCGGTGACGTAGCCCACGCCCACGCGGCCGCCGGTGATGTTGCCTCCGATGCCGAAGTTGCCGACGTTCGCGGCCGGCGCGACGCAGAGGTACACGAGGCCGCGGAGGTCTCGCTGCTCGACGTGACGGAGCCGCTCCGCGACTTCGAGCACGAGCGACTTGATCACCTTGCGAACCGCGTCGGCGTAGGCGGCGCTGGTCAGCGGCGCGGGCTTCCCTCCCCAGGGGCACTGGAGCATGGCGTCGGCCGCCGCGTTCGCGTCGATCACCTTGTAGTGAGCGTCGAAGACCTCGAGGGCGGCGATCCTGACCGAGGGGCACCAGCCCAGCGCAGACTTGTTGCCCGTCTTGAATCGGAGGGTGATGGTGAGGTCGACGTCGTAGGGCCCCGCGCCCAGGAGGACCACGAGCGCGGCCAGCGCGTCGCGCATGGCTCGCTTGTGGGCGGGGGTCACATTGCCGACCTTGCTGAGCATGTTCCAGGTGAGGACGGCCGTTCGGGTCTGGCCCGCCGCGGAGAACTCGACGTCGATCCGCTGCTTGGGCGTCACCGGATCGGCCGTCGAGGTCGTCTTGACAGAAGAGAAGCACAGCCGCCGCCAGCGCGCGGGGTTGCCCACCTGCGCGGGCTGGGTGTCACGCATTCGATCGGCGCTGCCGTAGATCGCGGTGCTCGGCTGCTGCGGCGTGCCGACGGTCGCGCCCCAGATGTAGAGCTTCTCCGCGAGGTCGTGGCATTTTCCGACCCCGGCGTTGTCGGCAGGCGACGCCTCGTAGAGCGTGCCGTAGCGGAAGTGGTCGCGGACCTTGTCGCGAAATGCCTGATACGTGAGGGAGGGAAACGCGACCGCCCCGGGCGGCGCGCCGGGGTCGAGCCCCCACACCTCGGCGAGCGTCCAGTTGATCGCGGATTTGTTGTAGAGGGCGACGTGCGCCGCGGCGACCGCGGGCGCGGGGAGGTTCACGCGGTCGATGTTGAGTTCGAACCCGAGGAGGTCTCGGTAGTAGCTCTGCACCGCGGCGACGGGCGCGGCGGCGGCGTTCGCGGGCCACTCGACCACGCGGACGCGCGCGCGGCGCATCACCTCGAAGGTCCCGCTGTGGGCCGCGGGCAGGCGCTTGTCCGCGTGCGTTGCGCTCCACATCGTGTGGAGGGGCAGGAGCGGCCGCGGCGGCACCCCCAGCATCGGCGACGGCTGCTCGGGCACGTCCGCGACGTTCGCCTCCGGCGTGTCGTCGGCGGCCGCCACGTTGGGCTCGTGGGTGAGGTACACCGAGACGCGATAGCGGTCTCCAGAGACGGGCGCGGGCTGAAACATCACGAGGCTCTTCGCGCCGCGAAAGGGGCCGTTGCCCGCGCGCGACACGGCACACCAGACGCGATTGCCGCCGGCGAGCTCGACGCCGTTGCCCCAGACGGTCTGGTCGTCCTGGGTCATGAAGACAGGAGACGACGTCCCGCCGCGCTTGCCGCCATTCGACAACGGACAGTTCGACGACCCGGGCGGGCTGCCCAGCTCGTCGGCGGTCATGAGGCGCTCGAGCGTGCGCTTCGAAATATACGGGTACGTGGCCTTCGCGCCCGCGAGCCAGTCATCGAGCTTGCGAGACGACTCAGACCAGTCCCAGAGCAGGTGGACGCCTCCGACGGCGCGACGCGACGCCGCGAGCGAGGCCTTCGAGCCGTCGTGCTTGCGGGCGTACACCGTGGCCTCGACGGGAATCCTCGGACCGTCTCCCCAGAGCATCTTGAACGCGTCGTTGCTGCTCTTGAGCGGCGACGAGATCGTGCCCGCGGGGTCGATGTGGTTCGCGGAGAAGACGTCGGTGTCGAGCCTAAGCTGGATCGGGCTGGCGCTGATGTCAGCGTTGCGTACGAGGTCGAGCACGAGCGCGCGCTCGAGGCCGCGGAAGCGGCCGTCTTTGTGGGGATCGATCACGCCGGGCTGCGCGCCGACGGGGACGAAGCGCTCCTCGCCCCAGGAGAGTTCGATGGAGTGCACGAGGACCTGCGCGAAGGTCCACGCCGCGGTGGGGTACCCCTCGCGCCCCGAGTCCGCGCGGACCTTGATCTTCAGCGCGAAGCGGTACGGCGAGAACTCCGCGGTGAGCACCTTGGAGGGGAAGCGCTGGTCGTGATCGACCGTGAACGCCAGGGCGTCGGCGAGCGGCAGACCGCCGTTGCAGCCCGGCGCGACGCCGCGGCCGTTGGTGAGCTCCGCGGTGACGTCTCGACGCGAGATCGGACCGCGCAGCCGCGCGCCGTACACCTCCAGCGTCGCCTCTTCGATGAACTCCTCGTTGCGCACCTTCCATGACACCGCGGCGACGTCCTCCACGGGACAGAACGCGCAGGGATCTACCGACACGGACTTCGCGGTGTCGGCGCCGTTGTGGAATGACGTCGAGTGGTCGCCGCCGACGGAGACGTGAAGGCGCAACACGCCGACGAGGGCCGAGGGCGCGCGCCGGAGGTTGACCGACACGACCTCGCCGTCCGAGGGGCCGAGGTGGATCTGCCCCGCGCGGCGCTGGAGCTGATCGAGGCGGGCCTCCTCCGAGCGGGTCACGTCGGGGATCGGGTCGAACGAGCCGTGCGGCGCCGCGATGGGCTGCGGATACTCGAGGTTGGGCATCGTTGAGGTCCGTGGTGCGTGCTGCGTTGGTTCAGGTGCCGCTTCGCTCGCGAAGCTTCGCCAGCGTCGGGTCATCGAGGACGCCCGTGACCTCGATCTTCGCGTCGAACTGAAAGCGTGAGAGGGCCTCGCGGAGCCCGTCGTCGCCGTCGTCCGCGGGGTAGCCGAGGTTCGCGAGGCGGCCGCGGAGCCCCGAATCCGAGTCGATCGGGTCGAGGTGGCCGACGCGGAGCGTCCACTCCCAGGGGTCGCTATCGTCGCCGTCAGCCCAGACCGAGACGCGCGCGGTGGAGGCCCCCGGCGAGACGCGGACGTCGATCACCCCGTCGCCATCCGTGGTCCCTTCGAAGCGCTCACCGTCCACCCAGAGCTCGTAGCGCGCGCGGGCGAACACCCGAGCTTCATCGCCGACGCTGAAGCGCATCCGCGCCCGCAGGCGCTTCACCCGAAACACATGGCGCCGCGTCGTCTGGCAGAGCCTCGGGTCGGTGCCCTTCTCGGGAAGAAAGAGCGTCTCTCCAGGGAGGAGGAGGCTCGGGTCGGGGCAGCGGGCGCGAAGGGTCGCGTTTCTGGGATGGCCGTAGATCGCCTGCCAGTTCCGGTACCCGTGAGAGTGCGCGATGGAGATCATCGTGTCGCCAGGCTGAATCACCATCGTCTGTCCGCTCATGCTCTACCGCCTGCCGAGGGGAGTTTCCGACCGTGCGCCTCCGCACGCGCGGCGCCCTATGCTCGAACCTCGACCGTACCGTTTCGCCCGTGCCGATGTCCAGGCATCACCGCGCGCCGCACCCGACGACTGAGCAGGTTCGCAGACGTCATCGAGGCCGCGGCGAGGCGCCGCTTGACCCGCGCGCCTCGCGTGAGCGACGAATGCGACCGCCATGAAGCTCGACATCGAGACCTTTCCGGTTCGCGCGGACTGCCCCGTGACCTCTCAGTGGTGGCAGGCGCTCTACGTCGCGCTCGGCGAGCGCATCGGAGTCCCCGCGGGGGCGGAGCCGAGCGGCGGCGGCGGTTACATGAGCCGCGGCGCGCTCGACGACCGCCCGACGCGCACGCTCCGCGGGGGGCTCCGCGTGCAGGGGACCAAGCGCGCGTCGTACGGAGAGATGGTGCAGGTGAGCTATGCCCTCTTCGATGAGCGAGGCGACGTCCTCGCGTGGTCGATGGACCTCGACGCGCTCCACCCGGGGCCCTCGACGGGCATCTACTGGCGCGACGCGCAGGGGCAGAGGCTCGACCTCTCGCCCGCGCTCAAGGACGCGCTCAAGAAGCTCAAGGCCCTGACGCCGAAGGCCCCCGCGGCGACGACTCCCTTCACCGCCGACACGCAGCTCATGGGCGTCGTGATGGCCCCCGACGAGTCGCGCTGCTACGCGACCGACTACGCGGGGATGCTCCACGCGTGGGAGCTCCCCTCGGGGCGCGAGGTGTTCCGCACGCGCGTCGGCGCGGCGCGGACGTGGCTGCACCCCATGGCGATCTCGCCCGACGGGTCGCTCGTCGCCTCGGGGCGTCGCAAGGTCACCGTGGTCGACACGCGCACGGGCGCGGTGCGCGCGACCATCGAGGGACCGCGCAAGGCCGAGGCGCAGGGCATCGCCTTCTCGCCCGACGGCGAGCGCATCGCGATCGCAGCCGGGCTCAACGTGAAGGGCGTCGACAACGGCGTCACCGTGTGGGACGCGGCGACGGGCGCGCAGACCTTCTCGATGCGACTCGACGCGATGGGCTTCTCGATCGCGTGGGAGCCCGACGGGCGCGCGCTCATCGTGGGCACCGAAGGTCCCGGCGGGCTGCGTCGCGTCGACCTTTCGTCGGCGACGGTCACGCACCGCGAAGACCAGCGCGACTGGGCGCTCGACGCGCTGATGCGATGCGACCGCGGCTGGTGCGGCGCGCTGTGGGGCGGCGATGTGCTCGTGTGCGACGCGGCGACGCTGACGCCGACGGAGCGCTTCACTCCGTCGCTCAGGCTCGGCGCGCGCGTGTGGATCGCGCCGGGGCCCGAAGAGAACCGCGTGATCGTGAGCTCCGTGTCGGGCGGTGAGGTCGCGATCGTCGACACGGCGAAGGGGCGATGCGTGAAGGCGCTCCCCGTGGAGGCCCTGGAGGGCGACATCATGGGTGTCGCGTGCGGAAGGCGCTACGCCGTAGCCGCCACGGGGCGACGCGTGAGCGTGTGGACGCTCTGAATCCGCGCGGGCGCCGCGCCGCCCTCGCCCACGGCCGGGACGGCTGAATCCCGCTCACGCGGCGTTGACCCTGGCGCGGTGCGGTGCCAGGGTTCGCGTGCGATCGCGACCCGTCGTCCCCCCACGACGCGTCGCAACGGTCGCCGACGCCTCCGGAGAAATCCCGAGGCGTCGTCTATTTTACGGGTCCCGCGCGCCCGTCGCCGACGCGCTCGTCGGCCATGGTCGCGCGAACTCACGCGCAGACGATCACGCGCAGACGATCACGCGCGGCAGGTCCGACAATGCCTCGCGGACGCGGGACGAGCGTGCGGACAGAAACGCCCTGACGCGCGCATCGCGTCACTCGGGGTGACAAGAGTCGTCACTCGGACGCAATGCAATCCGTGACGGCGAGCGTGAGACCTCACGGTCGCGCGCTCTCGTGATTCCTGACAGAGCACTCGCTTTCGGGCTGATTCAGGCGTGATCGAGAGCGGTCGAGGCGGTGTACGAAAACCGTTCGACGCCGCAACGACGCGTTCAGAGGGCTCTGCGAGACGTCCTTTCCACCCGGCACGTCCCGTGCAGACCCGATCGGTGCTGGTGAGTTGGTCGGCGTTCGACTTCCAAACACCTTCAACACGTTTCTCACCCCATCGAGGAAGACTCCCATGAAGCGTTCGCTGAAGCGTCTGGCCGCCGGTTTCACCCTCGTCGAGCTCATGATCGTGGTGGTCATCCTCGGCATCCTCGCGGCCGTCGCCATCCCCGCCTTCACCCGCTACGTCAAGCGCTC
>JBPOHC010000755.1:0-2001 GCA_052035985.1 Myxococcota bacterium | reverse complement strand
GTGCTCGGGACGCCGCAGTACATGTCTCCCGAGCAGGCTCGCGGTGAGGCCGCGATCGACGACCGCAGCGATCAATACTCTCTGGGCGTCGTGCTCTACGAGGCCGCGACGGGGACGATCGCCTTCGAAGACGCGCCCCTCCACGCGCTGCTCGACCGCGTGGTGAAGGGCCAGCTTCGCCCGCCGCGCGCGGTCCGTCCCGAGGTGCCCGAGGCGCTCGAGTCCGTGATTCTCCGCGCGATGTCACCCGACCGCAGGCAACGGTTCCGCTCGCTGCGGTCTCTCGGCGCGTCGTTGCTCCCCTTCGCGGACACGCGCGCACGTACGATGTGGGCGGCTACGTTCGATCCACAGGCGGTGAGCTTTCGCGATGCGACCCTCGTCGACCCCGCCCCTCGCCCGGTCGACGCACATCAGCCCGACGCGACGATCCTCGACGACTCATTTGCGATCGAGCCTGATCTGACCGCGACGCTGGTCGACGACGCGCCGCCTCCGCAGGCACCGCCCGGGCAGCCCCACCGCGAGGCGCCGACCGAGCTGCTGGCCCCCTCCCCTCGCGCTCGACGGCCCCCGTGGGTGTTGGCGATCGTCGCGGCGGTCCTCCTGCTGGGCCTCGCTGCCGCCGTGATCCTCCTGCGATAGCTCCGACGACAATCGTCACGGCCCGCTCAAGTCCGTAGGAGCCCCGACCGTTACGAAGAGTCGAGGCGCGAGAGCGACGCAGCGACGTCCTTCGCAGCCGCGATCGGAGACACAGCCCCGTGGCGACAGTGGTCAACAAGGCGGACACTCGCAACGGCAAGACCGCCGTGCGGTCGAGCATCGCGCCCGGCGCGATCGACGCCGAGGCCGCAGACGAGAGCAACAACACTGCGGAGTCCACGAGCGCCGACGACGCGCGCAGTGACGTCGAGACGCTCTCCGCGGAGCTCGGCCCCTCGACCGAGAGCGAAGTGAAGGAACTCGTCGGCGACGTGAGCGACGTCGAGCTCCAGCAGGCGGGGGCGCGCGTCGCCACGCCGCGCATCTCGAAGGAGGCCGCGCGCATCCTCCGCGTGTCTCAGACGTTCTTCTCGTCAGCGTCTCCCGCCCTCGTCGCGGCGGTGTGCATGTCGCCTGCGGTGCTCAGGGTGCTCGCGTGGAGCGCCGCGCAGGGCCACATCGCGTGGCGCAACGTGCAGTCGAAGCGCGCCGCGAAGCGGACCGCGAAGGCCACGAGCGCGACGTCAGGCACGGCGGCGACGGATGCCGCGCGAGGAGCGCGCGATCAGCTCGCCGACGCGCTCCGCAAGGTCGCGGGCAGAGACACGACGCAGCTCAAGCGCATCAACACGGCCGTTCAACCCTCGGCGCAGGGAGAGGTCGAGACGGGCCCCGGCAAGGCACTCAAGTCGCTCGTCGCGATCGGACGCGCGTACCTCAAGAACGGGAGCAAGGCCGAGAAGAACCGGTGCGCGATGTGGGGCGTGACGGCTGCGCGCCTCGACGACGCCGCGACCATCGCGCAGCGCGCCCTCACCCACGAGCGCGCCGAAGGATCCCCCGCGGAAGACCTCGCCCACGAGCAGGCCAACGTCGATCGGTGGGACGGGCTCAACCTCGTGCTCATCGAGCAGGTCGTGAGCGCCTTCGCGAAGGCGAGAGCGACGGGCAAGGGCGTTCCGCAGATGGGCTACGTGCACCTCCGCGGCATCCTCGGAACGCGCAAGACGCCGCGCAAGGCTGCGCCGACGCCCCCGACGCCCCCCGCCAATCCGTAGGCGATCCCGCCCCACCCGTCAGCCGAGCGCCGTCAACCGCGGTGTTGAAGGCGGACGAGATCGGTGCGACGCAACGCCTGAAGCTCCGCGCTCCGCACGCTGGTCATGCGGTAGTCCTCCCCAGCAGAACGCACTCCGATGCAACGTCCCGACGAGACGCCTCGTGCGACCGACACGCGATCGCCCGCGCGCTCGTACCCGTGGCCGCTCGTCACCGCGGCCGCTCTCCTCGCGGGGG
>JBPOHC010000533.1:0-4047 GCA_052035985.1 Myxococcota bacterium | reverse complement strand
AACGCCCCGGCGTCCTTACGGCCGCCGTCTGTTGTGAGTCACGATCAACGTAAAGGACCGGCGGCGGTCACGACGCCGGGGGCGATCACCGCGCAACGCCCCGGCGTCCTTACGGCCGCCGTCTGTTGTGAGCCACGATCAACGTAAAGGACCGGCGGCGGTCACGACGCCGGGGGCGATCACAGCGTAACGCCCCGGCGTCCTTACGGCCGCCGGTTCCTGCCCGGTGCTCCACCCACACCAATCTGGGACTGTCGCGTTACGGGGCTGCGGTCTTCTGCTGGATGTACGCGTCGCGGGGATAGAGCGCGCGCACCCGCGCCACGGCCTCTTCGGTGAGCCGCGCCGCATCGAGCGCAGCGCCGAGCACCGCGCGCGCACGCGTGCCCTCTGGGAGCGCAGGCGGAACCAGCTCCTCGAATGAGAAGCGCCGCTCGGGGTGCTCGCTGAGGAGCCACGCGGCCCTCGTCCACAGCGCGTCGGCGCACCAGAGCGGGCCGGGCGCGAGGCGCGCGAGGAGCGCCGAGTCTTCGAGGAGCGTCACGAGCACGCGCGGGTCGAGCGAGAAGCCCTTCAGCGCGAGGCCCAGAAGATCACCGCGATGCGCGTCGTCGAGGCCCTCGCAGAGCGCGACGAGCTCGTCTGCGCTGCGCGCCTGCGCGAGCGCGCGCGACACGAAGGCGTGGCCGACGTCGCGGTGAGGGTCGTCGGGTGCGATCGCCAGCGCGAGCGCATCGACCAGGGCCGCGCGGAAGGGATCGCGAAGGAGCCACAGCAGTTCGAACACGTCGGGCCGTCCGGCGGCGAGGAGCACGACCTCGCGAGGAGGCGTGGTGCGGAGTCGTTCGAGGTTCACCGATGCGTCGCTACTTTCTGCAGCCCGGCGCGCCGCGGCCGCCCGGCTCGAAGGGCTGACTGCCGGGGCGGATGTTGTTGAAGCGGATGAGCCTCGTCACCTTGTCCTCGATGCGGCGGAGGGTGTTGATGAGGGAGCGGTTCTCCAGCGCCTCGCGCACCGAGCGGGGGAGCGTCCCCTCGATGACGCTGCCGTCTGCGCGGATCTTCGCCACCGTCGTCGAGCCACGCTCGACGTGAAAGTGGATCGGGTTGGCGTGCTCCAGCGCCATGTTGCCGTAGTTGTGCACGATGCGAAAGTTGTCGCTCGTCGTGTGGATCGTGCTCGGCGGGAGCGTCGGCGGCGTGTTCGGCGTCAGCCCGAGCGGGTCGATGAGCGTGAGGGGATCGCGGACGTAGGTGTACGGCTCCAGCGTCGCGTCGAGGCCCAGCGGGTCGGGGCTGAGGTAGAGCCCGAGGTGCGGGTCGTAGTCACGGAATCGGTTGTACGAGAGGCCCGTGTGGTCGTCGACGTGTTGACCCGGCCAGCGCCACGGGCAGAGCGCGCCATCACCCTCGACCTCCGCCTCGCCCCACACGTCGAGCCGGAGCGACGCGCGCAACGCTCCGTCGGCGTCGAGCACCGCGAGCGGCGCTCCCACGTGGTCGGTGAGCACCGCCTGACAGCGCCCCGCCCGCTCGCGCGCGAGGAGCGTCTGCGTCTCGGGTGACCAGTGCCAGGTGAGCACCGCGCCTGCGTCGTCGCGCTCATGCAAGAGCGTGTCGCCGTCCCACACCCAGCGCGCCGCGTGGAGCACGGTGTCATCGCTCTTGCCCGGCGCGAACACCGTCTTGCCCACGCGCCGCCCGAGCGCGTCGTGCTCGTATCGGACGCGTGATCCGTCGGGCCGTCGCACCTCGCGGAGCACGCCGCCGCCGCTCCACTCGAAGCGCCACGCGTCGCCGCTCGCTTCGACGCGCTCGACGAGGAGGCCGTCGGCGTCGTAGCGGTAGCGCTGCCCGTCGGCCTGCACGACACGTCCGCCCTGCGCGTAGACGCGGTCGCCGAGGTCTCGCCCGCGGTACGGATTGCCCGCGTCGTCGTGGGCGCGCTCTCGCGTCACGCCGCCGCCGCCGCGCTCTCGAATGAGCCTGCCTCGCTCGTCGTGGTCGAACCAGCGCGGCCCGTGATGCGCGTCATGGATGGCTGCGACCTGGTCGTCACCTCGCCACTGGATGGAGCGCGCCGCGAGCTCGACATCGCCCGCCGCTTCCCACGCGTGAACGGGGCGCCCCATCAGGTCGCGCTCCCATCCCTGCGACGCCGCGCCCGGACCGCGTCGCGCGCGCTCGGCGCCGCCAGGGTCGCGCTCCCAGGTGATCAGCGCTCGCTCGTCGCCGCGCTCGCCGTGAATGACATAGGTCGCCGGGAGCCCGAGGGTGTCTCGGCGCACCACCGCGCGCGCGCCCCACGAGCTCTGCATGAGCGCGCGCCCTGCGACGTCGTAGGTCGATCGCACCTCGACGTCTGCGGCCCGCTCGACCAGCACGCGGCCCGTCACGTCGCGTTCGAAGGTCACCGCGTGCTCCCCTGCGAGCGCGCGCGAGAGGCGCCCCTCTGCGTCGTACTCGAAGCGACGCGCGGTGCCGTCGGAGTGGGCCTCGACGGTGACGCGTCCGACGGGGTCGTAGGTCCACGTCGTCCAACGCCCTGACGGGTGCTCCAGCCGCGTGAGGCGTCCGAGCGCGTCGCGGGTGTGCGCGCGCACGGCGCCGTCGAAGCGTCGCTCGCGCGCCACGTTTCCGCACGCGTCGTAGGTGAACTCGTGACGCTCTCCGAGGCCGTTGACCACGGCGGTGAGGCGCCCCTCGGTGTCGTGTTCGAAGCGAACCGTGACGTCGCCCTCACGCTGCGCCGAGACGTGTCGACCGCGTCCGCGCGAGATCACCAGCGCGCGCGTCGAGGAGCTCAGCCCGCGGAGCTCGCCCTCGGCGTCGAGTTCGAAGCGCGTGGTCTCTCCGCTCGCCGAGGTGGTCTCGATGAGGCAGTCGCGGGCGTCGTAGCGGTGTCGCGTGACGCCGCCGCCGGGGTCGACGCGCGCGATGAGGTTGCCGCGCCGGTCCCAGGTGAGCGTGGTCTCTGACCCGTCGCCGAGGCGCACCGAAGAGACCGTTCCGTCGCCGTTGCGCGCGAGCGTCGACTCGGCGCCCCAGAGGTCGCGGTGCGACGAGAGCAAGCCGCGACGCCAGGTGAAGCGCTCGGTGCCGCCGCCTGGATCGGTGAGCGCCACGAGGTATCCGAGCGCGTCGTACTGCCACCGCCAGCGCGCGCCGCCGGGGGTCTCCATCTCGCTCGGCATGTGCGCGTCGTTCCAGGCGATCCGCCACGCTCCGCCGTCAGGCTGTTCGAGCCCGACGCGGTTGCCGTAGACGTCGTGCTCCCAACGCGTCGCGCCGCCGAGCGGATCGATCTCCGCGGTCTTCCGCCCGCTCGCGTCGTGCTCGTAGCACCACACGCCGCCGAGGGGATCGGTGCGCTTCACGAGCAGGTTGATCTCGTTGAACTCGTAGAGCGTGGTGTTGCCGAGCGAGTCGGTGACCGCGGTCTTGCGCGCCTTCGCGTCGTAGAAGAGCACGTGGTCATAGACGCCGTCGTCGCCCCACGTGCGGACGCAGCGCGCGTGGGTTCCCGCGCCGTCGTAGCCGAAATAGAACGACAGGCCGCAGCGGTCGGTCTCGCGCACCATGAGGTGCTCGCCCGCGTATTCGAAGCGCGCCGCGTGGCCGAGCGGATCGGTGACCGCCACGAGCTCACCCTCGGGCGAGTACTCGAAGCGCGTGTGCGTCACCCACGACTCCACCGACGGATGCGGCAGCGACACGCGCACCAGTCGCCCCTCGGCGTCGTGTTCGAAGCGGACGATGCGTCCCGCGGAGTCGCGCGCGTAGTCGAGCGCGCCGCGCGGGTCGTAGGTGAGGAGCACCTCGTTGTCGGCGCGGTCTGCGATGCGCGTGAGCCTCGCGACCTTCGCGTCGCCGCCCTTCACTGGCGCGAAGTGGTGCGTGAGCCCTTCGGGCGTCTCGACCTCCCAGGTGAACGGAGCCGTGTTGCGCAGCGTGAGGCGGTTGAAGGGGTCCCACACCGCGTCGCCCGGACGCATCGCGTGGTCGGCGAACTTGAACGTGTCGAACTCGATCTCGCGCCCGTCGCCC
>JBPOHC010000247.1:0-18328 GCA_052035985.1 Myxococcota bacterium | reverse complement strand
GCATCCAAACCGCGACGGGACATCGCGCGTCCCACACGCACACAGCCTCCACGCCTCTCATCTCCACCGATCGGTGAACCCACTCGATGGCGCCCCCCGACCCCGTGAACGACGCGCCCGACTCCCTTGTGATCGACCGCATGCGACGACGGATGCGCGCCCTCCGCGCCCTCCGCGGCTTCGTCGACCTCTCGGTCTGGGGCCTCGCGCTCGCCACCCTCACCCTCCTTGCAGCACGCCTCGGGCTCCTCTCCGCACACCCCGACTGGATCGGCCTCGTGCTCTCCGCCGCGCTGCCCTTCGTCGGCGCCGGAATCGCTGCGGCGAGGCGCATCCCGACGCTCCTCGCGGCGCAGATTCTCGACGCGCACTACGGGCTCCACGATCGGCTCTCGTCGGCCCTCGAGTTTCGCGCGCAGCCCGCGGAGTCGCGGACCCCGTGGATGGAAGCCGCCATCGAAGACGCCGTCACGCAGGTCCGCACGCGCGCCCTCGATCCGAAAGAGGCCCTCGCGTGGACGTGGCCCACGGAGGCCCGCGTCGCCCTCGGCCTCTCGGCCGTGCTCGCGCTCGTCGGCGTCGCGGAGTTTCGCGTCGCCAGGGTGATCGCCACGCGCCGCCCTGCGACGGCCCCGTCACCCGACACGCTCGCGCTCGCCGACGATGACCTCCGCGCGTTCCGTGACCTCTCGCGGGAGCTCGCGCGCGATGCCGCCACGCCCGCGGCGCGCGACACGCTGCGCGAGTTCGATCGCTTTCTCGACGACGTCGAGCACCGACGCCTCGACCGCAACGAAGCCTATCGACGCGTCGCCGCGATCCAGCGCTCGCTCGATGAGAACGCGCGAGAAGACCGCGACGGTGTGCGCGAGAGCCTCTCGGACATGGGCCGTCGCATGGGCGAGCAGAGCCCCGAGGCGCGCGCCCTCTCGCAAGCGCTCCAGCAGGGCGACACGCAGCGCGCGCGAGAAGAGATGCAGCGCCTCGCCGAGCAGCTCCGTCGCGAGCAGCGGCTCTCGGAGCAGCAGCGGCAGGAGCTCGAGCGCGCCCTCCAGCGCGCGGGCGAGCAGCGCGCGGACCCCGAGCTTCAGCGCAGGCTCGAACAGGCCCGCCGCGACGTCGAGGAGATGCAGCGACGACAGCGCGAACACCCGCTCTCGCAGGGCGATCAAGACCTCCTCCATCGCAGGCAGCGCGAGGCCGAGCGGCTCGCGCACGAGAGCGACGCCGAGGCGCAGCGACGGCGTCAGGTCGAGCACCTCCAACGCGAGATCGCGCAGGCCGCGAGAGACCTCCAGAACGCCAACGGCGGACAGCAGCAGGCGGGGCAGGACCTCCAGCGTGGGGCCGAGCACCTCTCGCGCATGGAGGACGAGCAGCGCTCGCAGCAGTCGCTCGAAGAGCTTCGCCAGCGGCTCGAAGAGCTGCGCGAGCAGATGCGACAGCAGAACGGTCAGAACGGCCAGCGTCAGCGCCAGCGCGTGAGCCGCTTCGCGCGCGCCGCCTCGGGACAACGCTCGCAAGGCGCCGGTCAGCAGGGCGGACAGCAGGGCAACGGACAGCAGGGCGGCCAGCAGGGCGGCGGGCAACAGGGCGGCGGGCAACAGAGCGGACAGCAGGGCAACGGGCTCTCGGGGTCGAACGGTCAGCCCGGCGGCGCCGCGGGATCGCAGCAGGGCGGCGCGGGTGAACCCGCCACGGCGCAGCAGGGCGGCAACGAGCCCGGCGGAACGCAGCCCGGTGGCGCGCAGCCCGGCGGCGCCACGATGGCGAACGTCACGCAGGGGCAGTCCGCAAACGCGCAGAGCTCGCAGGGCGGCGGCGCAGGCAGCGGGCACGAAGAGAACGCGCGCGGAGGCGCCGCGCAGACCGCGCAGACCAACCAGACGGTGCAGGTGCACGGGCAGCAGTCGGGCAACGGTCCGTCGAGGTCGCAGGTGATCCGCACGGCCGCTGCAGATGGCTTCGCGAGCGCGCCCTACCGCGCGGTCTACGCGCCGTATTGGGACCGCGCGAGGGAGGTGCTCCACCAGGGCGAGGTGCCCGCGGGATACCGCTCGTACGTGCGGCGATACTTTCAACTGATCCGACCGAGAGACGAGCAGTAGATGAGCGACAAGGCACAGATCCCCGCCGAGGCCGTGAAGGCCTTTCAGCGCGACCTCAAGGCCGTGAGAGACGAGGTGGGACGCGTCATCGTCGGCCATCACGACGTGGTCGACGGCGTGCTCACGTGCCTGCTCGCGGGCGGTCACTGTCTGCTCGAAGGCGTTCCCGGTCTCGGCAAGACGATGCTCGTTCGGACGCTCGGGCGCGCGCTCGACCTGCCCTTCTCGCGCGTGCAGTTCACGCCCGACCTCATGCCCGCGGACATCCTCGGCACGCAGGTGCTCCTCGAAGACGACCACGGCGGCAAGCGCTTCGAGTTTCAGCGGGGCCCCATCTTCGCGAGCCTCGTGCTGGCCGACGAGATCAACCGCGCGACCCCCAAGACGCAGAGCGCGCTCCTCGAAGCCATGCAGGAGCAGTCGGTCACCGTCGCAAAGAAGACCTACAGCCTCGACCAGCCCTTCTTCGTCCTCGCGACGCAGAACCCCCTCGAAATGGAGGGGACCTATCCGCTCCCCGAGGCGCAGCTCGATCGGTTCTTCTTCAAGCTCAACGTGCCCTTCCCCAAGCGCGAGGAGCTTCACTCGATCCTCGATCGCACGACGGGCGGAACCGAGGTCGAGGTGAAGCCCGTGCTCGCCCGCGCGCGCATCCTCGAGCTGCGCGTGCTGGCGCGCGAGGTCCCCGTGGCGCGGCACGTTCAAGACTTCGCCGTGCGCGTGCTCATGGCGACGCACCCCGACGGCGAGGGCGCCACCGCGGGCGTCAAGCGCTACGTCCGCGTCGGAGCGTCACCGCGCGGCGCCCAGTCCGTGCTCCTCGCCGCGAAGATCCGCGCGCTCATGGACGGACGCTTCGCCGCGAGCGCCGACGACGTGCGCGTCTCGACGCTCCCCGCGCTGCGCCACCGCATCATCCTCAACTTCGAAGGCGAGGCCGAGGGCGTGAAGACCGACGCGGTGCTCGAAGAGATCCTCGGCGCCGTGAAGCCCGCGAGCGCGTAGCACACCGATGGGCCTGCTCGATCTTCTTCGACGCGCGAAGCCCGCGGCACCGAAGCGCGACGACGACCTCTTCGACGAGGCCTTTCAGCGCCGCCTCGAGTGGCTCGCCGTCGTGTC
Organism: Myxococcota bacterium; assembly: GCA_052035985.1. Taxonomy (GTDB): domain Bacteria; phylum Myxococcota_A; class Polyangia; order Polyangiales; genus CAISKJ01. The sequence goes on along the minus strand of JBPOHC010000247.1, from coordinate 15,098 downwards.
TCGCAGGGTCTTCGGGGGAAGGCTCCGCGCCGAGCGCCGCACGAAGAAATCGGGCTCGGGCCTCGAGTTCGTCGATCACCGCGAGTACAGCCCCGGCGACGACCTCCGCGCGCTCGACTGGGCGGTCTACGGCCGCACCGAGCGCATGCTCCTCAAGCTCTTCGAAGAGGAAGAAGACCTCGCGATCTACATCCTCCTCGACTGCTCGGCCTCGATGGCCTGGGGAAGCCCTTCGAAGTTCGACCACGCGCGCAAGCTCGCCGCGGCGATGGCCTACGTGGGCCTCGCGAGCCTCGACCGCGTCGCCCTCATCGCGTGGAGCAGCGCCGTCACGCGCCGCATGCCCCCGGCGCGCGGCAAGGGGCGGATCTTCAAGGTCTTCGAGTTCCTCCGTGCGACGAAGCCCGAGGGGCAGACCGCGCTCGCGGATGCAGCCCGCGCGTTCGCCGCGGAGAACAAGCGCCGCGGCGTCGCCGTGATCATCTCGGACCTCTACGACCCCGCGGGCTTCGAGCACGGCATCAACGCCATCCGGTACCTCAAGTTCGAGCCCATGGTGATCCACGTCGTCGATCCCCGCGAGGCCGACCCCGGCGCGAGCGGCGACGTGGCCCTCGTCGACGTCGAGACCCTGGAGACGCGCGAGGTCACGCTCACGCCCGCGCTCGTGGAGAAGTACCGCGAGGCCCACGCGGCGTGGCGCGCCGAGGTCGAGGGCTTCTGCAAGAAGCGACAGGTCCCCTACGTCGCCGCGAGCATCGCGGAGCCCTTCGAAGAGCAGGTGCTCGGCCTCCTCCGACGCGTCGGGATGGTGGGCTGAATGGACCTCCTCGGCCTGCCGCTCTCGACGCTCGGCCCGCTCTACGCGGCCGTGGCGGGCGCCGTGGTGGTGCTCTATCTCCTCAAGCTCCGTCGGCGCAGGGTGCCCGTCCCGTCGTCGCGGCTGTGGGAGCGCGTGCTCCAGCCGAAGCCCGCGTCGAACCTCTTCGCGATGCTCAAGCGGCTGCTCTCGCTGCTGCTCCAGCTCGTGCTCTTCGGGCTCATCATCGCGGCCCTCGGCGACCCGAGGCTCAAGGGAGCCGCGGCGGCGGGGCGCTCCATCGTGGTGCTCGTCGACGGCAGCGCGAGCATGAAGGCCACCGACGTGCCGGGGACGCGCGCGCGTCAGGGCCGCGACGCCGTGCTGCGCATGGTGCGAGAGATGGGCCCCGCCGACCGCATGCTCCTCGCGCAGATGGACGCCGAGGTCACCACGCTCACGCCGATGACCGATGACCCCGCGGAGCTCGAAGCCGCGCTCCGGAGCTACGCCCCGAGAGACACGGGCGCGGACCTCGCGAAGGCGCTGCGCTTCGGGCTCGACGCGCTCCGCGGCGCAGCCTCGCCGGAGCTCGTGGTGGTGGGCGACGGCGCGTATGACCCGCCGCGTGATGCGGGCGGTGAGGTGCGTCTGGGTCGCGTTCCATTGCGCTTCGTGGGGGTCGGGCGGCGCGGTCGAAACGTGGGGATCACGGCCTTCGCGGCGCGGAGGTATCCGCTCGACAAGTCGCGCTACGAGGTGCTCGTCGAGCTTCGAAGCTGGAGCGATCGCGCCGAGCGCGTGGAGCTCACCCTCTCGGCCGACGGCGCGCCCGTCGACACGTCGCGGCTCACCCTCGAGCCCGGCGCCTCGGTGCAGCGCGTGCTGCCCGACCGCACGGGCGCAGACGGGACCCTCGAAGCGAGGGTGACCTTCGAAGACGGATCGCGCGACGACCTCCCCGCGGATGACAGGGCCTACGCGACGCTGCCCGAGCGCCGTCGCGCGCGCGTGCTCTCGGTCACCGAAGGGAACCGATACCTCGAAGCGGCGCTGCTCCTCGATGACTACCTCGACGTGGTCGAGGCCACGCCCGCGGAGGCGACCGCGAGGCTCCTGACCGGGCGCTTCGACGTGGTGATCTTCGACAAGGTGACGGCGCCCGTTCCACCGGGGACGGGCGTGATCTGGCTGCGTCCCGAGGGCCCCGACGCGCCGGTGGAGCGCGCGCCGGGCTACGCGCAGGCCCCTGCGGGCACGGCGCTTCGCTTCGAACACGTCGCGCAGTCGCACCCCGTGGTGCGCTTCGCGAGCGACCTCGAAGAGGGACACGTCGGACGCATCGTGCGGTACACCCCGGCGGGCGCGGACAGAGTGATCGCGTCGAGCGTCGCGGGGCCGATGCTCATCGCGGGAGAGCGCCGCGGCGGGCGCTTCGTGCTGATGTCCTTCGACGTGCGCGAGAGCGACGTGGCGCTTCTGATCTCGTGGCCCGTGATGATCCTCAACGCGATCGACTGGTTCACGGGAGAGGACCCGGCGTACCTCTCGTCATTCCGCACGGGGGAGGTCTGGAGGGTCCCCGTGGCGGCGGGCGTCGAGCGCGCCACGGTGGAGCCTCCCCACGGCCCGCGCTTCGCGGCTTCGGTGTTCGAAGGGCGCGCGGTCTTCATGGGAACCGAGGCTGGCTTCTACCGCGTGCACTCTGGAGACGAGCACCGCCTCGCCGCGGGGAACCTCATCGACGCGCGCGAATCCGACTGCCGCCCGAGCGCGACGCTCACCGTGGGACCGACCCGCGCCACCGCGCCGATCCGCGGCCGCGCAGGCGTTCGACGCGAGGTCTGGGTGTACCTCCTCGCCCTCGCGCTGTGCCTGCTCGCCGTCGAGTGGGTCACCTGGCACCGCCGCATCACGGTCTGAAGTCCCCGTCGCGTTCTTTCAGAGTTTTCTCCCCGGAGGGCCCCAGAGCTCCAACCCGGGTTCCGCTACAATCTCTCGCTCCCCTCGCGAAAGAAGACACATCGCGGAGATCGTCCCCGCTTGCACGGGTTGCCGTGACGGCGCGAGAAAACAGCAGCGCTGTGCGCGGCTCTGCCCCATGTTCCCAACGATTTCAACATCGGGTTACAAGAGGCTCCATGCGACACAAGATCCTTCGAAGGTCGGGGCTGCTCGTGGGCGTTCCCACGGCGGCTGCGATCGTTCTGACGGCGTCGTCCGCGTTCGCGGTCACGTACAACGTCGGGCCGACGCGGAGCTCACGCTCCCCCTGCGCGCTGCTCTCAGACAGCTCGATCACGCTGCGACCCGGAGACGTCATCCAGGTCGACCCTGGCACCTACCGCGAGGCGTGCCGCATCGAACAATCGGGCACGGCCGACGCCCCCATCACCATCCGCGGCGTCGGCGGCCGACCGGTGATCGACGGCACGGGCCTCGAGCTCGACGGCGACGCGGGCAGGCCCCGCGCGCTCTTCCAGTTCAGCAGCCCCGACGGCCGCGTCGGCGCCAACAACTGGGTCGTGGAGAACATGGAGTTCACCAACGGCCGCAACTCCCTCGACAACGCGTCGGCCATCCGCGTGACGGAGCGCTCGACCAACGTGGCGCTCCGCGACATCGTCGTGCACGACAGCCAGAACGGCATCACGTCGGACACGGGCGCGTCGCTCAGCATCGAGAACTCTGAGATCTACGCGAACGGCACGGGCAGCTCGTCGCCCCGCGCGGGTCACAACGTCTTCCTCGCCGGCCTCACGTCGCGCATCGTGGGGAACGTCATCCGCGACTCCAACGGTGGTCAGAACGTCCGCGTTCACATGAACCACTCGTTCATCGCGTACAACCACATCCTCCGCGGCGGCGCCTACGACATCGACATCGAGCACAACTACAAGAACGAGTCGCCCGTCTCGCGGATCATCCTCCTCTCGAACGTGATCCAGCGCTCGCCGACGGCGACGAACCCCAGCGAGTCGATCGTCTTCGGCATCGACTCCAGCGCCGCGGGGACGCCCAACACCGCTGTCTACATGTACAGCAACACGGTGCTGCTCGCGGCATCGACCAATCGTCTGCTCAACGGCATCGGGCCGTCGCGCGGCACGATTCGCATGTATTTCTATAACAACCTGGTGAACTCGCCCGTCGCGGGCGGCGGCATCTCGCTCAACCCGGCGACGGACCCGCTCATCGAGGGATCCACCAACTTCGCCCGCATGGGCGTGTTCGTCCCCTCGACGCTCACGCGCACCGTCGTGGCGGCCGACCCGCTCTTCACCTCGGCCACCGACCTCACGCCGCGCATGGGCGCGCCGCCCGTCGATCAGGGCTCGACGCCTCCGATGTTCCCCGACGTGACCGGCGCGATGGTGTCGGGCGTCCCCGCTTCGTCGCCGCGCCAGCCCTTCCCGACCGTCGGCGTCGCGGCGCGCACCGTGATGAACGCCCTCGACATCGGCGCCTACGAGGGCCTCTCGGGCACCGGCTGCCGCAGCAACGCCGACTGCGCCTCGACGCCCTCGACGCCCATCTGCGACACCGCCTCCGGGATGTGCCGCGCCTGCTCGCCCGTCGGCGCGGGCTCCGCGAGCTGCGCCTCGACGCCCTCGACGCCCTTCTGCTCGGGCACCGGCGCGACCGCGGGTCAGTGCGTCACCTCGCCGCCCGCGATCACCAGCCCCACGATGGGCAGCACCACCCCCACGAACACCCCGACGATCCGCGGAACCGGCCCCGCGAGCAGCACCGTGCAGGTCATCATCGACGGCACCCCCGCGGGCACCGCGATGACCGATCCCTCGGGCAACTTCTCGTTCACGCCGACCTCGCCCCTCTCGCCCGGCATGCACACGGTCACCGCGGCCAACGTGGGCCCTGGAACCACCGTCGGCCCCACGGGCACGCCGGTGTCGTTCAGCGTCCCCAGCGGCGGCTGCACCACAAACGCCGAGTGCTCGGGCGCCACGCCCATCTGCGACACGACCACGCGGATGTGCCGCGCGTGCGGCGTCGCCACGCAGGCCACCGACTGCCCCAACCCCCCCGCCACGGCGTGCAACGCCACGACGGGCGCGTGCGTGACCCCGGCCGCCGCGATCACCACGCCCATGGCGGGCGGACGCACCGGCTCGACGCCCACCATCTCGGGCACCGCGACCCCCGGCCAGCGCGTGACCGTCAACGTCGACGGGATGCCCGTCGGCACCGTCACCGCCGACCCCTCGGGCAACTGGACCCTCCCGTGGCCCACGGGCCGTACGCCCCTCACGAGCGGCCCGCACACGGCCACCGCGAGCGTGCCCAACGGCGCCGGCACCACCACCAGCACGCCGGTGACCTTCACCGTCGGCTGCTCGACGAACCTCGACTGCCCCGCCTCGACGCCCTTCTGCAACACCGCCACGGGCGTGTGCCGCGGATGCTCTCCGCCCGGCGCGGGTTCGCCTGACTGCGGCGGCGCGGTCCCCTACTGCTCGAGCACCGGCGAGACCGCCGGACGCTGCGTGGCGACCCCGCCCACGATCACCAGCCCCATGAACGGCAGCACCACGCCGAGCGATCGCCCCGTCATCCGCGGCACCGGCCCGGCGAGCTCCACCGTCGAGGTCTTCATCGACGGCGCCGACGTGGGCCCCGCGATGACCGACGCGAGCGGCAACTTCGAGTTCACGCCGCCCATGTCGCTCTCGCCCGGCATGCACACGGTCGCCGCGGCCAACGTGGGCCCTGGCACCACCGTCGGCCCGCGCGGCACGCCCGTGGGCTTCACCGTCGGCATGCCCGTCGGCTGCACCACCAACGCCGAGTGCTCCGGCGCCACGCCCATCTGCGACACCGCGATGCGCGTGTGCCGCGGCTGCGCCCCGGCCGGCGCGGGCTCCCCCGACTGCACCGCGACGCCCTCGACGCCGTACTGCTCCAGCACCGGCGCCACCTCGGGCCGCTGCGTGGCGACGCCGCCGTCGATCACCAGCCCCATGAACGGCGGCACCACGGGCGATCGCCCCGTCGTGCGCGGCACCGGCACGCCGAGCTCCACCGTCGAGGTCTACATCGACGGAATGCGCGTCGGCACGGCCCCCACGGACGCGGCGGGCAACTTCGAGTTCACGCCCACGATGCCCCTCACCCCCGGCATGCACAACGTGACCGCGGCGAACGTCGGCCCTGGAACCACCGTCGGCCCCACGGGCATGCCCGTCGGCTTCACGGTCTCCATGGGGACCATGTGCACCAGCAACACCGACTGCTCGGGTCGCACGCCCATCTGCGACGGCACCACCCGCACCTGCCGCGCGTGCAGCCCCACGAGCGCGACCGACTGCGCCGCGCCTCGCCCGACCTGCTCGACCACGGGCGACACCGCGGGCATGTGCATCGCCACGGTGCCCACGATCACCAGCCCCACCGAAGGCGGCAGCACGCCCTCGCAGCGTCCTGAGATCCGCGGCGTCGGCACCCCCGGCACCACCGTCGTGATCATCATCGACGGACGCGAGGTCGGACGCGCCACCGTCGATATGGACGGCAACTTCCGCTACACGCCCACGATGGACCTCCCCCGCGGCCCGCACACCGTCGCAGGCGCGCCCGTCACGGGCGACCCCGACGGCGGCGTCGACGGCGGCGTGGTCGGCACCCCCGGCCCGACCGTGCGCTTCAACGTGGCTCCCTGCACCTCGGACCTCGACTGCTCGGGCGCCACGCCCGTCTGCGACACCACCCGCGGCATCTGCATCGCCCGCGGCGACGGCGGCACCGACGCCGGTGACAGCGGCGCTGACGCCAGCGACGGCGACGTCGACAGCGGCCTCCCCTACGACGGCGGCCCCACGCCGAACCTCAGCCTCACGGGCAACGGCTGCGGCTGCAGCACCGTCGGCGGCGACAGCGCCAACGACGCGGGCCTCGCGCTCGGCATGGGCCTCGTGGGCCTCGCCCTCGCGCGCCGCAACCGCCGCCGCCGCGCGGACTGACCTCCCGCCTCCTCCCCGAGCGCCCGCGTAGAGCCTCTCTCGCGCGGGCGCCTCGCGCCTCTCCCCCTCCTCCCCTTCAATCGCAATCTCAACGCTTCACCGCAAGGTGTTCACGCATCGCGTGCCTGCTCGCACCCGACGCGCGGAAGCCCTCGTGTGCGCGTTCGCAGATGGAGCGTGAAACCTCGCGTGGTCGGGGCGTTGCACTGGCGCTTCCCTCGAACTCGAACGGAGGGAGAGAGCTTATGCGTCTCGCACTGATCGGCGCCGACTTCGAAGAGAACCTGGGGATCGGGATGATCGCCGCCGCGGCCGAGGAGGCCGGTCACGCGGTCACCGTGGTGCCCTTCAACCAGCCCTCGGAGAGCGGAGACGTGGTCGCGAAGACCCTCGCCGCGAAGCCCGACGTCGTGGGGCTCGGGATTCAGTTCCAGCACAGGGCGCACGAGTTCCTCGCGCTCTCGGCGAGGCTGCGCGCGAGCGGGTTCGAGGGCCACATCACGGCGGGCGGGCAGTACCCCACCCTCGCGTGGAAGGAGTCCCTCTCACCGCGCTACGGCGTCGACACCGTGGTCCTCCACGACGGCGAAGAGACCATCGTGGAGCTCATGGCCGCGCTCCGTGACGACCGTCCCCTCGCGCGCGTCGCGGGCCTCGCGCTCCGCGGCCCCGACGGGCTCCCGATGCGCACCGAGGGGAGGCGCCTCGTCGACGAGCTCGACACGCTGCCCTTCACCCGCCGCTACCGCTCGCACACGAAGCACATGGGCATCGCGTTCGTGCCCATCATGGCGAGCCGCGGCTGCTGGGGATCGTGCTCGTACTGCTCGATCACGTCGTTCTACCGCGACGCGCGCGACCACGGCGGCGGACGCACCGTGCGTACGCGCAGCCCCGCCAACGTGGCGCGCGAGATGGCCGCGCTGTGGCACGGCGCGGGAGGCGACTGCATCTTCTGCTTCCACGACGACAACTTCCTCCTGCCCAAGCCCGAGGCCACGCTAGAGCGCGTGCGGGCCATCCGCGCGGGCCTCGACGCGTACGGCGTCGGACGCGCGGCCATGATCGGCAAGTGCCGCCCCGAGACCGTCACCCCCGAGCTCGCGAAGGAGCTCCGCTCGCTCGGCGTGCTGCGGCTCTACGTGGGCGTCGAGAACGCCTCGGAGCACGGCGCCTGCGACCTCAACCGCGGCAAGCAATGGAAGGCCGTCGACACCGCCCTCGACGCCTGCCGCGATGCCGGGATCTTCGTCTGTTACAACCTCCTGGTCTTCGAGCCCGACGCGACGCTCGCCGACGTGCGCGAGAACGTGCGCTTCATCCGCGACCACGCGGATCACCCCGTGAACTTCTGCCGCGCGGAGCCCTACCACGGCACGCCGCTGCACCTCGACCTCGCCACGCGAGGCACGCTCTCGGGCAGCCACCTCGGGTGGGACTACCACCTCGACGATCCGCGCGTGGAGCTGCTCTTCCGCATCACGTCGACGGCCTTCCGTCAGCGCAACTTCGACCCCGAGGGCGTGGCCAACCGCTACATGGGCCTCGGCTACTCGATGAAGCTCCTCGAGTTCTTCTACGACGACCCGACGCGACGCCTCCCCGCGATGGCCCGCCGCGCGAAGGACGTCACCCGCGGCATCGCAACCGAGACCGCGGATTTTCTCGACGAGTGCATCGCGCTGGCCGAGCGCCTCGACCCCGCGGACCACGACGCCGTCGAGCGAGAGACCGCGCTCCTCGGGCTCCGCATCGCGTCCGCCGACCGCGCGTGGCACGTGCTCCTCGACGCGCTCTACGCCGACATGAGCGACCACGTTCGACGCGCGCAGCGCCCCGCGCGCAAGCTCCGCATGCCGCGCGGACTCGTGCAGCTCGCGCAGCAGATGACCCTCGGCGCCTCGCTCGCGCTCTGGGCCACGGGCGTCACGGGGTGCTCGTCGACCGTCGTCGTCGACCCCGTCCCCGCCGACGTGGGACGCGACACCAGCGACGCGATGCCCGATCAGATGGTCGTCGATCCGCTCCCCATCGACTCGGGCGTCGACATCATCGCCGTCGACCCCGCGCCCGTCGACGCAGGACGCGACGTGGGCGTCGACCGTCCCATCGTGGTCGATCCGCCGCCGCCCGACGCGGGCATCGACGTGCCCATCGATCGCATGGTGGTCGATCCGGTGCCCGTCGATTCGGGCTTCGACGTGGGCGTCGACCGCCCCATCGTCGTCGATCCCCCGCCGCCCGATGCGGGCCGTGACGTGGGCGTCGACCGTCCCATCGTGGTCGATCCCCCGCCGCCCGATGCGGGCCGTGACGCGGGCGTCGACCGCCCCATCGTGGTCGATCCGCCGCCGCCCGACGCGGGTCGCCTCGACGCGCTGCGCATGCCCCACAACCGCGCGCTGCCGCTGATCGATCAGTGGCGCGACACGACGCCGAAGCGCGCGCGACGCAGCGAGACGGTGGCCCTCTACGCGCCGCCCGACGCCTCGCTCGCGGTCGAGCGTCGCGAAGGCTACGTGCGCGTCCAGGTGCGCGTGAGCGACGCCGCGAGCACGCGGTGGGAAGGCGACGGCCTCATCTCGGGCGAAGGCACCGAGGTGCGCTGGGAGCCTGGCGCCGCCGACGATCAGCTCCGCGTCGCGGTGCGCACGCGCGGCGGCGTCGCGGTGCTCGCGCTGCGGGCGAGCGACGTCGATCGACGCGGACGCTCGATCGCAGAGATCCGCGACGAGGCGTAGTCCAGATCACAAGCACCGGCGCGCGAGCGCCGAGGAGCCAACGCAAACGCCCGCGACGACCGCTTGCGTTGGTGTTGGCTCTCCGGCGGTCACGCGCCGGTGCTTGTCACGATGGCGTCGCCCGCGACTACTTGTTGATGATGTGCACGGCCTCGCCGATGGCGGCCTTCGCGGCCTCCATCATGGCCTCGCCGAGCGTCGGGTGCGGGTGGATCGTGAGGCCCACGTCCTCGACGTAGGCGTCCATTTCGAGCGCGAGGGCGCCCTCGGAGATGAGGTCGCTCGCCTCGGGGCCCACGATGTGGACGCCGATGATCTTCGAGTCCTTCTTGTCCTTGCCGGTGCGCTCGGCGATGACCTTCACGAAGCCGTCGGTCTCGAGCACCGCCATCGCGCGCCCGCTCGCCGCGAAGGGGAACTTCCCGACGGTGATGTCGAGCCCCTTGGCCCTCGCCTCGTGTTCGAAGAGGCCCACCGACGCGATCTCGGGGTGCGTGAAGGTCGCGGCCGGAATGGCCTTCCAGTCGCGCGCGCTCTTGTGACCCGCGATGACCTCGGCGGCGATCTCGCCCTCCTTGCTGGCCTTGTGCGCGAGGTACGGTCCGCCCGCGACGTCGCCGATGGCGTACACGCCCGCGACGTTGGTCTCGCACTTGTCGCCGATCACGAGGTGACCGCGCTTGTCGAGCGCCACGCCCGCGGCGTCGAGGCCGAGGTTCTCGGAGTTGGGGCGCATCCCCACGGCGACGAGCACCACGTCGGTGTCGACGGTCTGCGCGGCGCCGCCCACGTCGAGCGACACGCGGAGCGTCCCGTCGGGCTGCGTCGCGTAGCCCGTGGCCTTCGCGTTGGTGATGAACTTCACCCCGGCCTTCTCCATGGCCTTGGTGACGGGCTTCGTGAGGTCCTCGTCCATCGCCGCGAGCACGCGCGGCAGGAACTCGATCACCGTGACCTCGACGCCGAGCTTCGAGTACACGCCGCCGAGCTCCATCCCGATGATGCCGCCGCCGATGATGGCGAGGCGCTTCGGGAGCGGATCAAGGCTCACGGCCTCCTTCGCGGAGATGACCGTCTTGCCGTCGTACTTGAAGCCCGGGATCTCGACGGGGCGCGAGCCCGTGGCGACGATGATCCCCCTGGTGGCCGTGACGCGCTCGACGCCGTTGGCCGTGGTGACCTCGAGGGTCTTCGCGTCGACGAAGCGGGCCGTGCCGACGAGCGTCTCGGCGCCGTTGGCCTTGAGGAGCTGTCCGACGCCGCCGGTGAGCTTCTTGACGATGCCGTTCTTCCACGCCTGCATCTTCGTGGAGTCGACGGCGACGCCCGAGACGGTGATGCCCATGGTGGCCGCGCCGTGCTTCGCGCGCTCGACGAAGTTCGCCGCCGCGATGAGGGCCTTCGACGGGATGCAGCCCCAGTTGAGGCACACGCCGCCGAGGGTCTCCTTCTCGATGACGAGGGTCTTCTGCTTGAGCTGCCCGAGGCGGATTCCCGCGACATAGCCGCCGGGTCCTCCGCCGATGACGATCGCGTCGTAGGTCTTCGTGGTGCTCATCTCGAGTGTGGTTCCTTCCGTGAGTGCGGGCGCGGACCCTCTATCACGGGAGCGCGGGGGCGCCGCAAGGGCGTCCTGGCGCGGCCGTCACGGTCGCCCACGGCGGACGGTCATGGGGCCGCCCCTTCGCGTCGTCCAGCGTCGCACCGGCATGCGGTACGATCGCCGCGAGGACCCCCCGCATGCACCGAACGGCGCCACGCTCCGTCGTCTTCCTTCTTCTCGCTCCCCTCTTCGCGGGCTGCTTCGACGGCCCGCCGGGCTCGACGCAGCCTCCGAAGCCCACCCCCGACGCGACGCCCGACCTCGCCCCCTCCGACGCGAAGGCGCCCGATGTCATCACCGACCTCGACGCGCCCGACGTGCTCACCGACCTCGACGCGCCCGACGTCATCACCGACCTCGACGCGCCCGACGTCAACGACGCGCAGCCCGACACCAACGACGCGCAGCCCGACACCAACGACGACGCGACGCCTTCTTGCGCCAGCGACCGTGAGTGTACCGACCCGTCGCTCCCCCGCTGCGTGATGGGCCGCTGCGCGCGCTGCGCGTCGAGCGACGACTGCCCCCGCGGACAGCGCTGCGACGCCACGAGGAACACCTGCGAGACCGGCTGCGCCACCGACGTCGACTGCCGTCGCGGCGCCGACGACGCGGGAGCGGGCCCCGTCTCCCGCTGCGACACCGCGCGAGGGCAGTGCGTCGAGTGCAGCGCCGACGACGAGTGCCCCGTGCGGACCATCTGCTCCGAGGGCGCGTGCGTCCCCGGCTGCAACGAGCGTCGCGGGTGCTCGGTGGGCGAGAGCTGCTGCCGCAACGCGTGCTCCGACCTCACGCGTGACACCACGAACTGCGGCGCCTGCGGGACGCGCTGCGACGCCCCCAACGCGACCACGTCGTGCGCCGCAGGGCGCTGCGCCCTCGACACCTGCAACGCGGGCTACGCCGACTGCGACGGCAACATCGCCACGGGCTGCGAGGTGCGCCTCGACGGCGACGCGCGCAACTGCGGACGCTGCGGCAGCGCGTGCCCCGACGTTTCGAACGCCACCGTCGCGTGCGCCGCGGGGCGCTGCGGGTTCTCGTGCAGCGCGGGCTACGCCGACTGCGACGGCAACGGCGCCAACGGCTGCGAACGCAACCTCGACGCCGACCCCGCCGCGTGCGGACGCTGCGGCAACGCGTGCCCCACGCCCCCGGGCGCGCAGTCGATCCTCTGCGGGTCGGGCGCGTGCGGCTTCTCGTGCAGGCCGGGCCTCGGCAACTGCGACGGCGACGGGGCGAACGGCTGCGAGGCCGACGTGCAGACCTCCGTCGCGCACTGCGGCGCGTGTGACAACGCCTGCCCCGCGCGCCCCAACACCACGCCCACCTGCGCCGCGGCGCGCTGCGGCTCCCGCTGCGTCGCGGGCTGGGGTGACTGCGACGGCGACGCTTCGAACGGCTGCGAGACCGACCTCACCAGCACCGTCGAGCACTGCGGACGCTGCGGCAACCTCTGCGTCGTCTCGGGCGGCACCGCCGCGTGCGCCGGGGGCGCGTGCACCGTGGCCTCGTGCGGCGGAGACTTCGCCAACTGCGACGGCAACGCCGCCAACGGCTGCGAGACCGACCTGCGCGCGTCGGCCTCGCACTGCGGGATGTGCAACAACCCCTGCCCGCTGCGCCCTCACACGGTCTCGACCTGCGACGCGCGGGTCTGCGGCGCGCGCTGCGAGACGGGCTTCGCCGACTGCGACGGCAATCCCTCGAACGGCTGCGAGGTCGACACGCGGAGCGCCGTCGCCAACTGCGGCGCGTGCGGACGGGCGTGCTCGGCCACCAACGGCACCGCCGGGTGCGCCGCGGGAGCCTGCACGCTCGCGACCTGCAACGCGGGCTTCGGCGACTGCGACCGCGTGGTTTCGAACGGCTGCGAGACCGACCTCGCGCGCAGCGTCGCCAACTGCGGCGCCTGCGGCGTGCGCGGAACCGAGGTCTGCGACGGACGCGACAACACCTGCGACGGGCGCGTCGACGAGGGGTGCCCCACGGGCCTCGCGGGCCTCGACGCGATCAGCGCCACGTCGCCCACGTACGGCTCCGGCGCGGGCGTCTCCTACGACCTCTCGTGCCCCGCGGGCACCTTCGCGTCGGGGGTCACGGGGCGGCTCTACAGCGGGTACTACCAGAGCCAGTGGCAGCTCCGGTGCGTGCGGCCGCGCCTCGTCGAGAGCACCGCCTCCGCGCCCTACGCGTACTCCATCGCGTGGGACGCCGCGGGCACCGCGGGCCCCATCGGCCTGGCCTCGGGGACGCTCTACACCTTCGACTGCCCCGCGGGCTCGGTGATCCACCGGGTGTCGCCCTACTGGTTCTCGTCGCTGATCGGCCAGGTGACGTGGGAGTGCGCGTCGTGGTCGGTCACGGGCTCCGCCGCTTCGGGCTGGCGGATCACCCGCACGGTCACGCGCACGGCGAGTTACGGCCGCGCCCTCGGATCGCTCGCGAACTACGTGTGCCCCGACTCGGCGGGCGGCAACGCGTCGGCCGTACGCAGCGCCTTCGGCCGCGTGAACAGCCCGTACATCTCCGCCGTCGCGCTCCGCTGCTCATCCCCGAGCGTCACCGTGCGCTGACCGGGAGAGCTGCGCGTGAGTCAGCCGACGGGAGGCGTCGGCGCGGGCGCCCTGGGCGACGGCGACTTGCGGCTCGCGAGGCCCATCGCGATGAGGTGCTGCTTCTTGTGGATCGTCGAGCGCGCCGTCGCGGCCCAGTCGTCGTGCCACCGACGCAGCGCGGTCAACGCCGCGCGCCGTCGCTCGGTCTTCGCGGCCTCGGCCTCGCTCGCCTGCGGCACGACCTCGGTCGGACCGAGCGCCACGTTCACCAGCGACGAGAGGCGAGCGCGCTCGTCCGCGGTGAGCCCGCGCTTCTCGAGCAGGGTGAGCGCGGCGCGACGCTCGTCGACAGCGATCGACTCGTAGGACTTCGCAGCGGCGCTCACCGCATCGGAGACGTTGGCGGCCTTCGCGTCACGGGCGCTGCGAGCCGCGTGAACCAGCCCCTCGACGCGCACGACGAAGGTCGCCATCCCGGTCACCGCGTCGGGGCCCGTCGAGGCTTTGAGGTTCTGAAAGATCACGTCGCCCACGGAAGGGTGCAGCCTGTCGAGCGCGGCCGAGAAGCGGGGGAAGTTGGGCTCGTCCCACGCGTCGAGCTCGGCGACGGCCTCGCGCTGGCGGCGCGCGCTCTCGGTGTCGTTCGCCGCGCCTGCGCCCGTGGGCTCTGCGAGGCAGGCGAGGAGGAGCGCGCGTCCCTGCACGAGGTCGTCGTCGGAGAGCCCCTTCGCGGCCAGCAGCGTGCGCACCTCGGAGTATCGCCCGATGCCCGCGAGGAGCTTGGTGGCTCTGGCGGGCGTCTCTTCGAGCACTTCGGCGGAGTAGTCTCTCTGGGTCATCGAGATGGTGTTCTCCTGCGTCGCGGGTGGTCGGGCGACGCAGCGCAACGCTATCGTCCGCGCTCGACTGCGGACCACGCCGCGAGAGGCTCTCGGCGTTACAAAGTGGCCGTCACTGTCCGAAAGGGAGACCTGACGCGACCGTCGTAGAGGTTCCGCCGCGCTCGCGAAGCTTCCGCCGCGGACCAGAAGCGCGACCGGTCGAAGCGCGAAGCGAGTCGTTGCCGAAATCGCGCGTTCGGACGGCGTACGGAGGGCGCTCGGGAGACGGCTGCGAGGGTTCCGTGCCGCAAATTCCGCCAGAATCGCGCCGTGGCGGAAGCTTCCCGAGCGCGGCGGAAACATCCGGGCGCGAGCGGGAGGTCAGCGCAGCCGCGCGCGGAACTCCGACACCCACGCGAGGAGCTCGCGCTCCGCGAGCCAGCGCTCGATGCGTGTGCTGTCGAGCGTCGGAGGATCGCGCGCGATGACCGCGAGCAGCCAGCCGAGCTCTTCGCGCGCCCGCTCGGTCGCGTCGGTCGTTCGGCCGCGCGCGTAGAGCGCATCGTGTACGCGGAGCTTCGCGTCCACGTCGTCG